>JBDKUC010000410.1:0-36616 GCA_039679885.1 Thermoguttaceae bacterium | reverse complement strand
GCCGACATCAAAGGAGAACTGCCCCGGCACGGCTGCCGGCTCGGCCGCCGGAGCCTGTGCCATCGTGGCCGCCTCGCCCGGCGCGAGGCGAACGTCGCCCGAAGCCAGGGAGCCGTCTTCCGTCGGTCGGCCCGTTGCTGGGTTCGAAAGAACACGCGATTGAGCACCATCAGCCGCTGCATCGCGAGTCGCCACCGCCGGCCGCAAAATGGCCCATCGCGGATAACCGGGCAGCGCGCTGAGCATCGGAGCGAAAAGACAGCCGATTAAACTCAACTCGATGATCCGCAACCGCCGCGCCGGCTGGCGCGCCAACAGCGTGGCGATGCTGCCCAGCGTCAGGATGGCCAAGCTCGAAAGGGCCGAGCAGCCCAGCCACCAAGAGAGAGATTCGCTCGACGGCATCGTAAGGCTCCTATTGTTCAGTGCGTTTCGCGCACCCTACGACTCGTTTTCGCGCTGTTTGCGACGACGGGCGTCGGCAACAATCTTCTCGATCTGTTTCAATTCGTTCGAGCCGGGATCGACCGTGCTAATCATGCTCAGCACGAGTTGATCGACGGCGCCGTCGAACACTCTGGCAAGGAAGCTGGAGGTGGCCCGATCGCGACTGTAGCGGGGCGTATAGATAAACGTCCGGCCCTGCCGCTTGTGCGAGACGAGGCCCTTGTCGTCCATGATCCGCAGCAGCGTTTGCACGGTGTTGAAGGCCAACTCGTGGTTGGGACACATCCGCCGGCAGACGTCTCGCACGCTGGCCGGCCCCAACTCCCAAAGCACCTTCAGGATGTCCATTTCGCGGCCACTGGGCGTCGTTTCGTCCATCGTTGATTCCAGCAAATCGGTGCCCATTCACCCAAGCTCACCTAATGATTTAGGTAAAAATAGCGATTTATGCTGCGATGTCAAGATGGCTCACCGAAGAATTTAGGTCTCATGCCCGCATCCTCGCGGCCCGGCGGCGCACTGGAAGGCTCTTTGGATTGCCTAGAATGGGCAAGGTGAATGACCGCCGCCGACAGGATTGCGGCACGTCGGCACGCTCAGGGGGCCTTGAAAACTCCCCCCCGGCGTGTATCTTGAATTCATGCAGGAAGTCCTCTTCGGCTACAAGCTGAATCCGACCACCTGGGCCTATGTCTCGGCCCTGATGATGATCGGCATCTACTTCAAGTTCCATCGCTTCTGGAGCGTGCGGAACCTGGACCTTGTCGCCCTGATCGCTTTTTCGCCGGGGTTCTTGCTGATTTACCACGGGCTGCTCTGGCAATCGACCGAACTGATGCGGGCTTGGGGAATCGTGGCGGCCGATCCGGTCCATCACCGCCAGATTTCCGCGCAATTGGTCCAGGCAGGCTATATCTGGCTGTTTGCCGTCGGCGGTTTCTTCCTGATCCGCCTCCTCTTGGATCCGATGATGGTCCGCCGGCCGTTGCTGGAACCGAACCTGTCTTCGAGCGGGCTGACGTTCACCGGCGCCGCCTTGCTCGTCTTCCTGATGACCAATGTGATTACGTGCCCGAACGAACGACTGGAATATCTGCTCGCCAATCAGGGCGTCACCGAAACGCGCAGTCCAGGCTACAAACCATTCTATCGGTTGGCCGAACTGGGCGATCGCGCGATGGTTTCGGGTGATCGAGCGAACCCGTCGCCGCCGCGCGTGGCCCCGGCGATTGCCGCCGAGACCCGGACGGTGACGATCCTGGCCCATCTGGCCGTTGTGGCCGGCATGGTTTGGATCGGCCTGCGGCACTTCGGCAGCATTCAAACCGGCGCCGCCGCGGCCACGCTCTACCTCCTGAGTTTTTCGACAAGCCAACTGACGAGCCAGATGGACCATGTGCTGCCAGCCATGCTGCTGCTCTGGGCCATTGCGGCTTATCGTCGCCCGTTGGTCGCCGGGCTCGTGCTGGGGCTCGCCGCCGGGTTGATCTACTACCCGCTCTTCCTGCTGCCGCTTTGGTTCGGATTCTATTGGTGGCGAGGCGCGGTCCGCTTCGGTGCCGGCGTGGTGATCTCCTTGGCCGTGCTGATCGTCGCTCTGCTGTTCTTCTCGCCGGAACTCGGGACCTTCGGCGAGCAACTGCGACAGATGTTCGGCTGGCGGAATCCCTTCGGCGTCAAGCCGACGGGCATTTGGCAGTTCTGGCAGCCGGAGTACCGCATTCCCGTGGTGGCGCTCTTCGTTGTCATTTCAGCCGGCTTGGCGATTTGGCCTCCCCACAAGAACCTCGGCACGCTGTTGAGTTGTTCCGCCGCCGTCATGCTGGGCACCCAGTTCTGGCACGCGGATCAAGGGGGGCTCTGGGTCGCCTGGTATCTGCCACTGTTGATTCTGACGATCTTCCGACCCAACTTGGAAGACCGCGTTGCGCTGTCTGCCGTCCGACCGGCTTGGGCGTTCGGAAGACGCAGGCGGATCGATCCCGCCGTCGGACGGTGACCGGTTTAGCCTGCCTATTGCGAGACAACGATTCGCCAACAAGGAGCGACCGTGCGTTGGATTCTGTGGCGATTGTGGCCCGCGCTAAGGACCAGCGTCCGCCGCTGGTCGAGCGATCACGGCTCGCTGCACAGCGCGGCGCTAGCCTACTATGCGGCGTTCTCGTTGTTCCCACTGTGCCTGACGCTGGTCGCGGTGCTCGGCATGATCGCGCGGTTCTCTGGCGAGGCCAAGAACCAACAGGAGAAGACGCTCGACCTAGTGCGCACGCAGTTGGGGCCTTGGTTTGCCAGCCAGCTTCAGGACCTGTTGGCCGGGGTGAAGGACCAGGCGTTCGTCAGCGGCCCCGTTGGCGTCTTCGTGTTGGCCGTGGCCGGCTTAGCGATCTTCGTCCAACTCGAGTCGATGTTCGACGAGGTCTGGAAGGCCCCCGAGCAAGGTTCGGAGAGCTGGCTCCGAGCGATCTGGGGCATCATTTACCAACGGATCGTCGCCTTCCTGATGCTTCTGGGAGTTGGCGCGCTTCTGATGGTGCTCTTCGTGGCCAACATGTTTCTCTCGGGCGCAAGGAACCTCGTCGCCGGCTTGCCGTTGAACACGTGGCCCGTGATCCAATGGCTCTCGCTCATCGTCGGCAACAGCCTCTTGATGACCCTCGTGTTCAAGACGATACCGCGGCTACCGGTTCGCTGGCGGGACGCCTTCTGCGGGGGGCTGTTTGTGGCGATTGTCTGGCAGATTGGCCAGCACTTTCTGGCGTCCTTAGTCATCAGCAATCGCTACAGCGTCTACGGCGTGGTTGGCTCGTTCATCGCCATCATGGTGTGGTTCTACTACGCGAGCGTTGTGGTCTTTCTCGGCGCGGAACTCGCCCGCGCCCTTGATCCCAACGCGGCCGATAAGCGATCGTAGCAGAGCATTGCCCGCCGGCTCAAAAACAAGCGGTTATCGGCCGTTTCGAGTGGACACTTTAGGAAATACGACTCGGCGGCTTGCTCAAGCTTTGGGCAACTGGATCGCTGCCCATCGACTGTGCATCGGTGTCTTTTTTGAGGGCACATTGCAAGCTGTGCCGCAACTGCTTGCAGTGCAAGCACATCCGTCGCGGACTTGACGACTTCCCATGATTTCCGCAAACCGAGGGCCGCGGAGATGGCCCGGGAACAGTCAAACTCAGCGATTGGATGGAAACACTGTGGTTACGATCGAGCAGGAAGCGGAAGTCAAGCAAACAGCGGAACAACTCCTCGCCCAGCAGGCCGATTGGGTCGCCTTCTACCGTGACGTTCTTAGCCCGAAGGGAGTCGTGCGAAACGTCTTTACCACGCCGGAGTCGCTCGCGGCGTTCGAACGCTCGGAGACCTATCAGGAGATTCTGCGAACGCTCAAGAAGCTTCGCGAGAGTGACTTGCCGGACACGGAGCCGACCCGGGTGATTACCGTCCGCCTGCCGAAGACGCTCCATCAGGCCCTCAGGGACGAGGCCTTCACCCATCACACGAGCATGAACAAGCTCTGCATCTCGAAGCTGCTGGAACTGATCGACGGCGACAAGGTGCCGCGCGACGACGCCTAGATCGCAATTCTCACCGGAGGGTGGGTCGACGTCGCAAATAGATGGTGGGGCTTCGCAAACCAATCAGCGATGATTCACGCTCTGTCGATTTGCAGGACGCATTGCCGCGATGGAAGCCCACCACCGCCTTGGTTTGCTTGATCCACCCTACGCCTTGGTGAAAAAAACGCCCTAGATCGCAAGCTCCTGATAGACCGATTCGACCACGCCGGCGTCGATCTGGTCGAGGTTCGCGCCGGCGCCGGCGAGCATCGAGAGATCGG
Organism: Thermoguttaceae bacterium; assembly: GCA_039679885.1. GTDB lineage: Bacteria > Planctomycetota > Planctomycetia > Pirellulales > Thermoguttaceae > JAJFUI01. Next base: position 32,331 of record JBDKUC010000410.1, on the reverse strand, counting down.
CCAGTTGGGAGACGCGGCGCGGGATGCCGTGCGCCAGTTCATGGAGCCGTTCCAGGGCGGGGCCTGCAAAAACCGGCGCGGTGCAGCCGGCCTGGTTGAGGATCGCGCCGACAAACTCCTCGGTGTCCGCCCGCTGCCACGGCTCCAAGTCGATCCTCAGATCGGCCAGTTCCAGTAGCGGCGGCCAGAGCCGGGCCATGCCTGCGTTCCGGCCGGCCAGGACGATCGTCAACCGCATGTCGGGAGACGGATCGAACCGGGCGAGCCGGGCGACGTGCTCCAACACCTCGCGATTGGCCTCGTCCGCGTCATCCAACAAGACGGCCGTCTCGAGTTGCTGATACCGGTACTCGGTGAGGCGATCGCCGATCGCCCGCCAGAGCGCGCCCGTCGACGCCGAGGGCTCGGGCGCAAGTCCCCATTGGTCGGCCAGCATTCGGAGCATTTCAGCCGGTTCGACCGCCAGTAGGCTCAACTTGGCCACCGGGGCCCCGTGACGGCGAAGCTGATCCGCAAACACCTCGAGCAACAGCGACTTGCCGCTGCCGGGCGGGCCAACCAGAAGCCCCAGCCGGCGGCGCTGCTCGATGAGAAAACTCAGCCGGGCCAAGGCCTCCTCGTGCGTGGGGCTCTGATGAAACGAAGCTGGATCGACGCCGCCGCGAAACGGCGACTCACGCAGACCCCAGTGCGTCTGATACATGGTCTCGGCCTCCTGCGGGCAGAGTATCTCCCGTCCTTCTGTCATTTTCGGTACAATCGGGCAGGAAACTTGAAGACAAGCCGTCAGCGGTCAGCTGCTGCCCACTGCCCACTGCCCACTGCCTACTGCCTATTGCCTATTGCCTATTGCCCACTGCTACGCATGTCGGACCGCTACTATATTGACGAACCGATCATCGCGGACCGTGCGGCCCTGGCCGGCGCCGAGGCGCACCATCTCATTCATGTGATGCGGGCCGAACGGGGAAAGCAAGTCACGCTCTTCGACGGCAGCGGCAACGAGTTCACCGCCGTCGTCGAGCGCGTCGGACGCTCGGAGGTGGAACTGGCGATCATCGCGCGGGAACGGGTCGATCGGGAGCTGACGTTCGAGCTGACGCTGGCCGTGGCCTTGCCCAAGGGCGATCGGCAGAAGTGGCTCGTCGAGAAGGCGGTCGAGTTGGGCGTCACGCGGCTGATTCCGCTGCGGACGTGCCGCGCCGTGGCCGATCCTGGCGAGCAGGCCCTCACGCGATTGCGACGGGCGGTCGTCGAGGCGTCGAAGCAGTGCGGCCGCAACCGTCTGATGGCCATCGACGCGCCGCAATCCTGGTCCGATTTCGTCGCGGCAACCGCCGAGCGGCCCTGCCGGCTATTGGCTCATCCAGCCACGAATTGCGATCAACCCGACATTCTTTCGAAGGCAGAGAGGACCATTGGCGTCCTCGCAGCCATCGGCCCCGAGGGAGGCTTTGCCGACGACGAGGTGGCCCTGGCTGTCGAGGCCGGTTGGCAGACCGTGGATCTCGGCCCGAGGATCCTCCGCATCGAAACGGCCGCGCTAGCGATGGCGTCGATGGTGATTGCGCGAAGAATGTGACATGTAGGAGGGACTTCCTGGTCCGTCGATGCCGTCAGACCATTCCAGGATTGGAGACCGTCAATGTTCCCATTCCTCCGAAACCGCCGAAATCCGGCCCACGGTTCCGCTGCCACCGTCAATCGCCCGCTGCTGCGGCTGCACCGTTCGACATGGCTCGCCGTGTCGCTGCTGGCCGTCGTTTTCATCCTGATCGCCGTTCCGGCTCATCCAACGGGCAATAACTTCTCGCTGCCGTCGACAGGTTGGTGTTTGGGGGAGGAACTCGAACATGGCTGGCCCTGGCCCTACATGAAACAAATGGTGGCGTGGTCCGACGCTTTCGCGACTGCGTCGCCCGATCTTTCGCCGCCCTGGTGGCACTGGGAGAACTGGAGCTACGACGGAGACCTGCAGCGTTTCACGCCAGGTAACTTGGTTTGTGACCTCGCGGTTGTTTTTGGGGTCTTGGTCTCCCTCGCTGTGATCCTCGAGTGGCGTCGTCGCCGCCTTTCCCACGCTTGGCAGTTCACGCTTCGCGAGTTGCTCTTGGCCACCTTTCTCCTGTCCTGTCTTCTGAGCTGGTGCATGGTCCGACGCGATCAGTTTCGGCGAGAGCATGCGGAAAGTGAGAAGCAGCCCGATGTGGATTTTGCCTATACCGGACCGCTTTGGCTGCGGAACCTCATTGGTTCCTCGCCGATGGGAATGTTCGAGGGTGGAGAACTCGGCATCATCCATCTTGGCGGCTGGAGTGATGCTGGCGACAACGACCTCGCGGAGTCTCTGTTGACCCTGAGGAAGTATCCGCGCCTCGGATCGCTGATAATCGGCGGGTTCGTGGGAGATCATGGGTTTGACCAGCTTGCTGAACTGCCGAGCCTGCATGTCCTCTTTATTGCGATCGATAAGCGCGGAGTGACGCACATCGGCCGGTTGGCGTCTGTCGAGTGCTTGTCGCTTGAGGGAGACGGTGTGGACCGTGCGCTGGTCGAACAACTCGGGGCCTTGCCCAGATTGCGGTCGCTAAGCATCGGGCTGAGCCCTTTCCGCGACGACGATTGCGCCGCCCTGTCCGGCTTGAAAGCACTTGAGGAGCTCCGACTGAATGACACCGGGGATGTCGACCTGTCAGAGCCTCGATTCTTCGGCAAGGGACTCGGCGCCGCGCTCGAGAAGCTGAACGGTTTGACAACACTGGGGCTCTACCGGACGAGGCTGTCGGAGCACTGCCTGGCGCATATCGAGAAGTTGACCAGCCTCACCGCGCTGGACCTATCGAGCAGCTCGATCACGGACGCCGAGATGGATCGTATCGCTAAGCTGGCCGGCTTGCGCATGCTGGTGCTGCGGGAAACCAAGATTACGAACAATGGCGTCCGAAGCCTGGGCCCCCTCAAGGGGCTTCGCGTGCTCGATCTGAGCGGTACGAAAATTGACGACGCATGCGCGGCCGATCTCGCTGCGCTTTCTCGCCTGCGGTTGCTTGACGTGAGCGGCACGCGAATGACGCTTAACGGGCTTCTCCAACTGCGAGGGTTGAAGAACCTCCAACATCTTGGCATCGCTCCGAATGCCTTGACCGCCAAAGACCTCAAACGGCTGCAAGACGCAATGCCCGGCTGCACGATCGGGCAAACGCTGGGCGGCATGGGCGCGGGATTCTTCTGACGCACCGGCCTGCGACGCAAGGCAGGAACGATAGTTTCCGCCTGCGATCTCGAGCCACAGCCGATTAGCTGCCGGCGCCGGTGCTGCTGCCCATGGCGCTGCCGCCACCGACGGTGTCGGGCAGCCTGGGCACGGGCGTCGAGATGATCATCTTCCGGCCGATGGCGTCGACACGTTCCGCCGGCCAGCCGCGGTCGGCGATCGACGTGGTCAGCACGGGCACCATCGGGGCCGTATCGTCCGCGGCGAACTGGGCCGCAATTTGCTGCACCGCGGCGACCCGGGCGGCGGTCTCTTCACGCGTGGCCGCCGTATGGACGTAGATCATCCGATGCTGCTCGGGGCAGGACGTGACGATCCACTGGACCTTCAGCCGCCCGGCTTCGGTGAGCTGCCCGTTCTGCGGCTGGAAGTGGAATTCGCCCAGCAGGTTCTGCCGCCGCCAACCGTTGGCCACCATCGCGCAGAACGGCGCCCGCACCGCCGCCCGATCGGCCGATTGGAACGGATCCGGCCAGCAATTGCGGCGCTTCGTATCGCGGGCAATGCTATTCACGGCACCGGCGATCAGTTCCGCCGAAACCTGTGCGGCACAACCGAGCAACACCAAAGCCAGGCCAACGGCGGCAACAGATCGGGCGCGCATGGAGTTTTCCTTTCCGGCAGACGGGGCGGGTTGCGCGGACTTTTCCGCGCCGGACATTCATGATCCGCCTCGGCCTCAAAATCCTTATCGGCAGCAGAAGCCGGCGGTCTATGGAAAGTTCGGCTCGCAGAACCTTGTTGCCGGGCGGAAGGCGCGGAGCAGGGGGGCGGCACATCGATCCCGCATTTCTCACCAGGGCGTAGGGTGGGTCGAGCAAACCAAGGCGATGGTGGGGCTTCCGTCGCGGCAACTCGTTCTGCGAATTGACAGAGTGCGAATCATCGTTGATTGGTTTGCGAAGCCCCACCATGTACTTGCGACGTCGACCCACCCTACACTGAGAATTGCGGGCTTGTGATCGACATTCTGTGTCTCATCTGCCCCGCATGGTGAAAAATGCGGACTATTTCCGGCGGCGACCCCCTACTCGAAAGGCCTCCTCCATACCGCGACAGCGGTTGCTCACCCGAATTGTGGCACCTTGATCAGTTCGCCGCCCTTGATCGCCGACTGGTGGGCGATGATGCCGGGCACGGTCATCCGCAAGGCCGAGGTGAGGTCAACCATCGGCCGGCGGCCTTCGAGAATGGCCGTGACGAACTCGTTCATCAGATAGCCGGAGGAACCGCCATGATGACCGGGGCTAACCGTCGGAGGCAACGGGGGCCGATCGAGGCTCGGCAACTTCTTCTCGTCCAGCCCGCTGTAGCTCATGCCCGACATGAAGCCGCGGCGACCGTAGACGCGGCCCGACTCGACGCCGGGACAGCGCGAGTCATAGCTGACGATGAGCCGCGCGGTTCCGTCGTCGGTCGTCCGCAGCAGGGCCACCTCCGTGCCAAACGGATTCTTGTAGCGGTTGTTGGCCGGCTGGAATTGCTTGACGACGCTCGTCGTGCCCATGCATTGCACTTCGGTGAATTGCCCTTCCGTGACGGAGATGTAATAGGCGCTCGCATGTGTCGGATACCATAGCTGCGGCAAGCCTACGCGCCAATCGTTGTACGACGCGATGGGGTTCGGCATGTAGTGCAAGTACTCGCCCTCGACGTAGACGAGCTTGCCGAAGCCGCCGGCGCGACAAATCTGCCGCATCGCGTAGCAGTCGTCGTGGAACGCCGACGTCTCGAACATCATGTACTCGCGGCCGCTCGCCTTGACCGCCTCCTGCAACTTGTAGGCGTCCTCCACCGAACCGAAGACGGCCGGCACCGCCGTGGCAACGTGCTTGCCATGCTTCAGCACGTCGATGCAGTGCCGGGCGTGGCTCGGGGCGTCGGTCGCGACAAAGATGGCTTCGATCGTCTCGTCTTTCACCATCTCTTCGAGCGACGGATACGTCTTCTCGCAGCGGCACGCCTGAGCCATCTCCGCGCGCCGATCGGCAAACAGATCGCTTACGGCGGCGACGGTCACGTTCGGATGATCCTGGAAGCCGAAGGAAGGCCCGAACTTGCACGCGCCGTTGCCGACGATGCCGACGCGGAGTTTCCGGTCGGACACCGGCTTCCAGGTCCCTTTCGGCCGTTCCGACGTTGCGACCCCGGCCTTGCCGAGCACGTTTTCATCGAGCGGTTGCGCGGCAAGTGTGCCGAATCCGGAGCCGAGCGCGGCGGCGCCGATCGAACCGAGGCCAACCTTGCGGAAGAAATTACGTCGTGAGGCGGAATCGTTCATCGAAGTTCCTTCCAGACGGGAATGAGAGGCGGGAATCGCGGCACTGGCCGCCGCGATCTGGGTTCAATGTAGCCGCGGCCGCCCAGGCTGGCAAGAGAAACGCGCGAACCGTGGAGTCGCAATGCCATGCTGAGGACGCCGGAGCGTCCGAGCGGTGCGTTCCCACGGGGGACCGTGGGAACGAGATTGCGACAGACAGGAATGTCTGTCCTCCTGGCGTCAGCTCACCCGCCCATGAGCGGGAAGAGCTCGCGCATCATGGTGATGGCGGCAGGGCCGACCAGGACGACGAAGATGCCCGGGAAGATGAAGAGCACGAGCGGGAAGATCAGTTGCACGGCCGTCTTGGCGGCTTTCTCTTCGGCCAACTGGCGGCGTCGGACTCGCATCGAGTCGCTTTGCGTCCGCAGGGCCTGGGCGACGCCGCTGCCGAACCGGTCGGCCTGGATGAGCACGGCGGCCAGCGAGCGGAGATCGGCGACGCCGGTTCGCGCGCCCAGCTCGTGGAGCACTTCGGCGCGGGTGCGGCCCATCTGCAATTGGAAATTCGACAGGGCGAACTCCTCGCAGAGCAGCCGATAGGGCTTCTTCAGTTCCTCGGCCACCTTGCGCATCGCCTGATCAAGGCCCAGTCCGGCCTCGACGCAGACGACCATCAGGTCCAGGGCGTCCGGCAACGCGAGAAAGATCGCCTGCTGCCGTTTCCGGCCGATGAACCAGACGACCATGTCGGGCAGGTAGAAGAACAAGCCGGCGCCGATGATCGACCATTGCAGTGAGTTCTGGTTGACGCCGCGGAGCGAGGTCAGCAGCCCGCCGCCCAGGAACAGGCCCACCACGAGGCCGGTGAACTTCAGGCCCAAGAAGACGGTGCCGGCCGCTTCGCTGCGAAAACCGGCGTTCGAGAGCCTCGTGCGGAGCTTGCCGAGTTCGGCCTCGTTCTTCGGCTGCAGAGGCTTCGCGAGCGAGGGGGATGCCTTTTCGAGCACCCGGGTCAACGTGTCGGCCCGCTTCAACGCGCTCTCGGCGGTCTGACGCTGACGCTTGCGAGGGTCCTTGAGTTCTTCAAGCCGTTCGAGCGCGCGGGGTTTGCCTGCGGCCACGACGTCCAGCAACCACCAGATCAGCGCGGCGAAGGTGCCGAACAGCGCGACCGGGATCAGGCTTTCGAAGTTGATCAGGCTTTGGGCGAACATGGTTGAGTCGGCAGTGGGCAGTGGGCAGTGGGCAGTGGGCAGTGGGCAGTGGGCAGTGGGCAGTGGGCAGTGGGCAGTGGGCAGCGGACAGTGGGCAGTCGGCAGTCGGCAGTGGGCAGTGGGCAGTGGGCAGTGGGCAGTCGGCAGTAGTACTATCCACTATCCACTATCCACTACCGTTACACTTTGATGTTGACGATCTTCTTGATGATCAACGCTCCAAGGATTTGCATGAGGACGGCGCCGGCCAACATCTTGGTGCCGGTCGGATCGGTGAAGAGCACCATGATGTAGTCGGGATTGAGTTGATAGACGGCGATGAACAGCACGAAGGGCAGGGCCATCAGGACGATGCCCGAGAGGCGGCCTTCGCCGGTCAGGGCCTGCACTTGTCCCCAGATGCGGAACCGTTCGCGGATCAGGTTTCCGATCTTGTCGAGGATTTCGGCCAAGTCGCCGCCGGTCTGCCGTTGCAGGATGATGGCGGTGACGAAGAATTGCAGATCGAGGTTGGGGACGCGCTCGGTGAGGCTGCGGAGCGATTCTTCGAGCGGCACGCCCAGGTTCTGCTCCTCGAAGACGCGGCCGAATTCCTTGCCGATCGGCTGAGGCATCTCGGAGGCCACAAGGTTGAACCCGAACGCCAGGCTTTGTCCGGCGCGGAGCGTCCGCGCAAGCATCTCGAGCGCGTCGGGCAGTTGCGAGGCGAACGTCTTGAGGCGTTTGCGACGCCGCATCATGAGCCACAGAAGCGGCATCAGGCCCATCATGATGGCGACCAACGGGAGCAACGCGGGATGGATCCGAGCGACCACGCCGATGCACAGGCCGCCGCCGGCCAGACCGCAGGAAAGCAACGCCAGCTTCGTCGTCGTCAGATTGGTGTCGGCCTGCTCGAACAGCAGGCTGATGTTGCCGAACCGCGCGAGGAACGACTCGACGAAGCCCGGCCTTTCGTCCAGGGGTTGCGAAAGGATGCTCGCTTGTTGGTTGAGGCTGTTCCGGGCGGCCGCGTTGGCGCCGGTCAGCAAGTCGAGCCGGCTCTCGATCTTCTCGACCGGCTTGCCGCGCCAAAGCAGCAGGATGCCGCCGACCATGGCGGCCACGCCTGCGAACGCCAAGACTGCCATGAGCAACGGAGTCACCGCTTAGTCCTCCAACATGACCCGCTCGCGGAACGCGCTGCTGGGCAGCCGCACACCGGACGACTCGAGCCGGGACATGAACATTGGCCGGATGCCGGTGGCGACGAACTTGCCGTAGGTGCGGCCGTTCTCGTCCACCCCAGCCCGGTCGTAACGATAGATGTCTTGCATGACGATCGTGTCTTGCTCCATGCCGACGATTTCGGCGATGGCGGTGACCTTGCGTGGGCCGCCTTGAAGACGGTTGACCTGGACCACGACGTCGACCGCGCTGGCCACCTGCGCCCGCATGGCCTTCAGGGGCAATTCAAAGCCGGCCATCATGATCATTGTTTCGAGACGCGAGAGGGCGTCACGCGTGGTGTTGGCGTGCAGCGTGGTCATCGAGCCTTCGTGGCCGGTGTTCATCGCTTGGAGCATGTCCAACGCCTCGGCGCCGCGGCACTCGCCGATGACGATTCGCTCTGGCCGCATACGCAGGGCGTTTCGCACGAGGTCGGTGGCCGTGATGGCGCCCTTGCCTTCGATGCTCGGTGGGCGAGTCTCGAGGCGGACGACGTGGTCCTGCTGCAATTGCAGTTCGGCGGCGTCTTCGATCGTCACGATGCGGTCGGTGTTCGGAATGAAGCTCGACAGCGTATTCAACAGCGTCGTTTTCCCTGAGCCGGTGCCGCCGGAGATGATGATGTTGAGCCGCGCCTTGATGGCGCCCTCCAAGAGCATCACCATTTCGGGCGTGAACGCCTTGAAGTTCAGCAGGTCTTCGAGCTTCAGCGGATTGGCCCCGAAACGGCGGATCGAGACGCACGCGCCATCCAACGCCAACGGCGGAATGATCGCGTTGAAACGGGAACCGTCGGACATGCGAGCGTCGACCATCGGGCAGGTCTCATCGACGCGGCGGCCGACCCGCGAAATGATGCGATCGATGATCTGCATCAGATGCTTGTTGTCGCGGAAGGAGACGTTGGTCTTCTCCATCTTGCCGCGGCGCTCGCAGTAAACGTTCTTCGGGCCGTTGATCAGAATATCGCTGATCGTCGGATCCTTGAGCAGCATCTCCAACGGCCCGAGACCAAACGTCTCGTCGAGCACTTCATTGACGAGGCGGTCGCGCTCGTTGCGATTCAGAAGCGTGTCTTCGGTGTCACAGAGGTGCTCGACGACCAGGCGAATTTCGCGGCGCAGCGTCTCTCCGTCCAGTTCGCCGACGCGCGACAGATCGAGCTTGTCGACGAGCTTGCCGTGAATCCGCTGTTTCAGTTCCTCGAAGGTGGTTTCCTTCGGCTCTCCCGGCCGCGGCGGCATCATCAACTTAGGCATGGCAAAGCGTCCCTACGATCGATTCCGACAATCCTGCAAGAAAACGATAGCTTACGGATCGCGAAGCCGAGACGGCCGACCGCGGCGTCGAAGCCCCGCAGGGCGGGAGACGACTGAAATGCGGGTTGCGAGGGTTGCGCGGGAACCGCCGTCGCGCGCAGCCGGTCCGCCAGACCGGAATGCCTACCCGATCGTTGCGCTAAATGGATAGGCGAGAAGCTTCTTGTCCGAGGTTACCAGTGAGCAGCCGATCAGCCTTGCGGTGGCAACGATGATCTGGTCGGCCGGATCGCGATGGAATGTACCGGGCAAGCGACACGACTCGACTGCGATAGCCGGTGATAACTCGACGATTTGGATCCCGGGATATGCCAGCGCGTGCTCAAACCACTCTTCCAATCGACATGGCAATTCCAGCCTTCTGCGCTCGACGAGCTTGGCGATTTCCCAGCACGAGATGGCGCTAACACCGATTGCGTCGGACTGGTTGGCGGTTATCGCGTCCAATTGAGCCTTTGTAAGTTGCGTCTCGTCGTGAACCCACCAAACCCAGATGTGCGTATCCAGCACGATCATCGCAGCGACTCCCACTCCCCCTCCGCGACACTCTCGTAGGGATCGACGTAGCGAATGGGAGTACCGCGAAGCGGGTAGGATGCCGCCTCGCGCCCGCTCACGGGGAGCGTCCGGACAACGACCTCGACTGTTGCGCCCGGCGGAAGCGGTACATCCTTGACGATGACGGTGCCATCGCCGGACACAGTTGCTTCGGTACGGCAAACTTGCATCAGCCACCCTCGATTTGAAGAGCCATTGGCAGCCCAAGAACTATGCTATCCGTGGGCGCGGGCGGCGTCAATTGGCCCGGCAACACTCGGCCGCGGCCTACTTCCCGCCCTTGCCCAGCAGTCGCAGCAGGCCGCTGAGATTCTTGCGAGGAGGCTCTTCTGGCGCGCTCTCGTCGCCCGAGATGGCCCGGGCCAGCGCGCCGAGCGAGTGGGTGATGGCGGCCCTGGGCGCGCTTTCAAACAGCGGCACGCCGTTGTTCCGGGCCTCGATCATCGTGCGATAATCGTTCGGAAGTTGCCAGAAGATCGGCTTGCCGATCGTCTCTTCCGCCTTCTTCAGCGTGATCTGCCCGTTCTCCAGACCGACGCGATTGACGACGATCTTCACCTTGTCGGCCAAGCCTTCCATGTTGCCGAACGACATCATCAGCCGCACGACGTTCCGCAAGCAGGGCAAATCGAGTTGCGTGACCAGCAAGACGTGGGTGGCCATCTCCAGGGCGATCATGTCGATCGGGCTGAAGCCTTTCGAGAGGTCCAACACGAGGTGCGTGAACGTGGCCTTGAGCAGCCCAATGACCCGTTGCAGGTCTTCGGGCGTGACCAGCGTGACATCTTCCAATTGCACGGGCCGAGGCAGCAAGTACAGACCCGAAGAGTGCTTGGTGAGCGACCGCTTCAGCAGCGTGAAATCGAGCCGCGTCACATTCTGGGCAACGTCGACGAGCGTGTAGTCGGGAATTGTGTCGAGGAACACGTCGGCGTCGCCGAGGCAAAGGTCAAGATCGACCAGGGCGGCCGAATTGTGCTGCATTTTGGCCAACATGCAGCCAAGGTTCACGGCGAGGCTTGTGGTGCCGACGCCGCCGATGGCGCCTGCCACGGCGATGACTTGGCTGCCGTGAGCGCGGTTTTCGCCGCGGCCACCTCGTCGCTGGCTGATCCGACCGACGGCGGCCAGCAGGTCCTCGATCCGGACCGGTTGCGTGAGGAACTCCTTGGCTCCGGCCCGCAACGCCTGCAGGATTAGATTCCCGTCGTTCGACGAGCTGAGCACCAGCACGGCGCAGTCGGGCGAAGCGACGGCCAAGCGGCCGACCAGTTCCAGGGCCTTTTCGCGGTCGGCGTCGATCGCCACCAATCCGACGTCGGGGTTGGTCTGCGCCACCACGTCGGCGAAGAACTCGTAGCGCGAGCACTCGGCTTCGAGCCAGATCATGTCCATGCCCAGCAACATGCTCTTGAGCGCTTCACGCTGCGAGTCGCTAGGATCAACAATGGCTAATCGAAGGACGTTGCTCATGAAGGAATCGGTCGGGTACGCAACTCAGGGAGGCGTGTCGCAGTCGTTTGACGCGGCGGGCGCTCTGCCATGCTCATTTCGCCATGACGCCGAGCAGCGGGCAAAACGTTCGGCGCGCGGCGGTCTACGCGCCATATCTTATCGATCAACTCTACTTTACCACGTCATATCCAACGGGACCCATAAAGCCCGGCGGGTTGCCGTGCGAGCCGCTCGATGAGCCGTCATTACCGGCATTCGGTTTCGACGCGGAGTAGCGGTCGTAGGGGCCGTTCGCACGGCGACGCGCGACCTCCGCGGCGGCTGGTCGGCCGCTCCCCCCGCTTGTCTGGCCGTTGGCTGCATCGGCAGGCGATGGGGCCGGAACCGGTTCCGCGTCGCTCGGAGGTCCGGGCATCATGCCTTCCGGCGTCGGGCCCTGCGTGCGATCCGCGGGGCAGCAATTCGGCACTTCGAGGTGGCCCTTCATGAACAGTTCCCAATCGCTCGGGCTGGTGGTCCGCGTGCCGGGACCGCACTGCGGCACTTCGTTCGGGTCCATCGCCTCGACCAGCTCCGGCGTCACCATGATCAGCAGCTCGATTTCATTCCGGTTCTCTTTGACATGTCGGAACGCAGCTCCCAGATAAGGCACTTCGCTGATCCAGGGGAGCCCCCCGTTCTCGGCTTCGAGCACCGTCTGCACCAAGCCGGCGATCGCCAGCGTCTGTCCGGCCTCCATCTCCACGGTCGTATGCACGTCGCGGTCCTTGATCGACGGGACCTGGGTGCCGTTGATGTTGTAGCTCCGCGTCTCGTCCAACTCGCTGATCTGCGGCCACACGTCAAGGCGAATCTTGCCGTTGCCCAGCACGACCGGAACGAACCGGACCTGTGTGCCATAGGTCTTCCAGGAGATCGAGATGGTGCCCAAGCTCTGCGGTTCCGGCACCGGGATTTGGCCGCCCTGGTTGAACGACGCCTTCTCGCCGTTGATGGCTACCAACGTCGGTTCGGACAGAATCTTCATCAGGTCGTCCTGCCGCATCGCATCGAGAACGCCGTAGAAGGCGCTGCTTCCCTCGACGATGCCGAAAGCGAAGGTGGCGGGCGTCGCGGCGTTGCGCGCAATGCCGCTGCCGGCGCCGCCGTCGGTCATCGTGCCACCGGGGACCGATGCGATGGTGTTGCTTCCGGTGATCTTCGCCCAGTCAAACCCGAGTCGCCGCATCTTGGTCCGCGAGACTTCCATCAGGCGAACGTGCAGCAGCACCTGCTGGCAGCCGCCGACGCGGATGTTGTTGATGGCCTTCGGATAGAACTCCTCGGCGATGCGGATGACGCGCTCGACCACGTCGGGATGATCGACGTAGCCGGAGATGAGCACCGAATTGGCCACTGGCGTAATCTTCAACGCCGCTTGCGGAAAGGTGGACTGAAGGAGCAGTTCGAGCTCTCGGGCGTCTCCGTGGACGATGACATCGACCGTGTAGAGCCGCTTGTCCTTGTCCCAAATGTTAAGCTTCGTCACGCCGTTCGTCTTGGCCGAGACCTGGAGCTGGTCCGGCGAGATCGGCGTCACGTCCAAGACATCGGGATTCTCGACCTGGGCTTGCGCGATCCGGTGATCGAGCATCACGATGCGGCCGCTGTGCACCGTCATTTCGAGCCGGTCCGTGGCGTACTGGACCTTGAAGACGACCGACGGCCTTACCGGCGCAACGGGCGCCTGCTGGGCCAGGGCCGCTAGCGGGAACAACCAAGAAATCAGAAGCGGTGCAGTCCACCGCGGCAAAAGTCGGGTACACATCCTTGTGTTCCTTTACGCCTTCTCGATCCTCGGGTCGCTCGTCCAACTGGTCGCGGCGATCCTTGCCGCGATGGCCGGCCCTGACGCTCCCGCGTCTTGGCACGGCTGCTGGAACATGGCTACTTGCCCTTGTCCGCCTTGTCCTTCGCCTTTGCGGCCGGCTTCGGCTTGGCCGGCGCATCAGGAGAATCGTTGGGTTGCGGCTCGGGCTTCGACTCGGGCGCCGCAGCCGCGCTAGGCGTCGCCGCATTGGCTCCGGTCGTAATCTTCCATCCGCCGAAGGGCGACGGGCCGTCGCCTGGCTCGACTTCCTCCATCTGCACGTCCTCAACCGCGCCCGGCTTCAAGAGTCGGATGGTCCACATCGGACGGGGCGGGACCGTAGCCGCTTCGGCCACGGGCTTGCTGTTCGCCGGGCCGGCGAGCTCCGCCGATCCTTTGTTCCGATCTTTCGGCTCCGGCGACTCAGCCTGTTCCTCTTTCTCGCGATTGGCTTTAGCCACAACGCCGAACAAGTCACTCGGCTTGGCCTCCGCGTTCGGTGCGCCCTTCTCCTCGTCGACGCCTCGCATCGTGAAGAGGATGGTCCCCAACTGGCTGGCCAACATCGTCTTCGCAGCCTGCTCCGGCGTGACCAGCAGGGAAATCGTCTTGGCAACGATCGACTTGTTGCCGTCCTTCTGGTTCTCGAGCCCGAGCACGTCGTTGACCGCGAAGACCTTGATATCCTGCAAAATCGTGCGGGTGACGGTCTCCGGGATGTCGCGGTTCGGGTCCTTCACCAAATGGACCATCACGTCGACGCGATCGCCGGGAAGAATCAGACTGCTGCCGCCGCTGACCAGTTCGCCTTTCACCGTGACGACGCGGTAGCCCCTGGGCACCTGCGCGCTGGCGCCCTGGTCGTGATCTCCGCGGCCGAACAGCTTGTTCTCGATGATCGGCTCGCCGGCGTAGAGTTTTGCGCGGGTGCGGCGACCGTCGATGTCCTTGATTTGCGAGATGATGCCTGGCAGAGCCTTGTCCTTCGGCCACCGCTCCTCTTTGACCAACTGCGGCGTCAGCGATTCGCCCAAGCCGATGTCGGCGACGGCGACAAACACGGGCACCGATTCGCCAGGCTGACTGGTCGGTCCCGCGCGGGCAATCATCCACTGGTGGACGCCGATCGCCGCCACCAATCCGCAGCCGAGCGCCAGCATCAATAGTGCGAATGATTTCGGTCGCATCGTTCTTGGCCGGTCTCAGCCGGTCGTTCGTAGCTACTGCACCGTCTCACGCCGCATGACGGTCGTGGCCGACAGTGTCGTCGTTTTGCCCATGAACATTGGCGAAGGAAGCCAACTCACGTTGCTAAAGGGTATCGAAACGGTCACGGTCACTGGCTGGCCGTAGCCTGCCGAGGTCGGTTCGCTTGGATTGATCGTCACGGTGGCCCCCGAGATCCCCGCGTTCGCCAAGTAGGTCGCCACCGTGCTTTTAACGGCGCCGGCCGTGGGCGTCGGCGAGTCGAGCACGGCGAGCCGGGCGCCCTCGCGTGAGGCGTTGGTCAGGATTTCCTGAACCATGATGGCCCGGCCGAACTCGATGATCCCGAAAACCATGAGGAAAAACAGGGGCGCAACGATGGCAAACTCGACCAGGGCCGCGCCTCGTCGTTCTCTTCGGCACTTTCGGCAGGATCGCTCGAGGCTATATCCGGCGGCAATGTGGCCCGTGCCGGGAAGGCTTACCCCGCTTGCCCCGTTGACGGGCTCGCGAGGCGATCGTCCGACGGCCGTTCGGTGCTTGGGATTCTTGCGGGCTTTAGTGAACATGGCGAGCCTCAGATCAGCATGCCTGCCCAGACAAAATAGGAAATCGAACCGATGGCAATCGGAATTCCATAGGGAAGGAGTTGCATCCGGCTCTTGCGCTCCGCTGCAATTTCGGAGAGCGTATTGAGGTTCCGGATAATGACGATCTCTTGCAGGATGCCCCAGAACTGGGTGAGGTGGCGACGCCCCTCAGTACGCCAGGAGATCATCAGCAGAGCAATGACGCCGCCAACGATGGCTGAAACGCAGAAGGCGTAGAGGGTATCGGTGCTGCCGATCCAGGCGCCGACGCCGGCCAGCAGTTTCACGTCGCCAGCGCCCATGCCGCCGATCGCGTAGGCGGGAAGCAGGAGCGCCAGGCCGACAACCGTTCCCAACAGGCTCCAGGCGAGGCCCTCCCAACCGAACGATGCCGTGGCGTAGATCCAGCCGCCAATGATCAAGGGATAGGTGATCCGGTTCGGGACTTTCAGTTTCCAGCCGTCGATGCTCGCGGCGAGAATGAGGACCGCACTGACAAGCCAGATCGGCCAGTTGTGGATGACCGTGGGCAGGAACGAGTGGACGCTGGACATCAGATTTTCTCCCTTATTCTCCTTGCTCGCCGCGGCCGGCTTCTCGGCGTGCGGCGCCTACGACACGCCGTGCAAGCCGGCGATGGGTTCCAATGCAACCGTGCGGCGGACAACCGTCGCGCCGATCAATCCTAGCTCAAAAAAAACACCCCTCGGCGTCTCTGGCAGGGCCGAGGGGCTTTCGGTTCGGCGGATGTCCGCTCGACTAGGTGCTTGCGGCCAGCGAATCGGCCGTGCTCTGGAACACCGCGTTGGCCTTGGTGCCGATGGCCGAGATCGCGCCCAAGCAGACGATGACGATCAAGGCCAGCATGACCGCGTATTCAACGGCGGTGGGACCGTCCTCCGCGACCAGAAAACGTCGAACTTTCAATGCAAAAGACTTCATCGCGATTCTCCCTTAAACTCAAAGAGAAATAACCCCTCAGGCCATTCTCCTTGGCCTGAGGGGTTCGTTGCCATTCTCGCGGATCCATCCGGAAGCACATCAAGTGCTACTCGCCAAGGAATTGGCCGTGCTGTTGAACACAGCGTTAGCCTTCGTGCCGATCGCGGAAATCGCGGTCAGGCACACGATCACGATCAGGGCCAGCATGACCGCGTACTCGACTGCCGTGGGGCCGTCCTCACTGACGAGGAAACGCTGTACCTTCTTGGCTAACGACTTCATGAATATTCCTCCCTTACAGGATCTGGTAAGAGTGAACCACTGTCTCGCCCGTTGCCGTAGTCGAGATCAGGGGTGCACAGGAACGTGCGCGGCAGCCCGCCGGTTGGACAAGTTCAAGCATCCGGCGGTAAAAAAGACTCCCGCGCTGCGACCGCCTCATGGTCGGGCCTTTCGGCCTCGGCCGTGAAGCAGTCCGCTCTAACACTAAACCTAGGTCAGATTCTTACTCTGTCAAATGCACAATCTCGGAAAAAGCGATCGATCGCAAAGTTTAGCGAAGATCGGCTGGATTTCGCCCGAAGAACGATTACAGCGCGCGTCGACAACCCACGGAACGATCATGGCTTGGCGCGACAAAGCAATCGAACAACTCGCGGCTCAGCCCGGGCATGGCTACCGCCGCGGGGCACGGCCGATGGTCGAGCCCACGGCGCTGGCGGCGATCGCGCTGTCGACCGCGGGACGGCCTGACGCGGCGGCGCCCGCTCTCGAGTGGCTTGCGTCCGCCCAGTCGGCCAACGGAAGCCTTGGAATCGATGCGGACACCCGCGAGCCCTGCTGGCCGACCGGCTGGGCCTTTCTCGCCTGGCAGACCGCTCTGCGATGCGGAACCGCTAATGCGGCCAAATGGTCATTGGCGGCAAGTCGCGCAACCGACTGGATCCTAAACGCGAGAGGGCGGCCGGTCGCTCAGCCGACGACGGCCGACGAGGACCGCCGCATCTATGGTCATGACACGACGCTGCTCGGTTGGCCGTGGGTCGAGGGGACGCACTCGTGGGTCGAGCCGACCGCGATCAACCTGTTGGGTCTCCGCAGTGCGAAGCAGAGCGAACACGCGCGGTTTCGGGAAGCGGTGAAGTTGTTGTTAGACCGGCAACTGCCAGACGGCGGCTGGAACTTCGGCAATACGACCGTCTTTGGCCGTGTGCTCCGCCCGCAGGTGCAATCCACCGGCTTGGCGCTGGCGGCCTTGGGCGGCGAGCCCGTTCGCGCCAAGGTGCAGCGTTCGGTCGATTGGCTATCGAGCCGGCTCAGCGCCCGTGTCACGGCCGTGTCGCTTTCCTATGCGCTGTTGGGCCTTGCCGCGCACGGCGTTCGCCCGCCGGACGCGGACCGGTGGCTTCGCGCGGCGGCCGAACAAACGCTAGCCGGCGATGGTTCACCTTACAACCTGGCGCTATTGATCCTAGCGGCAACAAGACCGTGGGGCAGGTTGGCAACTTGCCTTGAAGCAACGGGCAACGATGTGGCAGGTTGACCGCCTGCCCGACGGGGGACGGCAGGTTGACAACCTGCCCCACAAGAATAGACAACTGGCACTACGATGGATCCGCAGCTCACGAATCGGCCGTGTCACGGCTGTCCGCCGAGACTTAATCGGCGAGGCCTGTTGCTGGGCACCGGCATTGTCGGCGCGGCTGCCATCGGCTATCCGCTCGTGCGGCGAGTGCTGACCCCGCCGACGCCCGTCTTTCTGGCCAAGAACCAACGCTACGACGGACCGCTGGCCGAGACGATCGCCAAGGGCCTTCGGGCCGTCGGCTTTGACTGGCATTGGGTTCGTGGGCGGAAGGTGCTCCTGAAGCCGAACCTGGTCGAGCCGCTGGCCGCCGCGCCGCAAGTCATCACCCACCCGAACGTCGTCCTCGCCGCCGCCGACGTGTTTCGCCGTTGGGGGGCGAAGGTCTCGGTCGGTGAAGCGCCGGGCAACGTTCGCGACACCGAAATGGCCCTGGCCGAATCCGGCATGGGCGAGGCCCTTCGCGGCGAGAAGCTCCCCTTCTCCGATCTCAATTACGACGAGTTCCGTCAGACGCCAAACGTCGGCCGGTGCAGTCGATTGACGCACTTCACCTTCCCGGCGGCCGTGCTCGACGCCGACCTAATCGTCTCGATGCCGAAGCTCAAGACGCATCATTGGATCGGCATGACCGCTGCGATGAAGAACCTCTTCGGCGTTCTGCCAGGCGTCGTCTACGGGTGGCCGAAGAACGTCCTCCACTACGCCGGCATTCCCGAGAACGTCGTGGACATCAACGCCTCGCTCCCGCGGCGCATCGCCATCGTCGACGGCATCGTGTGCATGGAAGGAGATGGGCCGATTCTTGGCACGCCGAAGCCGCTCGGCCTGCTGGCCGTCGGGCTGAATCTGACGGCGCTCGATGCCACGCTAGCGAGGCTAATGGGCTTCAATCCCGCAAAGATCCCCTACTTGGCGATGGCCGACGATCGGCTTGGGCCAATCGCGGAGCAGTCGATCGTCGAGCGGGGCGAGCCTTGGCGCGAGCTGGCCAGCCCATTCGCAACCCTCAACGAGCCGCATCTGCAACAAATGCGACAATAGCGATATCACCGTGGCGACCGATTCGACTTGGACCGCGAAAATCGGCCGCTTTCGCGCCCGGGGCGGCTGGAACAACGTATGGTATGGTTGACGTAGGAGCGGTCGTTGCGATCGTTCCTGTTTTTGGGGCCGTAACGATGCAAGTGCAATGTCCTCACTGCCAGGCCCTGGTTTCGCAAACCAAGAACACGGAGGGGCCGAACTTCTGCCCCAAGTGTCGTAGGCTCTTCCGCGCCCAGGAAAGAAAACTGCCCGCTTGGATCCTCGGCGTGCTGACCATCCTGGTCATCAACTGGCAGATCATCAGCCACCACTAGCGTAGTGATTCAGTCTGTCGGGGATTTTCGGGCGCCATGCTTGCTAAGCGATCGCAGCGAGACAGCCGCCGTCGAATCATGCCCACGCAAGCGTGGGACATGGTGCCCTGAATGATGCAACACACAGACCGTCACTTCTGACGCAGTAACTAGCGCACCGTTGCCGTGGTTTCGCGTTCTCTTGGCCCGTGCGAAGCCCTTCGGCGACTCATAACCTATGTTTGCTCGGGCAGCCCTGCATTCCAAGCGAGGTGGCGGCACACGCTCCGCGCTGCTTGTAGGAGGCGACTCCCAGGCCGATCGGCAAACGCCTGCATTGGTCCACGGTGTCGCCTTCCACTATCCCGGCGGAACACCCCACGCGTGCCGGCCATCGGTTGTGAGTCGTCATGTCCTATCGTTCTTTGTCCCCGAACGGATCGCCGGCCGACGGCGCGAGCCGCGGGCTGATTCGTTGGACGCTGGTGGCCGGAGCGCTCTTGCTAGCCGTGCTGGCATGGCCGCTGTTGGCTGGCCGCGTGTACGTTGCCGACGATCTCGGCGCGTTCCATCTCCCGCTGCGCGCCTACTACGCCGAACAATTGGCCAAAGGCCAGCCCTATGACTGGATGCCGGGTCTGTACTCGGGCTTCTTTCTGACCGGCGAAGGACAGGCCGGCCTCTACCATCCGCTCCACCAGGCGCTTTACCGCTTCCTGCCGTTCCGCACCGCTTTGGGCTGCGAGTATTTGCTGTCCTACCCGATCATGATGCTCGGCGTCTGGCTCTGGCTGTGGCGGCGGCTGGGGCGAGCGGACGCCGCGGCGTTTGGCGGCCTCCTGTTCACATTCTCCAGTTTCAACTTGCTCCACTTCGTCCATCCCAACGCGGTGGCGATCGTTGCGCACATTCCCTGGCTCCTCTGGGCGATCGATCTCGTGCTGACCGATTCCCGCCGCCGTAGGGTCATGTCGGCCACGGCGTTCATCGCGCTGTTGACCGGCTCGCAACTCCTGTTGGGCTATCCCCAGTACGTCTGGTTGTCGCTTCTCTGCGAGGTGTGCTACGCGGCATTCCTCCTTTGGACCAATCGGTACGCGGCGCGGACGGGTTGCGACAGCCGCGCCACCTGTCAAGGCTGCGTCGGTTGCACGACACAAACTTGGCCGCGGCTGATCATTGCCAAGGGCGTCGGGTTGCTGTTGGGCGCCGTGCAACTGCTTCCGACCCTGGACGCTTGGCGCGAGAGCACGCGGATCGGCGCCGACGCCGGCTTCGCCTCCTGGGGGTCGCTGCATCCGTTGAACCTGCTGCAACTCGTATCGCCCTATTTCCTGGCCGGACGCGTGGTCGAGGACAACGCCCACGAGTTTGCGCTCTATGTCGGCGCGGTGCCTCTGGTGCTGGTGGCGTGGCTCATCGCCCGTCACCGCGAGCTGGGCCTCTTGGGGCCGCTGGTGCGGGCGATGGCTGCCTTTGCGGTCACCGCCCTGCTGTTGGCCCTCGGCCAGTATGGCCCGCTTTATCAACTCGTCTGCTGGCTGCCGGTGCTGCGGGGCTTCCGCCTCCCCTGCCGCTATATGGTCCTTTTCCAATTGGCCGCGGCGGCGCTGGCGGCCGTTGGACTGATTCTGCTGTTGCGCGAAGCGGCCCGAGCCCGCAAACGGGCATCACAGCCGCCGCCGGCGACGGCTTCCGATCTCACGTTTGCTGGGGTGCGAGGAACGTTGACGGTGGCGCCGGTTGCCGCGTGCCGTCGCCGCATCTGGCACGGTCTGTGGCGCGACTTCTGGCCCGTCTGGTGCGTTGTCGCCATTTCGCTGGCCGTCGCCGTGCTGGGCGTCCGGCTGCGGAACGAACCCTACATGGCGTCCCTGCCGGGCATTCTGGCTGGCCCGGCGCTGATCGCCACGGCCGCCGCATTGTTGGTCGCCACCGCTCGCGGACACTCTTTCGCGCTAGTTGGCCTGGTGATGCTGGCCGCCTGCGATCTTGGCTGGTATGGCATGAGCGCGGCCGTCTATCCGCAAAGCGCCAAGCTGCAAGACTACGTTGCCTCGGTCCGCACGCCGCCAGGCAAGCCGGACGGGCGGGTGATCGCGAGCTGCCTGCGGTCGGGCGAGCCCGGCCTCCATACGGGCGATCAAATGACGCTTCTCGGCTGGCGCAGGGCGGACGGCTACTCCGGCCTCGAGCCGCAACGCCAACTCGACTATCGACTGCTCCCGGCCCTGCGAGTGGCCGGTGTCCGTTGGGTGCATCGCGACCTGTCGACCACCGACATCGCCGGGCTGAAACCCTACAACACCGACTGGGCCGAGGTGCCCGATCCGCTGCCGCGCGTGCGGTTGGTCTCGCGGTGCAAGGCCAGCGCCGATCCGGCGGCCGACATCACGGCCATCTGCCCCGACACGACGGCGCTCACCGAGTTGCCGCTGACGTTGCCTGCCTCAAGACCCGGCCGGGCAACGTTGATCGCCGACCGTCCTGGCCGCCTGGAAATTGACGTTGATTGCCCCGCCCCGCAATTGCTCGTCGTCGCTGAGAGCTATCACGCTGGCTGGCAGGCCATCGAGGATGGCTGCTCGCGGCGAACTTATCGGATCAACGGCGACTTCCTCGGCTGTTTGGTCGACGCCGGGAAACATCGCGTGGTTTTGAACTTCCAACCCGAGAGCCTCGATCGAGGATGGCTCACGACCTGCCTCGGCCTCGCCATGGTCTCGGTCTGTTTCCTCGGCTGGGCCGGCG
Organism: Thermoguttaceae bacterium; assembly: GCA_039679885.1. Taxonomy (GTDB): domain Bacteria; phylum Planctomycetota; class Planctomycetia; order Pirellulales; family Thermoguttaceae; genus JAJFUI01. Next base: position 10,776 of record JBDKUC010000410.1, on the reverse strand, counting down.
CGCCGGAACCGAGAGTGATGGAGGATGACTTGGATGAATAACTTCCCGAATACGAATCACAATGCCGCACAACCTGCGAAGCGGCGCCGGGCCGATGGCTCGACGCGGTTGAGCATCGTCCTGCCGGTTTATAACGAAGCCCGCGCGTTGCCAGTTCTCGCCGCGCGGATCGCCGCGGTCGTCGCGCCGCTGCCGCTTCGCTATGAAATCATCTTCGTCAACGACGGTTCGACCGACGAAAGCCTGCAAGTGCTCGACCAGTTGGCGGCCAGCAGCGACACGGTCCGCGTCGTCCACCTGTCGCGGAACTTCGGCCACCAGGCGGCCGTGCAGGCGGGCCTCGCCCACGCCTCGGGCGACGCCGTCGTGCTGATGGACTCGGACATGCAAGACGCGCCGGAGGCCATCCCTCGCTTCTTCGCTGCATGGCTCGAGGGGTGCGACGTCGTCTACGCCGTCCGCACGCAGCGGAAAGAGAACGTCGTCAAAAGGCTGCTTTTCGCCACATTCCACCGAATGATGGCGGCCATCGCTTCGGTGCCGATTCCGGCCGAGGCGGGCATCTTCGGCCTGATCGACCGCCGCGTTGCCGATCAGATTCTCTCGCTTGGCGAGCGCGATCGCTACTTCCCCGGCCTGCGTTCCTGGGTCGGCTTCTCGCAGAAGGGCATCTTCGTTGAACGGAACGCTCGCTACGACGGCAATCCGCGCGTCTCGACGCTCGGACTGTTCCGCCTGGCCAAGACGGCCGTGTTCTCGTTCTCGACGTTCCCGCTGCGGGTGTTTCATGTCATCGGCGCCCTGGCGGCGCTCGTCTTCCTGACGCTCGGCGTCTATGCCCTGTACTGCCGGCTCTTTACCGGCTTGGCCATTGCCGGCTGGACGTCGCAACTGTTGACGGGCAGTTTCTTCGGCGCGATGAACGCCCTGGGGATCAGCATCCTCGGCGAGTACGTGATCCGCATCTACGACCAGGTGCGCGCCCGGCCGCAGTATATCGTCGAGCGGACCGAAAACATCAAGCGGCCGGCTTCCGCCGACGTTGGAGAGATTGATGCACTCGCCCGAAGTGCAAGCGAGGGCCTTTGGGAGCAGGACATGTTGACACAGGTCGAACAGTTGCTCGGCGAATCGCCTCGGCCGTGCAACGATCGCGAGCCAGCCTTGGTTGTCTGAACCCGGCTAAGACGCTGTGGAGCAGGCTTCCGAAATGACGCAAATGTTGGGTGGCACGCCCTGAGGAACGAAGGGCGTGGCCTCTCGGCGGCATAGCCGCAACGAAAGTGGCTAGGCGTAGGGTGGGTCAAGCAAACCAGGGCGATGGTGGGGCTTCCGTCGCGGCAACTCGTCCTGCAAATCGACAGAGTGCAAATCACTGTTGATTGGTTTGCGAAGCCCCACCATGTACTCGCGACGTCGACCCACCCTACGGTGAGAATTGCGGGCTCTAGTGATCGACATTCTATGTCCAAGGACCCGTTGACATAAGGATCGGTAGAGGCCCGAGTATGCTACTGGAGTTCGATCATGTTAACTTGAGACTGCCGGCCTCGTTGCCGCGGTCCAAAGGTCACGCAGCGAGGCTGGGAGCCGAGCGACGCCGAAGCACAACAGCGGCGCAATCAATGAGCCCCAGTATTGGTTGAAGCTTTGCCCCACGGCGGCGAACGCAGCCAGAAACAGGCAGACGCCCAGGCCGATTCGCGTGCCAAGCGGGGTCGTCCAGCCGCCAAACCCGACGAGCGCGGCGACCAGGTAGAGAGCCGCCACCCATTGCGGAAGGAGCAACAGGTAGGCGTTCATCTGGGCGAGCGAGATGACGAAGCCTGCTCCGCCGAACCGGATCCAGCCGTGCTGGTGCGCGATGGCGTCCGGACCGATCAGGCCGCTGACGCGCCAGCAATGCAGGGCGAAGAACGTGGTCCAGGCCAGGAGCCCCAACAGCCACAAGGCCATCTCGCGCCGCCGCCCCTGCCACCAGGCGATGCCAAGCGCGAGCAGGCAGTACGGCAACGCGAGTTCGCGGACGAAGACGGCGGCCAAACCAAATGCGACGCCCGTGTAAGGCCGATTGACGCCATAGGCGCAAACCGAAAGGGCGAGCAAAACGCCGGCCCAGAGCACCGGCACGACGAACAGATCGCCCAACACGGTCGGCAGCAACGCTCCCGTCAGAAGCAGCAGGCAGGCGAGCGGACGCATCCATCCCCTTGCCACGTCGCCGAGGTCGCGAGCCGTAGCCTCCAGGGCCATTGCCAGCAGCAATAGGGCCAGCCCACCGAGCAACAGCTTGCCCATCACCGCCGCCGGCAGCTTGCCCAACAGCCACATCGGCAGGGGCGTCCGCCAGTTGAAGACGCTTCGGGTCGGGAAGCCTCGGGGCGCCAACTCGGCCGCCGCGGCCTCGTAATAGCCTTCGCCGCGATGGATGCGGTCCACTTCCGCCCGATAGAGAGCGACATCGGCGCCGCCTTTGACGCCGGGCCGAATGTTCGTGCTTCCTAGCGGCGAAAGCGTCACGGCGGCCGCGGCTACCGCAACGAGGATGACCGCGCCGAGAACGATCTTCGCCGAACGCGGCGTCAGTCGGGCGTAGCCGGTGCAACCTGTCATGGAATCGCTCAACCGCGGAAGAAACCCTCGACAACTATAGCCCGAGACTCGGCCGGCCAATTGTGCCGGCTGTAGCGGATGCTCGTGCAGCGCGCCATCGCTGGACTCAGAACTCGTTCCGACCGGAGCGGCTTTGCTTCTTCTGCGAATGCCGCCGCTTGTCTTCGACGCGACGACGGACAGAACCCCGCGTGGGCCGCGTCGGCCGGCGAGGCCGCGGGGGCGTCGCGGCTTCGATCAGCATTTGCCGCAGCTTCTCGAGACAGTCGGCCGTATTGCGTCCCGCGTCGCGGAACCTCTGGCTCGTAATGAGCAGATCGCCCTCCGACGTGATGCGGCGGCCCAGCTTGGCCAGCAGCCGCCGCCGGACCGCTTCCGGCAGACTGGGGCTCGCGCCCACACGCCAGCGGAGTACGGCCTTCGTGTTCACCTTGTTGACGTTCTGCCCCCCCGGCCCGCCGCTTCGGGCGAACGTGAACTCGAACTCACGCAACGGAATTTGAAGACTCGGGCTGATGACGAGCATGGGATGGTGATAAAAACTCCTGAGTCACTATCCACTATCCACTATCCACTATCCACTACCCACTACCCACTATCCACTATCCACTACCCACTACCCACTACCCATTCACAACATTCTGCGGCGTCCCGGCCAGGAACGCCCGAACGTTGGCCACGACGGCGTCAATCAGCCGTTTTCTGGCGGCGCCGGTCGCCCAGCCGATGTGTGGCGTGATGCAGCAGTTCTTCGCCCGCAGCAACGGATTGTCGGCCGGCGGCGGCTCGACCGTCAGAACATCGACGCCCGCGCCTGCGAGGCGGCCGCTATCGAGCGCCTCGGCCAGCGCGGCCTCGTCAACGAGCGGTCCACGGCCCGTGTTGATCAGCATCGCCGACGGTTTCATCCACGACAACCGCTGACGATTGACAAGCTGCCGCGTCTCGGGCGTCAAGGGACAGTGCAGGCTGACGACGTCGCTCTGCCGGAACAATTCCTCGAGCGCGACAAAGCGAATCGATTCTGGCGGCGCGATGGGCGGCCGTGGCGTGTGCGCCAACACATTCATGCCGAGGGTCCGGGCCGTTCTGGCCACCGCCCGGCCGATCCGTCCGAAACCGACGATGCCGATCGTCAGGCCGGCCAATTCCACGAGCGGAGAGTCCCAGTAGGCGAAGTCGGGGCACGCAGACCACCGCCCGGCCGCGACGCCGTGCCCATGATCGGCGACGTGCAGCGTCAGGTTCAACAGGTGGCCGAACACCATTTGCACGACCGAGAGCGTCGCGTAGTCGGGCACGTTGGTCACCGGGATGTTTCGCTCGCGGGCGGCCGCGACGTCGACGATGTTATAGCCTGTGGCCAACACCCCGACGTAACGCAGCCGCGGCAGCCGGCCAATGATCTCTCGCGACAGGACCGTCTTGTTGGTCAGGACGATCTCGGCGTCCGCCGCCCGAGCGACGATCTCCGCCGGCGGTGTACGGTCGTAGACCGTGCACGGGCCGAGCGATTCCAGAGCGGCCCAACTCAGGTCGCCGGGATTCAAGGCATAGCCATCAAGGACGACAATTTTCACGTTAGCACCTCCAGCAGACAATCGCGTCAGTCTATTGCGAGCCGGCGCGGCCGTCAATGCAAGCGGTCCAAAGTGCTCCTCACGCACCGCGCGAGGCGATCGCACGCGTGGTTGCAGGCAACCAACCGCTCACGGCTTCACGCGGAGCGTGAAGAGTACTTTCAGAGCCCCAGGGCTTCATGCGGAGCGTGAAGAGTACTTTCAGAACCCGACGTAGCGGTGCATCAGCACGAGCTGATAGCCGATGAGCAGCCCGTACATCGCCAGCAGGACGGGAAAGAGATAGCCGACGCGGAACCGCGTGCCGAAGAGGTAAAAGTTCTTGAACACCACCAGCAGTGGCAGGCCGATAGCGGTCAAAGCGTATTTGCCGAGAATGAACGGCAGGACGCCGAGACTCAAGAGATGATCCATCAGCGGATTGATTTCCGTCCCGCCGGCTTGAATCAGCCGGATCGTCAGAATGGCGTCAATCAGGGAGGCTAGCAGCAGCATCAGAACGAGGGCCAACAACATTGGCGAGAAGCGATCGACGAAGTAGGGCTGGCGATGCTCCTCAGCGCGGCGTTGCGCCTTGCGCCGGCCCGCCAGCGGAAGGCAGCCGGAGAGCCCCGTCGGCGACCGCCGACGATCAGCCCCGGAACGTTTCTCCGCGCCGGGCGCGGCTGGCTGCGATGGATCGACGGGGAGTTCGGCTGGCAGATTCATGATGCGTGTTCTAACGATCGTCGGGATAAACGGCCGTAGGTTATGCTTTGGCATAACGCACCGGCCCAAACGTCAAATGAATCGAAATCCTGTTGCGCTCAAGCATAACCTATGGGTACTGTGGCGGGTTCACCGGCATCGCACTGTAATCGCTCAGGTCCTCATTCGGCTGAGCGACCGTCACGCCAACGGACCAGGTGCTCGAACCGTCACCGAGGTTGTCTCCGATATTGGTAAAAACAACCTTGTACCATTGCCATTGCGATTGCGGCTGAGCAGGGTCGTCGGAAACGTTCACCTGGACTTTGCATCGGCAGGGCGAAGCCTGCAACGTGGGGCTGCCGCTGGTCAAGTCCGCTGAAACATCGATCTTCGCCGTTCCGGTCGAGTCGCGGCGAAGACGGCACTCGAGCACGCGCATGGCCAGATCCAAAGCTTGGACGCTTCCCTTGTCCGCCGACGTCCGCACCGCCAAGGCATGCTCGACGCGAAGCGCCGACGCGATCCGCCGCCAAGCTACCCCGAGCATGGCGCCGAATAGCACCACGAAGAGCATCACCAGCATCAGCGCGTAGCCACGCCGGCATGCCGGATGGCGGCACGGCCGCGGCTGGCCACGTCCGACGGCGCCGACCCGATGCCCACTCACGGGTTCTTTTTGACGATCAGGATGCATTGGCGGCCCAACGGTTGGCTGCTCCCCTTAGGAGTATAGTTGACGAATTGGAAGTTTAGCACGATGCGAAGCGAGTCGGCGCCCTCCTCCGTGACGATCATGCTCTGGACGTAGCGCGCCACGGTAAATGAAGTGGCGGCGCCGGCCTCGTGTTTGACGCGAATCAATCGCTGAAAATGGTTTGAAGCGCGATCCGTCGTCGGGTCAACATAGTATTCGACCCTCGTGTCATCGCTGGGCTCGTCCCAGGTGGCCAGGCCGTCGGGGCTCGCTCCGCCGTCGTAACATAACCAGAGGTGGCCGTCCTCGGTTCGCTTGCATTCGAGCAAGCGGCCCTGCCGCTTCGTGCCGAGACCGCCCCCGACGTCGCGGAAGTCGGGCAGACTGCCGCCGAAGTCGCGCGAGAGAGACGCGACGGCCAGATCCATCTCCTGAAAAAGCTGGCTCCAAGCGATCAATTCCGACGTCGGACGGCTCAAGGCGGCCCAGGCGCTCGAGAGCACCATCGCCAGGAAGATCGTCAGGCCACTGGCCGTCGAGACCTCGAGCAGCGTGAAGCCGCGGCGGGCGCGACGCCATCGACCGCAGCCCGCCGAACGCGGAGCTTCGTGCCGATCGTCGCAGGTTGTCACGCGCGACTCCATCATGGCGCTTGCGGCAACGCAATGGTCACGCTGGCGCGGACCGTCACGTCTTCGTGGTTGGTGTTGCTGTTGACTTTGCTCGGCGACCTTGTCGGCGGCCCGTCGATCCGCACGGTGTTCTCGATGGCGACCAGCCGGACGCCATCGGCCACAACATAGGTCGTTTGATCGCTCGGGTTAGCATGCAGGCTCACGGTGACGTGGGTGTTGGCCGGAACGTAGACTGTGGCCAATTTCTTCCACCAAGTGCCCGCACTGTCTTGTTCTTCGTTGGGGGCGACCTGCTCATTAACAGTGCTCGTTGCCAGTTGAACTCCGCCGACCAAGATTCCGAACTGCGCGTCGGTGGCCACCGTGACCCCGACGTTGGTTGGCCAAGTGGCCTCGACCGCATACCACCCAGCGGTGGTCGTCGTGAAGTTCCAATACGCGTAGCCGGGCGTCTGGCCGGCGGGCAGTGACGGAAAACGACGGTAGTCATTGCGGTCGGGAACGGACGAACCGGTGACGCCCGGGGTCCAATCGTTCGATGGCGGGCTGCCGCTCTCGGTGTAATCGAGGACGTCGTCGCCATCGCTGTCCGGAGGGCTGGCATCATCGTCGCGAGTGACCGGGTCAGGAAGGTCGACCGTCACGGGCGAGGCCGATGTGAAGGCGGTTGTGTTCGAAGTCACTCGGACGCCGGCGCCCAGCTTGCGCGCCCAGGGCTGGTCGAACGGGGTGAGATACCAGGTGTGCTGCGTGTACGTCAGGCCTTCGCCGGTTTTGACGCCGTCCCGCGCCGGCGTGGTGCAGTTGTACGTCGAGCCGTCCGACGCACGCCGTTCCAGAGGTTGCAGGTCGCGAGAGAGCAGCACCAGAAGTGGAAACATGCCGGCCAAAGCGACACCGAACACCATCATCGCAACGATCAATTCCAAGAACGTATAGCCACGGCGTCCGGGAGCGGCGCCGCGCCAGGCATTTCGGGCCATCGGATTGTACGGTGCTGTCGCCACGAGCGCGTGCCTATTGGAACTGGATCCCGAGGGTAATGCCGGTCGACGAAATGGTTCCGTTCTGGTCGATGGTAATCGTGGCCGTGCTGCCGCTGTTGGTGGTCGCGGTGGCCGAGAAAGCCGTGCCGTCGCTGCTGACGACCGGCGCCGAGTAGCTGTAGTTGCCGATGGCTGGCGTGGGATCGAGCAAGCCCATGTCGCTGAGGTCCGCGAGGCTGTTCGTATAGACCCGATGTTCGAGCCAGTAGAGGCGTTCTGCGGCCCAGATCGCGCGGAGATTGGCGGCTGCGATGTCGGCTCGTGATTGTTCGATCGCGCGCTGGTAGGTCGGAATGCACATCACCGCCATGACGCCGATGACCGCGGTGACGATCATCAGTTCGACGAGAGTGAAGCCGCGACGACCGGGGGCCGTCCGGCGGCGCAGCGCAGCGCGCGGCCGGAACGGCTTCAGCCGCTGGCGCCATTGCCGCAGTGCTGTGGCACGGCTCTCGATCATCGAACAGCTTTCGTCTGACGCGTAAAGAAACAAGTGTTCGGGTTTGGGTGGCATGAAAGGGCGTAGCGGAATTTTGTCGCACTTTGCCGATCTACCACGCCCTTTCAGGGCGTGCCACCCAGTTCCATTCTCCCAAGTTATTCTTTGACGGCCGCTAAGACGCATCGACGGCGGAGGCGATGCGCCGGCTTCCTTCTAGTGAACCTTTCCGGCCATTTCGAACATGGGCATATAAATCGACATCATCATGCCGGCGACGGTGACGCCCATTCCCATAATGATCACCGGTTCCATCAATTTCGTTGCGCGGGCGATCATGGCTTCCATTTTGTCCTTGTAGTACGGCGCGAGTTGCTCCATCACCGTCGGCAACTGGCCGGACTCTTCGCCGACACGGACCATGTTGCTCATCATGCTGGTGAACACGCCCGTTTCCTCGAGCGAGGCGGCCAGGGGCCGACCGGCGGCCACGCGGGCCTGGACATGCGCGAGGGCGTCGCGATAGACCGGATTGTCGTGGAAGATGCCTTCGAGCGTTGCCAACGTTTCAAGCATTGGAATGCCGCTTTTCAACAGAAGCGAGATATTCGTTGCGAAGTGGTACATCGCCCCTTGGACGATCATGTCGCCGAAGACAGGCAGGCCGATGCCGACGCCCTTGAACAGGCGGCGGCCCCCTTCCGTGCTCGCGTACTGTCGGATGCCGACCACGATGGCGATCAGCGCGACGAGCACATAGACGCCGTAGCTGACGATGAAGTTGGACAGGTTGACGACGAATTGCGTGATGCCAGGCAACTCGGCGCCCAGGTCTTTGAACATCCCGGCGAACGTCGGGATGACCAACCAAAGCATGAGCGTGACCGCGCCGACGGCGAAGCAGATGAGAATAATCGGATACATCATGGCCGCTTTGACTTTGCGGCTGGTGGCTCGCGTCTCGTGAATCTGTTTGTTCAGTTCGCCAAGCACCAAGGACATTTGGCCGGTGATTTCTCCCGTGCGGATCACCTCGACCCAATGGCGGCGGAAGATCTTTGGATAGTTGGCAGCGGCGGAATGCACCGAACTGCCCGCCGCCACGCGGCCGGCGATCTGTTTAAGCACTTCCCTCATCTTGAGGCTCTGGCTCTGCTCGGCGCAGAGTTGGACGGCCTGCAACAGCGGCGTACCGGAAGACACCAGCGTCGCCAACTGCTGAAAAAAGGTCATCTTGTCGTCCAAGCCGACCTTCTTGTGCGGCTTGCTCGAGACCCGGGCATGAGCGATGAACCAGTCTTGAAACGCCACGGCGATCAGTCTCCTCTAGGCTCGCACGGTCCTGGCACGTTTTCGTTCATGTCGGCTACTCCTCTTCGTTTGCGGCGACGGTGAGCACCTCTTCAAGGCTGCTCGCCCCTTGTCGCACTTTGTCGAGACCGCTATCCAGCAGCAGCTTCATTCCCTGTTCCCGGGCGGCCGCGCGCAGCTCCGGCAGCGGCGCCTTCGCCTGGATCAGGGCGGCCATGCGGTTCGTGATGCGGATGACCTCGAAGACGCCGATTCGCCCCTTGTAACCGCTGCCACGGCATTGCTCGCAGCCCTTCGGGCGATACAGCGTCTCGCCGGCCGTAAGCGTGAACCGTTGCGCCGTGTCTTCGTCGCACTCGTACGGCTCGCGGCAGTGCGGGCACAGCCGGCGGATCAATCGCTGGGCCTCGAGCACCCGCAGCGTCGAGGCCAGCAGGAACGGCTCGATGCCCATGTCTTCAAGACGGTTGATGGCCGAAAGTGAATCGTTGGTGTGAATGGTCGAGAGGACAAAGTGGCCGGTGAGCGCCGCGCGCAGACAAATGCCGGCCGTCTCTTGGTCGCGGACCTCGCCGACCATGATGACGTCGGGGTCTTGACGCAGGAAGGCGCGCAAGGCGCCGGCAAACGTCAATCCCACCTGCGTCTTCACTTGGACCTGGTTCATTCCTTTGAACTTGTATTCGACAGGGTCCTCGACCGTGCAAATGTTGGTGTCCGGGTCGTTGAGCATGTTGAGGCAGGCGTAGAGCGTGGTGCTCTTGCCGCTACCGGTCGGGCCGGTCACCAGCATCAGGCCGTGCGGCATCTGAATCGATTCGATGAGGTCTCTCGATTGACGCTCATCGAAGCCCAAGCCCGTCAGCTCGATCGGAATGGCCCCCTTGTCCAACAGACGCATGACCATCTTCTCGCCGTAGACCGTCGGGACGGTGCTGACGCGGAGATCGATGCGCTTCTCGCCGCTCCGCAGCGCGATCGCGCCGTCCTGGGGAATACGCTTTTCGGCGATGTCCATACGGGCGAGAATCTTGAAACGGGACACGATCGGCACGAACTGCGACCGCGACGGCGGCGTCAGCTCGCGCAGCACGCCGTCGACGCGGAGACGGATGGCGCACGAGTTCTCGAACGGTTCCAGGTGAATATCGCTCGCCCCGACGCGCAACGCCTGCTCGAGAATCTGGTTCACCATGCGGATGATGTTGCCGTCGGCCCCGGGCGGCGGCGCCACGTCGAGGTCCAGGATGTCCCCGTCATGTTCCGGGTCGTATCCGGCGTCCTCTTCCTCCTCCTGGTTGTACGAGCCGGCGTCGCCCGCAAACTGGGGAGACTCTTCTCCCACGACCCGGTAAAGCTCCGTAATCGTATCCTCGATCACCGAGAGCCGCGCAACCATGGGACGCACGCAGAGCCCGGTGAGGAGCTGCAATTCGTCGACCAGCAACATGTCCTCGAAGCCGGCGAAGGCGACGTTCAGCACGTCGTCCGTGCTGCCGACGGGCGCGCAAAGATGGTCGCGGCAGAGCTTCTCCGGCAGCAGCCCGCCCAGGGTGATGTCGGCGGCCTCGGCGCCGGCGTCGTACAACGGCACCATCAGGTAGTCGGCGTACGTTTGGGCGACTTGCGCTTCCGTGACCAGGCCGCTTCGGACGAGGGCCGTCTCGAGCGAGCAGTGGGTCTTCGCCTGAAACTGCTGGACAGCCTCGATCCGATCGGGCGCAAGCAATCCTTGGGCGGCAAGGAGCTGGATCAGCAGCGGTTGGGC
>JBDKUC010000360.1:0-1994 GCA_039679885.1 Thermoguttaceae bacterium | reverse complement strand
TTCGCTGCAGCATCGATCGTAGCGGGAGAGCAACGTCAGGCGTTGTTGCTTTTGGCAGTAGCCAGCTCGACTGATGGTTTCGACGGCGATCACGTGATGAATCCGGATGGGCTGCGGTTCCCCGACGAATGCTGCCGCCATAAGGCGCTTGACCTGATTGGGGACCTGGCGCTGATCGGCAAGCCTCTGCTAGGCCACGTGATCGCCGAGCGGGCGGGTCACGCCATGCACGCCGCCCTGGTGACTCGCATCATGTCTGACCCGTCGATGTACGAGATACTTACTTTCGATCAACTCGCCGACAAGGTCGTTCACGCATTGGTATCCTGAAGAGCGGTGCCGTCTCCGCGCGCTCTTCGTCAACTTCCCAACCTCCTCACGGCGGCGAGGATTCTCCTCACCCCATTCGCTGCAGCATCGATCGTAGCGGGAGAGCAACGTCAGGCATTGTTGCTTTTGGCAGTAGCCAGCTCGACTGATGGTTTCGACGGCTGGCTGGCAAGACGATTCGACTGGGGAACACGTCTCGGTACGTACCTCGATCCGGTGGCGGATAAGCTCTTACTGACAACCGTTTACGTGAGTCTCTGGGTCGCCGGGCTGGCGCCATCGTGGCTTGTAGCGATCATCCTCGGGCGCGACATTTTGATCCTCGCGTTCACGGGTACCGTGATGGCTCTCACAAGACTGAGAGACTTCCGGCCTTCGATATGGGGGAAGATCAGCACGACATTCCAAATACTGGCGGCACTCGCGCTGCTTATCACTTGGGCATTCCCCGGGGCCGGTCTCGCCGGCGTATCGAAGCTGTTGATTTCGCGAGCCGCAGCCGCAACGGTATGGAGCGGTTTGCTCTACGCGTGGATCGCATGGCGCATGGTAGCCGGCCAAATGCGCAAGGATTGACGGAGAATACCCGCAAGAGTAGGCTATGGGTAGGGCTGCCATGACTCGCTATCTTCCCTCCAAGCGCTATTTGTGGGGCGGACTTGTCGCTTGGGTTTTGGCGGCCGTTTCGGGCGTTTTTGCCATCCAGTGGGCTCCGGCGCTAATCGCGGTTTTCTTGTTCCTGGCCAGTTCGGGATTTCTTGTTTTCCTGGCGCTGCGTCCGGTGGTCGAGGTCCGCGAGAGCTACCTGGTGATCGGCAAGCGCGCGATACCGTGGAACACCATCCGGCGCGTGGATCACACCGGTTGGTTCTCGCCGCTCATCGTGAGGCTGACACTCGAGGATGCAAACCGCGTGGGTTTGGTTTACCCCGGCGATCTCGATTCCACGCGTGGTCTGCTCCGGCAATTGCGCCGCCGCTCGAATGAGGCGCTCATCGATGGCCGGCCCTATCGGGAGTTCTGGCGCGGGACTTTGCCGGCAGAGCCCGAACAAAGCATCCTCCCTTCTCCGCGTTACAGGCTTCTCCGGCCGGAGGATGAAGCGGAGATCGAGCGGCTGTACCACCAACTCAAGACGGTGGGCCGGCTCGACCAGAACAATTCCCCTGACGAGAAGTAGCCCTTGCTCTTCTCACGACGCCTCTTCCTCCGATTCATCGTTCCCGCCGCCATTGTTGTCGCAATTGTGGCCGCGTGTCCTCTATGGCTCGGAGCGCTCGGCGCGTACCTTGTGCGGGCTGAGGAACCGGATCGCGCCGACATAGCCGTGGTGCTCGCGGGAGACTTTGCGGGAAACCGCATTCTGAAAGCGGCGGAACTGGTGCGGCAGGGGTATGTACCGAAGATTCTCGTGAGTGGCCCGGCTCCACTCTATGGACACGCCGAAAGCGACTTCGCCGTTTCTTTCGCTGTCCAGAAAGGATGTCCCGCGTACTGGTTCATACCATTCCCGATTCGTGCCTATTCAACGACTGAAGAAGCGCGAGCGATCGTGCCTGAACTGCGCCGCCGGAATGTAAAGCAGTTCCTGATCGTAACCAGCAATTACCACACGAGACGCGCCGGCAACGAGTATTCGAAGCTCGCCACAGGGATGGAGTTCC
>JBDKUC010000054.1:0-4448 GCA_039679885.1 Thermoguttaceae bacterium | reverse complement strand
CGAACAGGGCCCCGGGGTGCGTCCGATCGACCTCGACCGCGCGCTCGTAGAGGGCGATGACTTCCTTCGAGCTTCCGCCCAAGGCGGAAACGGTGGCCGCACGCTGGGCAAGGTACTCGGCCGTCTGCTCGATCGCGCCGGAGAGCGAATCAAGGATTTTCAGCGCCGCGGCCGCGTCTCCGCCGTAGCGAAGCGATTCCGCCTGCCCCAGGGCGCATTGTCCGGCGTCATACCCCGCCTTGGCGGCCGCGACGTAATTCTCGACGGCCTTCGGATACTCTTGCCGGCTGAAGTAGCAGCGGGCCAAATAGTAGCGAGCCATGGCCCCGCCGTCGGCCTCGTTGAGGACCTCGATCGCCCGGTAGTAGCGGCCGAGCAAATACAAACAGACGCCCAAGCGGACACGGCTAGCCGGCGTGTGATCCTCGCGGGCCTGGAACTCGGCCACGGCGTCGCGCAGCACAGCGTACTGCGAGAAGTCCTGCGAGATGGCATCTTGCATCTGCTTGACTTCGCGCGGCCCGAAGGTGTCGTTCCGCAGAACGGCCTGTTTCAGATCGAACTCGACGGCTTGGGGCATCGTGAACGGCTCCTGGTGAAGCCGCGATCGGCATCGCGGCCGGCATCGCGACCGAAAGGCCGCGGATTGGGGATGCGCGACCCAAGGCGGGGCCGCGGTTTTGTAGGTTGCCTTCGAGAGCCAGCGAAGGGAGTCGAACCCTTAACCCCCGCATTACGAATGCGGTGCTCTGCCGATTGAAGCTACGCTGGCAATGAACAGCCGTGGGCTGTCCTAAATATCTACTTCTTTCCGCCCTTGGCGGCTTCCTTCTTCGGGGCTTCCTTCTTGGCGTCGGTCGGCGCAGCCGCTGCGGCGCCCTCGGCGCCCTCGGCCCCTTCCTCTTCCTTCTTCTTCTTCTTCTTCTTCATGGCCAGCTTGTAGACGCGGACCTTCGCCAAGCCGAAGGGGCTATCGCCTTCCTGCCATCGATCGGCCGCCTTCAACCGCTGCAGCCGCTCCGCCCGACTCAGCACGCTCCGTGCGCGGGCCAATCCGAGCCGTACCTTCAAGCTCTTGTCCATCGTCATGACTGCTGCTCTCCTCGATTATCTTCGACCGCCGATCGGTTTAATTTCTCGTTGGCACCCGCCGGGTGGTAAACGCCTAAGTATAGGAGTAATCGGCCCGATCCGCAAGCCGTCTGCCTACAGATCGAACCGTAAATCGCGACTGCCCAGCCGTTCAGGAAAGACGCGCTACCGTGCGTCCGGCCATCGTCCTGGGCGATTGCTCGCGTCTGGGGCTCCGTATCGAGTGCGTAAGGCGTTACGTGCCAGGCAATTACAACTCCGGGTTGCCGCCGGGCGGATGGTCGGGAATACGTTGGCCAAGTCGGACTGTGCTTGGCTACGAACGGCTCTGCGGTCTTCCGACTGGTGGGCCCACCAGCCGCTCGATGTCTTCCTCGTCCAGCGTTTCGGCCTCCTTGAGCTTATTGGCCACCAGGTCGAGCTTGTCGCGGTGCTCGCCGAGCATCGCGGTCGCCTGTTGCGAGGCCTCGTTCAACAGCCGCGTCACCTCTTCGTCGATCATCTGGGCCGTGTGCTCGCTGAAACGCCGCGGCTCGGCCATCTCACGCCCGAGGAACGGTTGGTCCTCGCCGTCGCGGAAGGCGACCGGGCCGAGCCGCTCGCTCATCCCCCAGTGGGTCACCATCCGGCGGGCCAACTGCGTGGCCTTGGCCAAGTCGTCTTCGGCCCCCGCGCTGTGCTGGTCGAAGACCAGCTTCTCGGCCGCCCGACCTCCCAGCAGGAACAGCAACCGCGTGCGCAATTCGCGCTCGCTGACGTTCAGGCGGTCTTCGTCGGGCAGCAACTGCGTCGCGCCGAGCGAGCGGCCCCGGGGGACGATCGACACCTTGTGTACGCGATCGGCCGTGGGGACGAGCCACGCCAATAGCGCATGGCCCGACTCGTGGTAGGCGGTCATCGCCTTTTCTTCGTCCGAGAGAACGTCTTCGCGTTTTGAGCCCATCAGGAGCTTGTCGCGAGCGTACTCGAAATCGGCCATGGAGACGCAGTCCTTGTCGTTCCGGCTGGCCCACAAGGCGGCCTCATTGACGAGATTGCGAATGTCCGCGCCGGTCAGGCCGACGGTGCCCGCCGCAAGTTGGTCCAGATCCACGTCGATGTCCAGCGGGACGTTTTGGGTATGGACCTCGAAGACGGCAAGGCGTCCCTTATAAGTCGGGCGATCGACCGTGATGTGGCGATCGAAGCGACCGGGCCGCAGCAGGGCCGGATCGAGCACGTCGGGGCGGTTTGTGGCCGCCAAGACGATGACCGACTCGTTCGGCGTGAAGCCGTCCATTTCGCTGAGAATCTGATTGAGCGTCTGCTCGCGTTCGTCGTGCCCGCCGCCGACGCCGGTTCCACGATGCCGGCCCACGGCGTCGATCTCGTCGATAAAGAGAATCGCGGGGGCGTGCTCCTTAGCGGTGCTAAACAGGTCGCGGACGCGGCCGGCTCCGACGCCGACGAACATCTGGATGAACTCGGAACCGTTGATCGAATAGAAGGGGACGCCCGCCTCGCCCGCCACAGCACGGCCCAGCAGCGTCTTGCCGGTGCCCGGCGGGCCCATCAAGAGGATTCCCCTCGGCACGCGGGCGCCGAGGCGTTGGAACTTGGCCGGATTCCGCAAGAATTCGACGATTTCCTGCAAGTCGTGCTTCACGCCCTCCAACCCGGCGACGTCGGCGAAGGTGATCGGCTTGTCGCCGACCTCGTATCGCCGCGCCCCGCTCTTCGAGAATCCGCCCGTCAGCCCGCCGGCGAAAAAGGAATCGCGTGCCTTGCGGAAAAGGAACCAGAGGCCAAACAGCAGGCCCAGCGAGAGAAAGATATAGACCGTCAACAGGAAGATGGTGTTGTCGGGCGGTTCGGCCGCATCGTAATTGGTCTGCAGCGCCGAGCGCAACGTCTCGTCAAGCCCCGGGTCGTGCATCGCCATCTGCGGCAGCACGGTGACGAACTTCTTATTGAGTCGCTCCTGGCTCTTCGGGTCGAGCGGCGCGTTCTTGAACTCGCCATAGACGGTCGAACGGACGACATCCACCCGCTCGACGTTCTTCGCGGTCAACTCGTGACGAAAGAAACCATAGCTGATCGCCGAACGGCCCTTGGCGCCAAAAAGCTGCTGGCCGACAAGAATCGCCAGCATGGCCGCCAAGATGATCCACCAAAGCGACGTACGGGTGAGCGGAGCGGGGCGCGGTCCCCGCGGCGGCTGTTTCTCAGATTCGGATGACATCACTTTCCTCGCATTGAACAAACCCCAATTATAGCGGACGCCGCCTCGTTTTGCGATTGCGCGAGCACGGATCGGCCCCGCCTCACACGCCGACCAGCCGGACAAGGAACTCGCGGGCCAGTTGACCGATGCCCGGGCTCTGGCTTTCGCGCGGGCCGGCCACGTTGAGCGTATCGACGTCGTTCTGATCGAGCCACCGCCGTGCGTCGGCCGCGTCCGGCTTGGCGTCGAGATCAACGGCAAGATAGCGGCGGCCGTAGCGCCGGGCCAGCCGCAGCGTCAGCTCCGTTCCGCCCGAGACGCGCCCGCGGTAGAGAATCAGCGTGGCGTCGCTTTCGACGACATTCCGCTCGGTCCGCACGGCGTACACGGCCGATTCGGTCTCGCGGAGAAGATACCGGTCCGGAATCCGACCATCCTCGGCGAGTCGGCCCCGCGGGCACCAACCACCGTGGTCGATCCCCAGTTCCATCGCCGCATCGAGCGCGGCCCGATCCACGCCCGTCTGTCCGCCGGAAATGATCTTCATCGATGCATCGCGCGCCGCGCGGCCAACCCGACTCGAGCTTTTCGTTATCGTCGATAGCCGCCACTTTGCGGCTGGGCGAGCACGCCGGAACGCTCGTTGTCGGGAAGCACGAGCCGCGTGCCGGGCGCGAGGGTGTTGAAATCCTTGCCCAACACGCCTTCGTTCAGCTCGTAGATTTCCACCCAGCGCGACGCGCGGCCCAGTTCGCGCCGGGCAATGTCGAACAGCGTGTCGCCGTCGGCGACCGTGTAGCTGCGGCCTGGCCGGGACGTCGGTCGGGTTCCGTACGAGGATTGGTCCCCATACCGACTCGCGTCGCGCGCGGCGGGCGGATGGAGCGGCGTCGCCTCATCGCCATAGCGCGGCAGCGGGTTGCCGAATCGCGGCTCGCCGCCATCGCGCGGTGGCGGATTGCTTAAGCGTGTGTCGTCGTCCCGTTTCGGACGGCTCGGCGGATCGCGGCGCCAATCGCCGCGGTCGGCGTCGGGCGCCGACGTCAACGGCGTCGGGCGTTCGGATCGCCCGGTGAACGCCGGGGCGCGCGCCGGGGTCTCGGACGGCAAGGCGGGCCAAGCGTCATCGCGACGGCGCTCTTCACGACGCGCA
>JBDKUC010000215.1:0-9128 GCA_039679885.1 Thermoguttaceae bacterium | reverse complement strand
AGGGCAGCGACCATCTGCTCGAACCGGCCCTCACCCTAGCCCTCTCCCAAAGGGAGAGGGGACCTGAGAGACTAGCCCTCTCCCAAGGGGACAGAGGACAAGAACGGCCGGCCGTTGCTTTGGCGACGTCTCGAAGGGAGAGGGGGCATCGCTGCGACAACCCGGCCGGTCACCGCTTCCTGTGCGTCCACTGCGGCATGGAAGCGACGCTTGAGAACCGTTCTCGCTGGGCGTGGCCGGCGGCCGTTGCCTCGCTGACGGCCATCGCGGCCACGCTCCTCGTGATGCTCGTTGCCGCTTCGCATCCGCAACTGGTCGTCCAACGGCAGACGCCGCCGGCCGCCGCTCCGGAAGTCGTGCAGCAGCCGGTCGCGACGACATCGTCCGACGCCGACGATGCGTCGCGGGATGGGCTGGCGTCTTCCGGGCGAGATTCCAGCGGGGATGGCGAGACCTATTTGGCCTTGCGCAATCAATCGCTGCGGAACGGAGTCGTTTCGTGGAAGTCGCCTGCTCCTTCTTCAGCGATGACCAACGGGGCAACGAGCAAAGCACCCCTGACGTATCGGGAGCAGCTCGGTCGGCTTTTGAAAGAGACCGAACAACAGGGGTGGCACGCCCTGTAAGGGCGTGATGGCAAGGATGGATTTCCTGATCCTACGGCAACGGCTGTCTATCGAATCATGAGATGCCGTACAGAAGTTTCTGGGACGGGCTAGGAAGCCCATCCTACAAATGCGTGACCTTGTTCCCACGCGGGAGCATGGGAACAAGGTCTTCCGTTGACAGACGCTAACGACAGGGAGCCTATCATGCGAGTCTTCAGGTGCGCATTGGTGCTGGCGGCCGTGCTTGCGGCGGCCTCAGTGTTCGGTCAGACGTCCCGCCCACCCAAGCCGGCGGAGAAGGAGAAGGCCGTCCATCTTACGCTGTATCCGGCGGCCGAGCCGCGGCCGGCGCTGAAGTATCAACTGCTGCCGCCGTTCCTCGAACGAAGGCCCGGCAACGCGGCCGTGTGGTGGAACCGGCTGCCGGCCGAGCGAAACGCATTCTTCGACCAAGTGTCCAAGCAGTGGGAGGAGTCGGGCGTCATCCACAAGTGGCTGCAGATGCGTATTGGCACGCCGCAGGAGAAGGCCTATCGCAAGGCCGAGTTGTCGAAGGTGATCGAGCTTCTCCGCGATCGCGGGGTCTATTCCGACATGCAGCGGGCGGCCCGCTTCGAGTCGTGCGACTGGGAATTGCCCATCCGCGAGGGGAACTATTTCGAGATCCTGCTGCCGGAAGTGCAGTACTCGCGAATGTACGCCCGGCTCTTGCAGGCGAAGGCCCATCTGGAAATCGCCGAGGGCAACTACGATCAGGCGGTGCGAACGCTTCAGGTCGGCTATGCCGAGGGCCGCGACGTGGCGCAAGGGCAGACGCTCATCAATAGTCTGGTCGGCGTGACCATTGCCGCAATGATGTCGCACGAGGTCGAGCAACTGATCCAACAGCCCGACTCGCCGAATCTGTATTGGGCCTTGAGCGGGCTGCCGCGGCCGTTGGTGGATTTCCGCCCGGGCGGCGAGTCGGAGGCGAACCTGCTTTACCTCGAGTTCCCCGAGTTGCGGGACGTCGCCACCAAGAAGTATTCGGCGGACGAATGGAACCGGATTCTCCAGAAGATCGTGCGAGTGACCGCCGGCATGAACGGCCAGCCCGAGGGGCGGCCAGCTACCGACGTCGCCACGGCGACCACGTTGGCCCTGCAAGGCTATCCCAAGGCGCGACGAGGCCTCATCGAGCGCGGACGCTCGGCGGCCGAAGTCGACGCCATGCCCGTCGCCCAGGCGATCCTCGTCTACTCGGTGCAAATCTGGAACGAGGCGAGCGACGACGTGTTCAAATGGTATTTTCTCCCGGCGAGCGAGGTCGGTGGGAACCTCGAACAGATGGAGCAGCAGATTAAGAGCGTGTTCTCCGCCGAGGTCATTCCGCTGGTGCGTTCGTTCCTGCCGGCCGCTGTTGCGGCGAAGAACGCGGAAACGCGGGGTGAATGGAACGTGGCCATGCTGCGGGTCTTCGAGGCGATGCGGCTCTACGCGGCCAGCCACGGCGGCCGCTGGCCCGACCAGTTGAGCGACATCACCGAAGTGCCGGTCGCGAAGAATCCCTTCGACGGCAAGCCGTTCCTCTACCATCGCGACGGAGACCGTGCCACGCTAAGCTCGGAGAAAGGCCCGCGCGGCGTGCCGTGGAAGTATGAGATTTCGCTGAAGCAGGGCAAGAAGTGACCACTTAGTCTCGTTCCCACGCTCCTGCGTGGGAACGGACGGGTGGCGACGCTCTGCGTTGCTTGGATCGACGCGGGAGCGTCGGCCGAGTGGGTTCCCACGCGGGAGCGTGGGAACCAGGTTCGAAAACATGGCAAGAAGTGACCACTTGCGCCCGTGGGTGGCACGCCCTGGAAGGGCGTGGCCGATCGGCGAACTGCCGCACGGCACTCGCCACGCCCTTTCAGGGCGTGCCACCCGAATGTGACAGCTTCCCTCGTTCCCACGCAGGAGCGTGGGAACCAGACTGGAAACCGGATTGTCCACCAATCAATTGAAGGAACCGAACGATGAAATCGCTGAAACGTTGCGTGCTCTTCCTCGTTCTCTTGGCGGGCGCGGCAATCGCTCGTGCCGAAGCCGACTTGGCGGACCAGCGGGCGAAGACGATCGCCCCGCTCGTCGAAGAAGAGACGGCCCTGGTCGTCCATGTCGATCTGACGCGCGTGCAGCTTGACCCACTGGTCGCTTTGTTCCGGCCGCTGTTGCCGGTCGGCCCCGGCGAGCCCGATCGGGCGAAAGCGGAGATCGCCAACCTTCTCAACACGGCTGAGCAGGCGGGCGTTCGGGAGCTGTACTGCCTCGTGACGCCGGGCGGCCAAGGCCTGCAACCATACCTCATCCTGGCCCTGCCGATTCCGCAGGACGCCGATCAAACGGCCGTGCGGCAGACGCTGAGGATTCCGGCGAACGTGGGCCGCACGATCGAAGGACTTTTGGTCTTCGATGCGGCTGAGCTGGCGCCGGCCCACGGCCAACCGAAGCCGACGCTCAAGGCATTTCGGCCTGCCGTTCGGCCCGAACTGGCCGCGGCATTCCGCGCGGCGGGCGACATGGCCGTGCAAGTCGTGCTGATTCCGCCCGCCTATAGCCGTCGGGTGATCGACGAAATGATGCCGCAACTGCCCCCGGCGATTGGCGGCGGATCGAGCAAGGTCTTCTCGCGAGGGCTCACTTGGGCCGCCGTCGGTATGCATTTCAGTCCCCAGGCGTCGTTGCGGCTGGTCGTCCAATCGCCGGACGCCCAGGCTGCTGAGGCGCTGCGGGCAAAGTTGGCCGGTGTCATCCATGCCGGCGGCCAGTTGAAGGGCGTCCGCCAAGCGGTGCCCGACTTCGACGCGCTGGCCACCGCGATGACGCCGCAACTCGAAGCGAATCGTCTCGTGCTTTCGCTCGACCAGAGGCGGATCGAGCAACTCGTCTCGCTGGTGGCTCTGCCGTTGCGATTCGCCCGCGCCAGTGCATCTAAGATGCAGTCGGTCAACAATCTGAAGCAGATTGCGCTGGCGATGCACAACTATGCGCAGGCGAACAAGCAGCAGTTTCCGCCAGCCGTGCTCTATGGGCCGGATGGCAAGACGCCTTACAGTTGGCGCATCGCCATCCTGCCATATCTCGATGGCGGAAAGAAGCTCTATGACCAATACCATTTTGATGAACCGTGGGACGGCCCGCACAACCGCACGCTCATCGACAAGATGCCGCCGGTTTATCGCCTGCCGTTGTCCGGGACGCCGGCCGGCCGGACGAATTACTTGCTGCCGGTTGGCAACGGGGCCGGCTTCAATCTCCACGAGCCGGTCTCGTTTAAGGACATCAAGGACGGCACGTCGAACACGATCATGGTCGTGGAGGTGGACGATCAGCACGCCGTCGTTTGGACGAAGCCCGAGGATTGGGCGTTCGACCCGAAAGAGCCGGGCCGTGGCCTCGGCCACTTCTTCGACGGCCAGTTCAACGCGGCGTTCTTCGACGGTTCGGTACAGTCCTTTGAGAAGCGCCTGACGGATGCCGAGACTCTCCGCGCGCGGTTCACCCGCGCCGGCGGGGAAGTCGTGGGGCGGTAAACCTAAGGAGCCGCCGAAGAATAACTTGATGGAATTCCGATGGGTGGCACGCCCTGGAAGGGCGTGGCCGATCGGCGAACTGCCGCATGGCACTCGCCACGCCCTTTCAGGGCGTGCCACCCGAGTGGCCGAAAAAGAATCGGTCCCCAGCCGGTTGCCGTTTCCGTCTCTGCCGTTGGCAGCCTGCTGCCGCTGTGCTACGATTGCGGCAACTCACGGAGACAACAGCATGACGGATCAACCTTCGCCGGAACAACAACCAGTACCCCAGCCGCAAGCCGCGCCGCAACGCCGCTGGCAGCCGATCAGTGCGATCGATCGCCGCGTGCTGGGCGTGTTGGGCGAGAAGGCCAAGACGACGCCGGACGGCTACCCGATGAGCCTCAACGCCGTCATGGTCGGCTGCAATCAGAAGAGCAACCGCTGGCCGGCGATGCAGCTCGAATCGGATCAGGTCGAGGAATCGCTCGACCGGCTTCGCGCCCTCGGGGCCGTGGGGCTGGTCGAAGGCAGCGGCCGCGTGCAGAAGTATCGCCATTACCTTTACGACTGGCTCGGCGTCGACAAGGTCGAGGCGGCCGTGATGATCGAGTTGCTGCTCCGTGGCGATCAGACCTTGGGCGAGCTGCGGGGTCGCGCGTCGCGAATGGAGCCGATCGCCGATCTGGCCGCCTTGCAGCCGGTCGTCGACTCCTTGAAGGCCAAGCAACTGGTCGTCGGCTTCACGCCGGCGGGCCGCGGCCACGTCGTCAGCCACGGGCTCTACTCGCCCCGCGAGATGGAATCGCTGCGAGAGAAGTATCGCGGCGGCGGATCGGCGGCAGCCGCGGGCGATGCCGCCATCGCCGCGCAGCCTTCCCACCGTTCAGCGACGCCGGAGCCGACGGCGCCAGCGGTCGCCCAGTCGATCGACGAAATCCGCGCTGAGCTGTCAGAGCTTCGCCAACAGGTCGAACGCTTGCAGGCCGACGTCGACCAGCTTCGCGGCATTGTCTGAGTTGAAGTCCTTAATGTACGCCTCACGCTCCGCGTGAGGCGATCAGCACCTTCGCTCAACGGATCGTTCTGACATCACGCGGAGCGTGATGAGTACATTGAAGGAGCTGACATCACGCGGAGCGTGATGAGTACAACGGAGCGTGATGAGTACAACGGAGCGTGATGAGTACACGGTGAGCACAATCCGCGCTCACCAACCGTGATGATGGCAGCCGGGGCCAATGTAGACGGCCGGGCCATAGTAGGGATCGGCATAGATGACCGGCGGCGGCGGAACGGCGACCGGCGTCGCCTGCATCACGGCGATCACCTGCGAACTGACGCCTTGTCGCGGAAGGTTGATCAGGTCGTCGGTCGTCAATGGCGCGGCGATGCCGTGGGCGCGGACATGATTGATGATGAGGTCTTCGCGGACGTTGGCCCGCGACATGGCGATGACCTCGCCGATGGTGACCGCGCCGGGCGTCACCGGCCGGCCAAGCTGCTGGGCGATTGCCCTGTTCCGTGCCTCCGATTCATCCATGGCGTTGCCTACGGCGGCGCCGCCCAGCGCGCCGACGCCGGCGCCGACCAACGCACCGGTGCCCGGGCTACCGACGGCGCTGCCGACTACGGCGCCGGTGCCTGCGCCCAAGAGTCCGCCGAGGGCGGCCCCATTGCCGGTGTAAGTCGCGCAGCCGGGCAATGCGAGAGCCGACAGCAAGAGGAGCGGCGTCAACAGACGCCAATGGACGGTCGGTGTCACGCAAGCCTCCTTGCTGCGAGTCGCCAGCGCTTGATGCGGGGTTTTTGCCGGAAAGAGCCGTCCATTATCAGCCGCCGGCTCTTTCGGGGTCAAGAACAGATAGTGCGGCTAGGCGAGATGGGCTGTTCGATTGCCAGCAGCACAAAGTGCTCCTCACGCTCCGCGTGAGGCACAGAGCGGACTCCAGCATGGCGATTTGTGGCATCACGCGGAGCGTGATGAGTACGAGCTGGCATCACGCGGAGCGTGATGAGCACGTTATAGAAGCGGACGCAGCCCGCTGGCAGTTCGCTTTTCGTTCACCAGAACCATTGCCCTCGGTTCCTTCTGAAGGAACTTCACCAACTGCGAGGCGGTGCAGCCGAGCAACTCGGCCGCCGGCCGTGTGTCGAATCCAAAGGCGGTTAGCACATCGAGAGCTTCGGCCAGCAACGTCGGAAAGTCGTCATGGGCAGCCGACACCGTGAGCCGCCCCCCGTCGCATCGCGATCGCCAAAGGGAACTGGACGCGGCGGCCGGGTCGCGGTCGGTTCTCAACTGGAGGGCCAAATTGATCCGCAGCCGCCGGATCGCCACGGCTCGATTCTCGGCCTGGCTCCGCCGCTCGCTGGCTTCGGCTACGACGCCCGACGGACGATGATGGAGCACGACGGCCGTGGCTACCTTGTTGCGGTGTTGGCCGCCGGGCCCCGACCGGCGAACGAATCGAATATCGCAATCGGCCAGCAATCGCTCGGCTGGTATTGCGGCCGGATGGTCAAAAAGGTGAGAAGATGGCAGCGTCACGCGTCGTTTGGTGAAAACAGGAGACCTTGCAATGCCCCGCAAAGCCAGCAATACTAATTCACATTATAATGAGACGTGAAGCGGGACCGTAGGTGCGATAGGTCCTTCGTGGTTTCAGCCGTAGTAGGCTATGCTCCAGCGTAACGCAAGGTCTTGCCTTGCAGCATGTTATGCTGAAGCATAACCTAAGCCATCCTACGTGCACCCCCGTCAAAGAACCGCGTCATTCCCAGGGAGGCTCGTGCGCCAAGTGAATCAGCATCGCCAATTGCAGCATTGGGTAGAGGAAATGGCTCGTCTGTGCGGGCCGGATCAGGTTGTTTGGATCGAGGGCTCCGAGCAAGAGAAGGAGCGGCTGACGCGCGAGGCCGTGGCCAGCGGCGAACTGATCGAGCTTAACCAGCAGAAGCTGCCCGGCTGCGTCTATCACCGAACGGCGGTCAACGATGTCGCCCGGACTGAGGAACTGACGTTCATCTGCACGCGGCGGAAAGAAGACGCCGGCCCGACGAACAACTGGATGTTGCCCGAGGAGGGATACCGCAGGGCGGGCGAAATCGTCGCCGGCTCGATGAAGGGGCGGACGATGTACGTCATTCCCTTCTCGATGGGGCCCGTCGGCTCGCCGTTCAGCAAGATCGGCGTCGAACTGACCGACAGCATCTATGTCGTGCTGAACATGCGGATCATGACCACGGTCGGCACGCCCGTGCTCAAGCAGCTTGGGACGGACGGCGAGTTCACCAAATGCCTGCACGGCAAGGCCGACTTGGACATCAAGCGGCGACTCATTCTCCACTTCCCTGAAGATAACGCCATCTGGAGCGTCGGCTCGGGCTACGGCGGCAACGTGCTGCTGGGCAAGAAGTGCCTCGCGCTGCGGATCGCCAGTTTCCTGGGTCGCCAAGAGGGTTGGATGGCCGAGCACATGCTGATTCTCGGCGTCGAGAGTCCGACTGGCCGCGTCGAATACGTTGCTGCCGCGTTTCCCAGCGCCTGCGGCAAGACAAACCTCGCCATGATGGTCCCGCCCGAGGGGCTCCGCATCAAAGGCTATCGCGTCTGGACCGTCGGCGACGACATCGCCTGGATGCGGATCGATTCCGAAGGGCGGCTCCGCGCGATCAACCCCGAAACGGGCTTTTTCGGCGTGGCGCCGGGCACCAATTCGAAGAGCAATCCGAACATGCTCAAGACGATCGCCCGGAACACGATCTACACGAACGTTGCCTTGGGCAAGGACGGAACCGTGTGGTGGGAAGGCGGCGAGGGCGCGCCGCCGGCCGAGGCCGTGGATTGGCAGGGCCGTCCGTGGCATCAGGGCATGACCGACGAGCAGGGCAAGCCGATTCCGGGAGCGCATCCGAACAGCCGCTTCACGGCTCCGGTCAGCCAGTGCCCCTCGTATTCGCCGAAGGCCGGACATCCGCAGGGCGTGCCGATCTCGGCCATCATCTTCGGCGGCCGCCGCGCGCACGTCGCACCGCTGGTCTACGAGTCGTTCAACTGGCAACACGGCGTCTTTGTTGGCGCGACGATGGCCTCGGAGCGAACGGCCGCGCAGGTTGGCAAGGTCGGCCAACTGCGTCGCGACCCGATGGCCATGATCCCGTTTTGCGGCTATCACATGGGCGACTACTTCGCCCATTGGCTCGAGATGGGCAAGCGGATGGCCCACCCGCCGAAGATTTTTCATGTGAACTGGTTCCGTACCGATGAGAACGGCAAGTTCCTCTGGCCCGGCTATGGCGAGAACCTGCGCGTGATCGAATGGATTCTGAACCGATGCCGCGGTGAAGCCGACGCCCGAGAGACGCCGATCGGCTATGTGCCGACTCCGGAGAGCATCGACCTGACCGGCCTGAACCTTTCGCCGGCCGTGATGGAGAAACTCGTGGCCGTCGATCCGGCGGACTGGACGGAAGAGGCCGAACGCGTCGGGACGTTCTTCGAGCAGTTCGGCGACCGGCTTCCGCCGGAGATCCGCGACGAGCAGAAACGGCTCGGCGAGCGTCTTAGGGCTGGCCGCTTCAGCGGCCAGTGTCCTAGCCAAGGAATCAAGCTCCTTCCATCCGGCACCGAAATTCGTCCGCTTGCGGCCGACCTGAATGCGGTGATCCAGCGTGAGAACCCGCACGTCTTCGCGATGCTCTCCGACTTCGGGCGGCGGCTTTATTTCCCGAAGGGCATTCTGGCTCAAAGTGCCGAGGCGAAGGAGCGAGCCAAGCGTTACAACGCCACGATTGGCATCGCCCGTGAGGACGGCCATCCGATGTTCCTGCCGTCGGTGATGCGCTACTTCAACGAGCTGAGCCCGGCCGAGGCGCTCACCTACGCGCCTTCGACCGGCCGGCCCGATCTGCGAAAGCTGTGGCGAGATGCCCTGCTGAAGAAGAATCCGAGCCTCGACGGGAAACAGTTCTCAACGCCTGTCGT
>JBDKUC010000450.1:0-2311 GCA_039679885.1 Thermoguttaceae bacterium | reverse complement strand
ACAGTCAGGGGCTTGAAACGTTCTTCACCATGCACGCGCACGCCGGTGACGTGCCGATCGTCATCCTTTCGGGCTACGACGATCAGCCCAGCGCGGTCAAGGCAGTGCAGACCGGTGCGCAAGACTTCATTGTCAAAGGGCAGTTGAACGATCAGGTGCTCGTCCGCTCGATCCGCTATGCCATCGAACGCGGCCGACGTCATCGGGCGGAGGACGAACTCCGCGACACGTCCGAGGAGTTCCGGGCCGCCGGCGAAATCCAGCAGCGGCTCTATCCCGGCGAGCCGCCAAGCCTGCCGGGCTTCGAGATCGCCGGGGCGCTGTTTCCCGCGAAAGCCACGGCCGGCGATTACTTCGACTACATCCCGATGCTCGATGGCTGCCTCGGCGTCGTCCTCGGCGACGTGAGCAGCCACGGCATGGGCCCCGCGCTGTTGATGTCCGAGACCCGGGCGTGCCTCCGCACGCTAGCCCAGATTCACGGCGACGTGGGCGAGATCCTGACCCGCGCCAACCGCCTGTTGGCCGCCGACTCCGGCGACTTCCACTTCGTCACGCTCGCGCTGGCCCGGCTCGATCCGCGCGACCGCTCGATGGTCTACGCCAGCGCCGGCCAGCGGGGTTATCTGCTCCACGCCGGCGTCGACGTGACGATTCTCGACAGCACAAGCCTGCCGCTTGGAGTTCGGGCGGACACGGTCGTGCCGGCGACCTCGCCGATCATGCTCAAGCCCGGCGAACTGATGACCTTCTTCACCGACGGCGTGGTCGAGGCCGAATCTCGAGGGCGGGTCCGGTTCGGCGTCGCGCGGGCGTTGCAGGTCATCCGTTCGGAGCGGGACCGCCCCGCCGCCGAAATCATCGAGAGCCTCCACCAGCAAGTTCTCGGTTTCTGCCGCGGCCAACCACCGCAGGACGACGTCACGGTCGTCGTGGTCAAGGTGAACGGTTAAGACGCGCAAAGCAATGCGTTGTCAAATTCGGGTGGCACGCCCTGGAAGGGCGTAACGCGTCTCGCGCGGCCGTTTGCCGATCCACCGCGCCCTTGCAGGGCGTGCCACCCAGCTTGCCCCTGGACAACGCTGCGGGCAAAGCGCATCATAAGGGGTTTGTCGCACCAGGAAGACAGTAGCTCCTCCGACGAACTGCAAATCAAGAGAGTGAACAATGCCTAGCTGTGTTCTCGCATACTCCGGTGGATTGGACACTTCGGTCCTTGTTGGCTGGCTGATGGATGAAGGCTACGAGGTCCATGCCGTGTATGTCGACGTCGGGCAGCCGTCGGAAGACCGCGAGGCGATGCTCGACAAGGCGCGCAAGATCGGGGCCAAGTCGGCCCGAGCGATCGACGCTCGCGAGGAGCTTTGCCGCGATTTCGCCTTCCCGGTGCTCCAGTGGGACGCGAAGTACGAGGGCATTTATCTGCTGGGCACGTCGATCGCGCGGCCGCTGATCACGAAGCTCTGCCTGCAAGTCGCCCGCGAGGTCGGGGCCAAGGCGTTCGCCCACGGCGCGACAGGCAAGGGGAACGACCAGTGCCGCTTCCAACTGGCCGCCGACGCCCTGGACCCGAGCATCAAGATCATCGCCCCCTGGCGGATGGAGCGGTTCCGCCAACAGTTTCCCGGCCGGACGCAGATGATCGCCTACTGCCAGCAAAAGAAGATCCCGGTGAAGCCGTCCGTGGCCAAGCCCTACAGCATGGACGAGAACTGCCTGCACATCAGCTACGAGGCGGGCAAGCTCGAAGACCTGACCGTCAACGGCGTCGAGCAGGTCTCGTTCAACATGAGCGTCTCGCCCCAGGAAGCGCCGGACAAGGTCGAGAACGTCAAGATCGGTTTCGAGTCCGGCGTTCCGGTGAGCGTCAATGGCCGTCGGCTCGGCGCCTTTGAGTTGGTCGCCGAGCTGAACAAGATTGGTGGCCGCAACGGCGTCGGCCGGATCGACATTGTCGAAGGCCGCTTCGTCGGCATGAAGAGCCGAGGAGTGTACGAGGCCCCCGGCATGACGCTGCTTTATGCCGCCCATCGGGTGATCGAGCAGCTCACCTTGGACCGCGACCTAATGCACCTCCGCGATCGCCTCTCGCCGGAGGCGGCCGAAATGGTCTACTACGGGTTCTGGTATCACGCGAAGTTTGACGCCTTGCTGGCCTTCATTCGTCAAGCCGAGCGGCCGGTCACGGGCGAAGTGAGCCTCGACCTCTACAAGGGCAACATCACGGTGGCCAGCCTCACAAGACCAAACAGCCTGTACGACGAGGGAATTGCGACGATGGAAGGCGGCGGCTCCTACAACCAGACCGACG
>JBDKUC010000280.1:0-39570 GCA_039679885.1 Thermoguttaceae bacterium | reverse complement strand
ATGACGTGGATCGTTCACAAGTCCACGCCGCGCCGCGTCGATTCGATCTTTCGCAAGGGGCAACTCCTGTCGGCCGCGCTCTATAGCCTCGGCCACGGCGGCAATGACGCCCAGAAGACGATGGGCATCATCGCCATGCTCCTCTACTCGACGGTCTGGAAAGGCCGCGAACGCCACATCGATCTCTGGATCGAACTGATCTGCTACACCGCCATGGGCCTGGGGACGCTGATCGGCGGGTGGCGGATCGTCAAAACGATGGGCTCGAAAATCACGAAACTCGACCCGTTCGGCGGCTTCTGCGCCGAATCTGGCGCGGCCATCACGCTGTTCACCGCCACCGCGTTGGGCGTCCCGGTGAGCACGACGCACACCATCGCTGGCTCGATCGTCGGATTCGGCGCGATGCGACGACTGAGCGCAGTCCGATGGGGGGTCACGATCGACATCGTTTGGGCCTGGATCATCACGATTCCAGCTGCCGGAGTCATTGGTGCCCTGGCGCAGGTCGCCGTTTCGGCGATCCGAAATCTGTTTTAGGCGGGAGCGGCCTAGGCGAGCTGGGTACTCTGGACGACCGGCACAGTCGTTTGTAGTTCCGCCTTTAGGCGGCGATTTCACTTGGAACACCCGCTAAAGCCGGAACCGCGAACCTTTGCAGCCGTCCTGTCCACGCTCGGGCCGGTTGACGTTTCTGTCGCATTATTGGTATGCTAGAGGATGTGTTCCTCGTTCGGATGACGAACAAGGGACACTCTCCTATGAAACTCGAACTAATTAGCGACGACCCGCAAAAACCCGACATCGTACTCGGTCAGTTTCCAGTGATTGTCGGCCTGGACCCCAGCGCCGACGTTTGCCTGGACGATTCCTCGCTGGGCCACTATCAGTGCATGATCGACCAGAACGAGGGCGAGCTGATGGTTTGGGATTTGGGAACTCGCTCAGGCACGTTCATCAACGGTGTGCGTATCGCTCAGAAAGCGTCGTTGCGGTCGGGCGACGTGCTGAGCTTTGGCAAGCATCGCTTCGCGATTCGCTGTCAGGGCGGCGTCGTCCGCCCGCGGCCTGCAGTCGCCGAGGCTCGCAGCCCCGAAGCGTCGCCGGTTCCCCCGCGTCTTCGTCACGCGGCGGCAGCGAAGGCCTGAGCGGGGTCTGCACCAGCGGCATCGGCCGGTCCTGCGGCCGTTCTCGAAGACGGTGTTTTCGGATGGGTGGCCGAGTGGTCTAAGGCGGCGGTCTTGAAAACCGCTGTGGGCGAAAGTCCACCGGGGGTTCGAATCCCTCTCCATCCGCTTTCACGAAGCACACGCGTCGCGGACGAGAACGGCGAGCAGGCAGGCCAAGGGGGCCTGCTCAGCAATCTGTCGTCGGCAGCGTGAAAAAGCCTCTTCTGTCGCGTCTTGTGTTTCTGGCTTGGCGCATGGGGTGCGAACTAGAGATATCCACCCGCCGTGACTCCCAAATCAGAGGGGGGTTGCAACGGCAACACGTGGCTGGTAGAACGGATGTTGACGCTTTTCCAGAGTCTTTCGAGATGGAAGGCGACCTTTTCCACACCGGGGCGCCAAGTTCCCAGCAACACTGATGGGGGTGCGATATGGGGCGATTGGTAATAGGCGTGGTGCTCATGTTGCTTGCATGTGGCACTGCGGCGATGGCAGACACCTTTGGCACGGGAACGAATCGATTCACCATCGACTTCGTGAGAATCTCAGGGGCGACGAACCCCAGCAGCGGGATTCCCGCGGGCGACGGTTTCACGTTCACCGGCGTTGCCAACGACTACCGCATGGGCACGTATGAAATCACCAATAGCCAGTGGAACAAGTTCAAGGCAGCCTACGGCACAGTGACGGGCAGCCCTTCGACTGCCTACGACACAAACTCCTACTACACGGGCACGAGCGTTCCGACCAACAACGTAAGTTGGTACGAAGCAGCACAGTTTGTCAACTGGCTGAACACGAGCACCGGCCATCAGGTGGCGTACAAATTCACCGGCACTAAGGGTACCAGCAACTACAACTTTGCCGTCTGGGACACCGCAGACGCTGGTTACGATTTAGGCAACCCATACCGCAACAAGAACGCATTTTACTTCCTACCAACGGAGGACGAATGGGTTAAGGCGGCGTATTGGAACGGCACGGCGTTGCAGGACTACGCGACGAAGGCGGGCGATACGTTGTTCCAAGGCAATGGAACGAATGGCGGGTGGAATTACTACGATGGAGACACTGGTCCTGCTGGCCCTGGTGAAGGTCCGTGGAGCGTCGGCAGCGGTGGTCAAGAACTCAACGGCACGTACGACATGATGGGCAACCTCTGGGAATGGACGGAAAGCCCGTCCAGCAACTCTGATTATGGCGTCACATCGTCGCGAGCGGCGCGCGGTGGGTTGTTTGCCTGGAACGGCGCGGACTATCTGATTTCCTCCGCCCGCTGTGACGGCATGTACCCGAGTGACGAAAGTTTCGGCATGGCGTTTCGCGTGGCAAGCGTTCCTGAGCCAGGAAGCATCACTCTGTTGGCTGGAGTTGCCTTGACGGCATTGCTTTGCTGGTGGCGAGAGCGGGCGTAGTCTTTAACAAGCCGTCAGTCTAGCGTGGGCTTGTGGCCAGTTTGTGTTCCCGCAATCTGGGCATACTCTCCCAGGTAGTCCATATATGCGAGAGGCTTGCCAAGGTTTCCTCGGGTAGCCAAGCGGCCTTCTGGCAAGACATACCTTTTCCGCGCGTGCGAGAGGCTTTCCGTCGGCCTTTTGCCGCTGGCGGCTTTCGCCCTGTGCCGGCCGGCCGAAGGCCAAGAGCGGCCAACGGAAGGCCCCCGCCGTGGCCCTTCGGCCCTGTTGCCGGTTCTTGTGTTCCGTCTTGTGTTCGCCGGTCTTGGGGAATTACTTGTGCCGCTGGCGTCGCTGTGTTCCGTTGGAAAGATAACCCGGTGTAGCGAAACGCGGCCGTAGCAGACGTGGCCGCGTCGGCTCCATCGGAACACAGGAACACCAGCACACACAAGTAGGAACACCCGAGAGCGGAGAAGGGGAGAAAGGCTAGGGCGAACAGGAATACGGTCCGTAGCAAACCAAGAAGACAGCACGGGGCGAAGGGAGAGTGGCAAGGCTGGCGGTTCCGCTACCTGACCACGGCGGTCAAGAGCGTCTACATCGTCGCAGTGCAAGAAGCTCTACGCCGCTTGTCGTCGCCGTCGCCAAGTGTAGGCCAACAGGCTGGCGACGGCGGCAAGCAAGAGTGCGATGCTACTAGGTTCGGGAACCCCAAGAAGCCCCACCCGAAAGCCCACGCACTTCTGCTCGGCATCGGAAGCAAGCCAGAAGTTGCTGCTTGCAGTCATATACGATACCGGCCAGTCGAACGAACATCCCATCTGCAATCCCTTTGTGCTCCATTCGTGCCATTCCAATACGTTTCCGGCTTGATCGAAGGTGCCGTAAGGGCTTTGCGACTGCTCAAACTCGCCAACGACTGTCGTGTAGTACCCTTTCGAGTCGATCGGACCGTTGCCAGAATAGTAGTTTGCATTGTTGCCGGGGTTGGTCGCCTCATTCATATCGCGGCCGGGCGGGGAATTCGATCTCGTGGGATAGAGCCAATAGTTTCCTGTTACTCCGTCATTCTTGTGGTATGCTGCCTTGAACCATTCGTCTATGCTCGGCAACACCCAGTGCAACGTAGTTCCCGCCGCCCACTGGGCACGAGTTGCGGTAGCGACAATCGTTGATGTTCCAGAGTTCGGTCCACCTCGAAGCATTGTGAATGTGCCTGTTTCCGTGTCGCCGTTGCCTTGACCGTTCTGGAGCCAATTTATGAAACGGAGTGCGTCACACGGACGAACATAGTTCACGGGGCGGTTTGCAAAGCCCGGCTTTGGAGAAAACTTCGCCCCGGCCGTGCTGTTAGGATCATAATTGATACCGCCGTAAACTTGCGTCTCCATTCTTGGGTCATACAGCCCGTGGATGTCACTAGGAAGTAATGAACCTGTATCTAGGTCGGCAATGTTAGGAAGTTTTGCATTGAGAAACTCGCAGTATTGGGCATTGGTGACTTCGTATGTTCCAATCTTGTATCCATACGCCACTGCACCGAGGTCTCCGACACTGTTGCCGTGATAGGCTGCGTTGCCAGGATTACCCACTGGCACCAGGTCGATGGTGACTGCTTGTGCGGTGATGGCCGAAGCCAACACAGTTGCCGCCACCAAGCCTCTGACGAGTGCTTTGCCGAACATCAGTTTGTCCTCCCTATCCAAGACCGCCATTTTGGTCAATGACTTACTGCCCAAAAGGGATACCCCCCCCCCAGGTGGTCCGATATACAGTAGCCGTCCCCGAGCAAGGTTTCCTCGCGGGTAGGCAAGCGGCCCTCTGGCAAGACATACCCTTTCCGCGCGTGCGGGAGCCTTCGCTTTACCCTCTTGCCGTAGCCGGCTTTCGCCCTGTGCCAACCGGCCGAAGGCCAAGAGCGGCAAACGGAAAGGCCCGAAGCCCTCTCCCAAAGGGAGAGGGGAGTTGAGGCCGTCGAAGCAGCAGGTCGCTTGCCCTCTTGCGTGCCTGCTTGTGTGCCAGTCCTGCCGGATGGTATAAGGAGAGGGTGAGAAGAGGGCGGGAATTGGCCCAAAGGTCATTGCCGCCATCTTGAAAACCGCGGTGGGCGAAAGTCCAACCGGGGTTCGAATCCCTCTCCATCCGCTTTCACGAGTGGGCAGTCGGCAGCGGGCAGTGGGCAGTCGGCAGCGGTGAGTGGCTAGTGTGAGGGCGGTTGTCAAATCCTCCCCTCGCCCGCCGGGAGAGGGCAGGGTGAGGGCCGGGAAGCATCGCATCGCTATCTCGTTGCGGCCGGTTGCCAAAAGCCTCTTGTCTGGCGTCCTGTGCTTCTGGCTTGTTCGCGATGATGGCGAATCGGGGCCACCGTAGCGGAAAACGGAAATTGAGTCTCCGATCATAAAGACGCGACGATGAAGAACATCAGACGGTTCCGATGGTTCATAATCCTTGAAATCAGTCTCGTTGTGAGCGCGGGGGCTGGGGAGCCAACGAAATCCGCCCCTGGATCGGCTGCCGTTGATCTCCGATGGGACATGAAGGTCCTCGGGAACGCCCCCAAGATCTATCCGGCTGATGCACCTTTGGCCAAGGATGTGAAGTCGGTTTTCTACGAGGGGTTGCCTTGGCGTGGACAGCGCACCCGCGTGTTCGCTTACTACGGTTTGCCGAAGGTCGAGCCTGGAACGAAAGTGCCAGGCATGGTGTTGGTTCATGGCGGCGGCGGCTCGGCTTTCGACGCCTGGGTCCGACTGTGGAACTCGCGCGGCTATGCCGCCATTGCCATGGATACCTGCGGATGCGTGCCCATCGGCTCCCACGACAAGTGGCGGCGACACAAGGCCGGTGGACCGCCAGGCTGGGGCGGTTTTGAACAAATCGATGAGCCAATCGAAGATCAATGGACCTATCATGCGGTCGCCGACGTCGTCTTGGCCCATTCCCTCCTGCGATCCTTGCCAGGAGTCGATCCCGAGCGGATTGGAATCACCGGAATCTCTTGGGGAGGTTACCTGACGTGCGTTGTCTCGGGCGTTGATGCGAGGTTTCGCTTCGCTGTGCCTGTGTACGGCTGTGGCTTCCTTGGCGATAATTCTGTCTGGCTCTATGACTTTCAGAAGATGGGGCCGGAGAGATCGTCGCGATGGCTCAACCGATGGGATCCTTCGGTCTGGTTGCGCCAGAGCAGGATGCCCATGCTCTGGGTGACGGGGACCAACGACTTCGCTTACCCGATGGACTCGCTCCAAAAGTCGTATCGCCTAACTCAGGGGCCGCACACACTCTGCATTCGCCCACGCATGCCACACGGGCACGGCGGTCCTGGCGAGAATCCGGCTGAGATTCTGGCCTTCGCCGACCAACAACTTCGCCAGGGGCAGCCGTTGGCGAAGATTGCGGGATCAGGCCGCGACGGTCAGCTGGTCTGGGCCACCTTCGAGACGGCCTCGCCTATCCAGCGGGCGGAATTGAACTACACGCGTCAGACCGGCCGATGGCAGGACCGCAAGTGGGAAACGATTCCTGCAGAGATTGACACCGCCGCCAAAAGGGTTTCTGCAAAACTGCCGCAAGGGGCCAAAGTCTACTACTTCAACCTAATCGACCAACGGAACTTGGTCGTCAGCGCAGAGCACAGTGAAACTCCGTAGCACTCCCTTGTGACAGGGCATCCTCGTTGGCCAATGAACACTGACCGCTCCCAATAACCGTGGTTTTGCTGGCTCGAAGGCCCGCCAAAACGCCGCTTCGTCCTCCCGGGCATCTACACTCCAGGCCGCGCGATGAGCACAAAGCACAACAAGACTCCACTGAGATGGTACACCATTCGCCGAGTTAGGCTGACGGGCGAATACGTCGGCGGAATCTTGGCAGGATTCGGCGTTGGCATTGGGATCATGGCTGCAACCTTCAGGTCGTCTGATTACTATCACCTGATCATTATTCTTGGTCTGGCATTCACGACCATCGGTTCAGCAATCACAATGCATACCCAGGACCGGTACACCGAGGATCTCGATGCGAATGAGTAGTGGCTCAGCGGGCCGAGGGCGAAGGGCCAAGGGCAAGCGGGGCGTGCGGCCGCGTTGATCTGGTTGTGAGGACCGCTCCGTGTTGGCGTTCGGCCGGCAGCACGTCAGGTCTGCAAACCGGGGGTGTTGGCAGGCGAGCCGAAAGACAAACACCCGGCCAGGGACGCGCGGCGGAACGGCGGCCGGGCCGAGCTTCTCTTGACGAACCGAGGCACCATCCGCTTCGCGACAAATGGCTTGCGGCAAAACACGCCGGAAGCCGCTCGCTCACTTGCCCGCTTCCTTGCCCGGCTCCACGCCCCAGAGCTTGATCGTGCCATCCCGACCTCCCGAGGCCAGAGTCTTCCCATCCGGGCTGAATGCCACCGACAACACATCCCCGGAATGCCCTTTGAGGGTGGCGGTGTTCCTGCCCGTCGCCACGTCCCAAAGCTTGATCTCGCCGAACTGGCCTCCCGAAGCCAAGGTCTTGCCATCCGGGCTATACGCCACAGAAAAAATAATCTCAGCGTGTCCCCTGAGTGTGATGGTGTTTTTGCCGGTGGCCACGTCCCATAGTTCGATTGTCCTATCTCGACTTGCCGAGGCGATGGCCTTGCCATCTGGACTGAACACCAAGCAGGAGTCCAGATGGGAATGCCCCTTGAAAACGGCAGTGTCCTTGCCAGTGGCGACGTCCCACAACTTGATTGTCCCGTCCCAACATCCCAACGAGGCCAAGGTTTTTCCGTCCGGGCTGAATGCCACAAAGCCGACCCAACCGTGAGGTCCTACGAGCGTAGCGGTGTCCTTGCCGGTGGTCACGTCCGACAATTTGATCTCCTCGGTGATGTCGATCTTTGTCGCGATCATCGAACACAAAGCCCTCGCCAAGATTTTGCCGTCTGGGCTGAACGCCACGGACGGGACCGAATCGGGACGCGACTGGAGAGTCATCGTGTTTTTGCCAGTGGTCACATCCCACAGCCTGGTCGTCATGTCACGACTTCCAGAGGCGAGGGTCTTCCCATCTGGGCTGAATGCCACCGACAACACATCCCCGGAATGCCCTTTGAGGGTGGCGGTGTTCCTGCCCGTCGCCACGTCCCAAAGCTTGATCCCGCCGAACTGGCCTCCCGAAGCCAGGGTCTTGCCATCCGGGCTGAACACAACTGGCGAGACAATCGCCATGTCCCCAACTAGGGTTTCCCGCAATCTGAGTTCATGCGCCGACAACGGAGCAACTGCTACCACGCCTACGCAGGCTAACCACAGCAATCGTGTCATTGCATCATCCTTGCTTGGAAGAAGGTTCTCGTGCTCCGGACGCGCCCAGCGATCTTACACTGTCCAGAGAGCCAAGGCAATTATTCCAGGCGGCGTACGCTCGTCAGGTAGTCCTTGAGACGGCAGCCGTGTCCGGAGGCTTGCCAAGGTTTACTGCCGACAGCCGAGTGGCCCTCTTGGCAAGAGCTAACTTGCCGCGTGTGCGGGATGCCTCCCGTTGATCTCCTGCCCTTCGCGGCAGTCGTGGCCGC
Source organism: Thermoguttaceae bacterium (assembly GCA_039679885.1). Taxonomy (GTDB): domain Bacteria; phylum Planctomycetota; class Planctomycetia; order Pirellulales; family Thermoguttaceae; genus JAJFUI01. Next base: position 31,456 of record JBDKUC010000280.1, on the reverse strand, counting down.
CGCCTTCGCCCTCTTGGCCCGCGGCAAGAGTCCGCAACTCTTCCGGCAAGTCGGAAACGCGATCCAGCGCGAGCAACTCCCATGTCCCGCAGCAGCCGCGCGACCGCAGCCGCACCGGCCGCGTCGGCTCCATCGGAGCACCGGAACACCAGCACCGACAAGTAGGAACACCCGAGAGCGGAGAGGGAGGAACGCGCCGAGCACGAACAGTAATACGGTCCGTGGTAAGCGATTCGGGTGAAGCCGAACTCTGCCACCGTGCGGCCTTGGACAAACTACGGACTTGACGATCGGGTAGGCACGTGTTCAAGTCTCTTGGTATACTGCTGCACGGCCTGTTCTGCGAGTTTGCGCTGCTCGGGTCGCACGCGGGTCGGAAGCGACTGAATCATCTGCCGGTGCTCTGCGCCACCGAGGCGGGCAATGTGCGCAAACATCTCGGTGTCAAGGATTTGATATTCGGGAACTTCCTCACAAAGAATTGGCACTGCTGCCGGATTGTCACAGCGGGCGAGAAACACGCCCTGGTAGTAACGGCACTTCTTCGGTGCGTTTGTCTGCAAGAGTGTCTTGACCAGCAACGACTTGTCCCTTTTCAACAGCGCGTCGCACGCACGAACATATGCATCATACTGCCATCCAAGGATACAGGCTGCCAAAGCCTGGTTGGCTTTGGGCCCTGTAAAATCCTCCAAGCTCCGCTCGGCAGCCAAACTCGTGTAGAGGTGGTCTGCTTTTGAGAGTGTGGTGAGACGGCTGAGTGCATTGGCATCCTGGATCGTGCCGCAGGCCCGGATACTCCAAAGATAGATTCGCGGCCGGTCGGAGTATCTGTCCCCTGGGGGCGGTGCTTGCTGTATCTCTCGCTCAAGCGTTCGTGGATCGAAACACGCCAGCCACTCCGATAGCAGCGGTTGCCATCTTGCGTGATCTTTGAGTTGCCGCAACTCGCCAAGGGCTTTCCACTGTAGCGGCACGGAACTGGGTGCCCGAAGTCGCATCAGAATCGCGAGCGCCTGGAGTTTCTTCTCAGGGCTGCCCTTGGCCAGGGCCTTTTCGAGTGCGTCCTCGTAGGGGGTGGCCGTTACGGCACAACTAAATTGGACGACCGGTTTCACTTCTGGATGAGATAGAAAACGCCTCGTTGCCCGGTCAATGCCCGAGAAAACGATCTCATCACGCTCATTCGTCAAGTCGTTGCTGCCATCGAAGTCATCATCGTCCCCGCCGTCCTGAAAGTAGTCTTTGCCAAGCCGCCAGACCTGGGCGGCATCATTGAAAGAATCACGATGTTCAGAATCCCATTTTGCAGGTGCGGTTGCCAGGTCGTTGGCTTTTGTGGAACTCTCGCCGGCTTTGCTGTTGCCTATCGAGAGAATACATACCGTGCCAAGCACTGTGGTAAAACAGAGGGCAAAGACCGGACGCATTTCTCGTGCTCCTTGCCGCAAATGGTTCCTACGGCTTCGTGTGGCCGCAGTGTCACCAGAAGGGCTGACTCACCTGATATTTCAGACAGATATGCCCTGCGCTGATTCTATGCCCTTTTGGGAAACCTGACAATCCAAGACAGGAGCGTCGACCTGCCGAAGCCAAACGCCCAGCCGTCCGCCCCTTGGCATACTCTCCCCGGATAGTCAGTAGCTGTGCCCGAGGCTTTCGCAGGTTTCATCGCCGACAGCCGAGTGGCCCCCTTGGCAAGAGCTAACCTGCCGCGTGTGCGGGATGCCTCCCGTTGATCTCCTGCCCTTCGCGGCCGTCGTGGCCGCCGCCTTCGCCCTCTTGGCCCGCGGCAAAAGTCCGCAACTCTTCCGCCAAGTCGGAAGCGCGATCCAGCGCGAGCAACTCCCATGTCCCGCAGCAGCAGCGCGACCGCAGCCGCACCGGCCGCGTCGGCTCCATCGGAGCACCGGAACACCAGCGTCAACAAGTAGGAACACCCGCGAGCGGAGAGGGAACGACGGCAGACGGCGAAACAGGAATGCGGTCCGTAGCAAACCAAGAAGAGAGCACGGGCGACAGTGCGGGGTGCTCTTTCTGCTGGGCCACGTTGGGCAAGAGTCTGTAGCCAAAGAACCCCTACACCGCTTGTCGTCGCCGTCGCCACGCGTAGGCGAACAGGCTGATGGCACCGGCGAGCAACAGCATGAGACTGCCGGGTTCAGGGACACTTGCCACGCGGAAACCTATGCTCCTAAACGTGTCCATAGGGTCGGCGCCGGCCACGGCCCCGTGTCTGCTGTCTAGACCGCCAAAGGCCGGGGAAAACCAAACGCCGCCATACATTCCTCGTCCGCGCACCGCAGGTGGTAAGAAGACGGCCTCGTTCCACTGGATGACATCGCCGCCCATATCGAACGTACCATACGTCCCTGGCGATGCTGCAAACGTCCCGACCGGCGTCAGCTTGTTTATTGGATCGGTGTAGCCGCCGTCCTCGCAGTTGGCGTTATTAGTGCCCGCTGCGGAAAGCACGTTGCTAGGGACACTGTCGTTCTGCGTAGGATAAAGCCAGTAGCCCGCGTTCGTGCTTCCTCCCTTGTAGTACGCCGCCTTGTACCACTCATCCCACGACGGGATGAAGTAGGTGGCGCCGGAATTGCGCGTTATTGCCATCAAGGTGGTGCCGTCATTCGATCCATTGAGCGTGTACGCTCCGGTCTCGGTCGTACCTGCCTCCTGAGCGCCGCTTGGCTGACCGTTTTGCAGCCAGTTGCAGAAGCGTGCGGCATTGCCCCAGTTGACGGCAAACATCGGACAGTTGACGCCTTGACTGTAGCTGCCCGTGACAGAGTAGCTATAGGCGCCAGAATTACCACTCCGGCTGATCCCGACAGTCGGGTAGTCAGTGGCCATTCCACTGTGCCAAAGGCCGTAGGTGTCCGTCGTGGCCACGGCGTTGAGAAACTGGCAATACTGTCCCACAGTCACGTCATACTTGCCCATCTGATAGACGTAAGGGACCGAGCCAAAGCGCGAGCCAGTTCGCGTATCCGTCGCATTGCCCGGATTGCCCACGGTAACGAACTCTAGACTCGCCTGGCCTGTCCACGTTCCCGTTACCGGGTCGCGAGTGCCACCCATGTTGAAAACGTCGGCTTGAGCAAGGGTAGAAGAAAACACCACAGAGACAATACCCAGAAGCACCGCAAAGTAGCGGAACATGGCAGCGACCCCCTTGGAGAATAGACAAATGCAAAGTTGTAACGCCGAAGAAGAACGCACTATCAACAACAGGTCGCTCTCGCCTCGGCCACATTGCCACTTCTCGCTACCGAGAAGTGTGATAACAGCTTTTATGGCAGACCGTGCGGCGAAAAGCGAGCCCCCAGGTTGGGGAAAACCGATTCGTTTAGGATAGGCCACTCGCCCCAGTAGTCCATATTTATCGTAGCGGTGCCGGAGGCTTGCCAAGGTTTCCTCGCCGGTAGTCGGGGGGCCCTCTCGCAAAACATAGCTCTCCGCGTGTGCGGGAGGTTTTCCGTTCGCCCTATGCCACCGCCGGCTGTTGCCCTGTACCGAAGGGGACCGAAGGGGACCGAAGGCCAAGAGCGGCAAACGGGAAGGCCGGAAGTGGCCCGTTCGCAAGCCGCCCTCACCCCCGGCCCCTCTCCCAAAGGGCGAGGGGAGGGCGCGATTCTGTAGCAAGCCAAAAGGGCAGCCCCGCGCTTACTGTGGCAGAGAAACCAACAGCGGCACGGGGCTGTGTATCGTCGGAGTGCAAGAAGCCCTACGCCGCTTGTCGTCGCCGTCGCCAAGCGTAGGCCGATAGGCTGGCGGCGGCGATGCCAAGGAGGATAAGGCTAGAAGGTTCGGGAACGGAGTATCCGTAGGTAAAGTTGTCAAACGCTGGCGCGTCAACGCCCGTGCCGACAGATAAACTCAATATGGTGTCTCCGGCGACAGTATACCCGTAGAACTTCTTTGGCTGGCCCTGGCGGGCCCATCCCAGGGTCGCGCCCCGTTGGTCGAGGAGGCCGGTTGCCCCAGTCAGTGAAAACGTCCCGAGTGAACTGGCTATAAGGCTCTCGAAATAACCGCCGACCGCCGTAACGTTAGAGCTCGCATCAAACGTCGCGAGGATCGAACTCGGCTCAGACCACGGGGTTAATAAGGCGGAATCAAATGGCTTGCCCAAGGTCTGAGAATTCTTACCCACGACGAGCATGTGATTATACTTACCCGCGGTGAACGTGACACTGCCAGTGTGGTACGACGTGCCGAAATCATAGTTCCCGGTGTCTGTAGTAATCCCCTCGAAATTAAGGGCCGCCTGCGGGGAGATCGCGGCCATGAAACTTGCTTGGTCATTGTAGAACGTGACGACAACGGCGGCATTCGCCTGCCCCGCTGTCACCAACACGAGCAAGCTGACAACGCCCAGAGCCATTACACAACGACGGAACATGGCAGCAACTCCCCTGAAAGATAATAGACGAATGCAACGTTGCCCCAAAGAAAACGCCCGATCAACAACGGGTCGGTCTCGCCTCGGCCACATTGCCACTTCTCGCTACCGAGACGTGTGATAACAGCCTTTATGGCAGACCGTGCGGCGAAAAGCGAGCCCCCTGGTTGGGTAAGCCGAAATATCAGGCGTGCCCGAGGCTTTTCAGGTTTCCTCGCCGACAGCCAAGTGGCCCTCTGGCGACACATACCTTTCCGGGCATGTGCAAGGCTTGCCGTTGCCCTTTCGCCCTTGGCGGCCGTCGTGGCTGCCGCCTTCGCATTCCTGGCCCGCAGCAAAAGTCCGCAGTTCTTCCGGCAAGTCGATAACGCGATACAACACCAGCAGCAGACTCCCAAAAACCCGGTGCAGCAGAAGAACAACCACCGGCAAGGGCTGCGTATCATCGGGCAAAAGACGTGCTACGCCGCTTGTCGTCGCCGCCAAGCGTAGGTGAACAGGCTGGCGGCGGCGATGAAGAGAAGGACGAAAGAGGACGGTTCCGGGACGTATTCCACGACGCACCCGGACACGATCCCCATCCGCGGGGTATTCGATTGATCATTCCACTTTAACCCGTTGAGCGAACTCGTGCCAAAGAAGCTCACATAATCCTCGTGGCCATCGAGGTTGTTTGGCTCTTCAGCGTACCAGTTCGTGTACGCAAACCGCTCGCCGCTAGCCCAGGTCCAATCCCCACTCGGTTCAGCATGCTTGTCGTATTGGTATCCGCCCAACCAAGGGCCATTGACGTGTCCCCAACCGTCCGGGATCCAGTATTTTGAGTCCGAAGGAACGAGGTTGTAAACGAACTCATTCTCCGCCGCTGAAGTTATGCTTGCGAGGTATCCGCCCCTTGCGACAGCAGCATCTCTCGCACTAGTCCAGGTAACACCAGCGCTTCCGGCATAAACGACTTCATACCAATGGTCGTTGCCACCGATTGCAATTGGCCACTGAATGACGGACGCAGTAGCGATCTCGCAAAACACCGTGACACACGTTAGGCAGCTCACGACAACAAGAGACCTTTTGCACATACCCCCGGCTCCTTTTTGGCAGACGACGCAGGACAATAAGAGCCATTTTGACCTGCCCTCGCGCGGTCGTCAATCAATTAGCCCATAAGAGTTATGTCCACTCTGCCAACGCGTTCCCTCCACGGCGATGCAGTCTTAGCCATGCCCAAGACCTGCCGGTTTCCCGTTACCCTTTTGTTCCGCGCCTAGCGCACCCCCCCCATTCTGGTGCAGTTCGTTGCTCGATTCGCCCGAACGCTGAGCTAAAATAGCGAGGATAGGCAGAAGGCAACGTGGACGAGGTGTGGACGTGCGAAGTCGAATCTTGCTGGTGGCGGTGGGAATGTGGCTGGCCCTGGTTTCGGTGGCCTCCGCGCAATTCAAGAAGGGCGAGGAGGGCGGGGCCAAGGAGGGCAAGTCGGAGGTCACTCGCTGGCAGATCGGCATCATGGTCAAGGCGGGGACCGGGCCGTGCCGCGGCGGCAACGGCTGCATCAGCGTGCCGATGGACTGGCCCGAACAGGAGGTCAACGTCGTCACCGAAGAAGTCTCGCCCGAGATAAAGGTCCACTACTCGAAGCTGGACGCCGGCGTCAAAGTGATGAACCTCAAGCTGACGCAGCTTGCGGCCGGGCACGAGGCGAAGGCGCTGGTGACGTTCGAGATTCGGCGGACGTCGGCATTGCCGCCGGACAACACCGACATCTATGAACTGCCCGACCCGAAGAAACTTCCGGCCGAATTGCGACAGTATCTCAACCCGAGCAAGAAGATTGAATGCCGCGACTCGCGGATTCGCGATCTGGCCAAGAAGGTCGGGGTGAACGAGAAAAAGGCGTGGAAGCACGTCGAAGCGATCTACGACTGGGTCCGCGAGAAGGTCAAGTACAAACCGGGTGCGCTGAAGGGGGCGTTGGCGGCGCTCCACGATGGCACGGGCGATTGCGAAGAGATCACGTCGTTGTTCATCGCCATCTGCCGCGCGGCCGACATTCCCGCCCGGAGCGTCTGGGTGCCGGGCCACTGCTATGCGGAGTTTTATCTCGTCGACGACAAGGGCGAGGGGCATTGGTTCCCCTGCCAATCGGCCGGCGCGCGGGAGTTTGGCGGCATCAGCGAGCTGCGTCCGATCTGGCAGAAGGGGGACAACGTCTATTCGCCGATTAAGAAGGAGCGGCAGCGCTATCTCGATTTTGACATGACCATTGGCGGCAATGTCCGCCCGGAGGTTCGGGCGACCCGCAACGCGGTCTCCAAGTGACCTGTGCGACGAAAAGGCCGCGGAGAGGCCTCCTTGCGATCCGCGGTCTCGGTTCTGAATTTGGTCTCCTTCGCTCGCTCCTTGGCCTTCCCTCCAGGAGAAGTGTAAAGTCCGGGGAGGTAAACGTCCCGGACTCCGCTCCGCGTGAGAAAATGGGCACGATGCAGCCTGCGTGTGACGCGGCTTCACGCGGAGCGTGAAGAGTACAATAGCGACTTCGCAATTCTCCTTGGCCTTCCCTCTTGCCAAGCGTGTCGGCAAGTCGCAAACTAGAAGATTGTCTACGTGTTTGCCAGGAACCGCCATGAGCCAAGAGCCGCATCCGACTGAAATCGATCCGAACGACCCCGACGCCGCCTACCGCATCGGCACGCCGCCGTGGGACGTGGGCAGACCCCACGCAGAATTGGTCCGCGTGATGCAGGAATACCGACTGCGGCCGGAGACGGTGCTTGAGGTCGGCTGCGGCACCGGGGCCGACGCGGTCTGGCTCGCGCGACGGCGATTCGAGGTCACCGCGATCGATTCGTCGCCGATCGCCATCGAGCGGGCGCGGCTCAGGGCCGAGCAGCAGAACGCCTTGCTGCGATTCGTGCTGGAAGACGCGTACGAGTTCGCTCACACCGCCGGGCAGTTCGACTTCGTCTATGACGCCGGCATGTATCACAGCGTCCGCCAGAAGAAGCTCGAGCGGTACCTCGACATGCTTTGGCGAGTCACTCGGCCCGGCTCGTATTATCTGTGCCTGGCCGGAGCGCCGGCCGAGCCGACGGAGAACGGGCCTGCTCAAGTAGCCGAAGAAGACCTTCGCAACGAGCTGGGCCGACTCTTCGAGTTCATCCATCTGCGGCCGACCCGCTTGGAGAGTTCCGACCCGAACGTGAGCTATCCCGGCTGGTCGTGTTTCATGCGACGGCCGCCGGTCTCGCTGTAGGGCTGAGCACCGCCGCCTTCCCCTTCGGCCCGGTCACGCGCGCCACTTCAGCTCGACCTTCTCGCCGTGCTTCGGATGCTTGTGGTCGAGGGCGTGAACCACGAGCGTTGCGCCGTCGGGTCGCAGCCGGGCGGCGACGAACCCGCGGGGCTGCGCCTTGTCGAACACCCAGACCATGGCCGGCAGGTTCACGTGATGGATTCCAGCCTGCTGGGCCAGATGCCAGCCGTGGGTGTGGCCGAAGAAGTACGCCTTGACGCGCCGCCGCGGCACGAGGACATCGAACAAGGCTTGGGTGTCCAACAATCCATTGCTGTTTTTCCGCGCATCGGGATTGTGATGGGCGAGAACCAATGCGGGTTTGTCGGGCTTGGCGTCAAGTGCCTTGGCGAGCCAAGCCAACTGCCGCTCGCCCATTCGTCCCGGCGTCACCTGCGTTCGGTCGAGCGAATCGAGCAGGAACCAGTCGGCGTGCGGCGTCTCGATCATTGAGACGCACTTTTCAGGCACCTCCTTGGCCAACTTCTGCGACCTGGCGTCCGGAAACGCGGCCAACAGGTGCTCGCGATCGTCGTGGTTCCCGAGCGCCAAGTGAACGGGCGCGCCGGCCTCGCGAAGTGGCTTGATCAACTTCCCGATCGTCACGTAGTCGCCCGGCTCACCCCGACGGAACGCGCAGTCGCCAGCGACAAGGACGCTGCTCGGCCGCCGAGTGAAGCGGCCGATGGCAGCCACCGCCTGTTGGAGGTTTCTTGCCGGTTGCACCCCGGCATGGGCCAACTCGCGGTCGGCGGGGACGTGGATGTCGGCGAAGAGGACGAAACGCTCGGGGTCGCTCGCCGGTTCATCGCCCCAGCCGGCGCGAGGCAACAACGCCCCGGCGCTGGCGGCAAGCGTACTGGCAAGAAAACGGCGACGGCTGATCGGCGGCAAATGGATCGGCATGGCGACGAACCCAGGTAGAAGGAGTCCCGAATCGGCTGCAACCCAGAACTCGATTTTACCGGCGCGCGACGCCCGCGCGAATCAGGCCGCCGGAGATGCCTACGGGGCGTTGTGCGTCCGCAACTGGATGGGCAGGTGGTCGATCTTCGCGGCCATGATGAAGTCGTTGTCCGACAGTCCGCCGACGGCGTGGGTCCACAGTTCGATCCACACGTGCCGGTAGTCATCCAGATGCAGGTCCGGATGATGCCCTTCGGCCTCGGCCAGTTGAGCGACTTGTCGGAAGAACTCGATGCCGGTCGTGAAGTCCTTGACTTGCCAGTCCTTGCGGATTCGGCGTCCGTCGGCCGTGGGCCGCCAGCCCGGGAGGGACCGGAGTTGTTCCTCGACCTCGGCGGACTCAAACGCCCTGGTGGGTTTCTCGCAGGCAGTGCAATGTTTTTCGACTAAGGTTGCTGTGGTTTCCATGTGAGAATTGTTGCCCGACGCTCGATGCGGTCAATCCGCGGCGTGCCGACCACGTTCGGCTTTTCGGCGCGAACTGAAAGGCGTTTGTTGCTCCGGTTTTGGCCGGTCCAAGACTGGAAAGTCCGTCCTACGCGCGATAGCGCAACCCGTTGGGTGACGCCGCCTAAAGGCTGAACTGCGAACGATCTTGCCGCCGACCGTGTTCGGCTTTTCGCAGGGGCGGGCAAAGCGGGTATACTGACGGCATGGGGAAGTGCTATTTCGTCTCGGACTTGCACCTGTTGGCCAACCGTTCCGCCGCCCCTCGGTATCGAGAGCAGATTGTGCGGGCGGCGTCTCGCGCCGAGATTTTCGTTCTCGGCGGCGACATCTTCGACTTCCGGTGGGCGGGCATGCCCATCGTCAGGTCGGTCGGCCGAGCCGTCCAATGGCTCTTGGATTTGACCTCGGCTTGCCCCGACTGCCAGTTCCATTTGGTGCTGGGCAACCACGATTACCATCAGGTGTTCATCGACCGGCTCGTGCGGCTCGAGCGGCAAGTGCCGAACCTCTCGTGGCATCGCTACTACGTCCGCTTGGGCAACAGCATCTTCCTACATGGCGATGTGGCCGGCCGGCGGATGAACGCGCGGCGGCTGGCCGAGGCTCGCGATCAGTGGCTCGATCAACGGCGGCGCGGGCCGTTCCTGAGCCGGCTGTACGACGTCGTGGTGCTCACGCGGCTGCATAAGCCGGTCGCTCACCTGGTGTACTCGAAGCGGATCGTCGTGCAGCGGGTGCTGAGCTATCTGGAGAGCATCGGGCAGGGGCCTCGGGACGGGGTGCGGGACGTCTATTTCGGGCACACCCATCGACGGTTGTCGAACTATCGCTATCGCGGGCTCCAGTTCCACAACGGCGGCGCGCCGATCAAGGGGATGAAGTTCCGCATTGTCGAGGCGCGGCGATAGCGCACGGCGGTCGCATCGGTGTTCGTGGTTCCGGCCACGTCCCTCGCTTGCGCGTCGGGCTAGTGTTGAACCGGTGAGAAATGCGGCTTTAGCCGGTCTTTCGAGGGAAATCGCTGCCTAAAGGCGGAACTATCGAACGACTCGGCGTTCCTCTTGGGGGCGTCACGCTCCCCGCTTGCGATTCGATGGGCAGGGCGTTAGCATGGTGGTTTCACCTGCCGTTTCCACCCACCGAAATCTGCCTCACGGAGATCGATTCATGCAGTGCCGTCGGATGCCGTTCAACGTTGGGTCTTTGCTGGTTGTCCTCGTCCTGTGGACGATTGTCGCGCAGGCCGACGAGGGAATGTGGCTCTTCAACCAACCGCCCAGGAAAGAACTCAAGGAACGATACGACTTCACGCCGACCGACGCCTGGCTCACCCACCTGCAGCATTCGGCCGTTCGCTTCGCCAATCGAGGCGGCTCCGGTTCGTTCGTCTCGTCTGACGGGCTGGTGATGACCAACCATCACATCGGCCAGTCGTCGCTGCAAGAATTGAGCGGGAAGGGGCGAGACCTGCTGCGGGACGGCTACTATGCTCGGACCCGGGCCGATGAGTTGAAGTGCCCGAACATCGAGTTGAACGTGCTGATGACCATCGAGGACGTGACCGCGAAGGTCAATGCGGCGGTGAAATCGACCGACCCGGCCGAAGCGGAAAAGGAACGCCGCGCGGCGATGACGAAGATCGAGGACGAATCGACCAAGAAGACCGGGCTGAAGAGCGAAGTCGTCACGCTCTATCGCGGCGGGCTCTATCATCTCTACCAGTACAAGAAGTACACCGACGTGCGGCTGGTGTTCGCGCCAGAGGACCGGATCGCGGCCTTCGGCGGCGACCCCGACAACTTCGAGTATCCCCGCTTCGATCTCGACATGTGCTTCTTCCGCGTCTATGAAAACGACCAGCCGATCCAGGTGAAGGATTATCTGAAGTGGAATCCGGGCTCGTTGAAGGAAGGGGATTTGGTCTTCGTCACCGGCCACCCTGGCAAGACGGAGCGGCTGCTGACGGTGAAACACCTGGAGTTTCTCCGGGACGTCCAGTTGCCTGCGACGCTCGATTTCCTGCGGCGGCAAGATGTCGTGGCGCTGACGTTCGCCGGCCGTTGCGGGGAAAACGCGCGGGAAGCGAAGTCAACGCTGCTGCGGGTGCAGAATTCGCTGAAGGCCCGGCTGTACGGTTTGGGCGGCCTCCAAGACCCTGCCGTCATGGCCGTGAAGCAGAAGGAGGAAGAATCGCTCCGCAAGGCGGCAGCCGCAAAGCCCGCGCTGGCCGCGGACTTTGACGCGGCCATGAAATCGATCGACCAGTCGATTGCGGTGATGGAACGCCTCCGCGTCGAGTATGGTCTGCTCGAGCAGGGGCAGGCATTCCGCAGCCCGATGTTCGGCATCGCCCGCACGTTGGTGCGTGCGGCGGCCGAACGGGCGAAGCCGAGCAAGGATCGGTTCCGCGAGTTCCGCGACTCGAACCTGCCGTCGGTGGAAGAAGGCTTGTTCTCGAAGGCGCCGATCTATCCGGACCTCGAAGCGGTGACGCTGGGCGACTCGCTGAGCCTGTTCACCGAGCAGCGCGGCTACAACGACCCGCTGGTCCGCAAGGTGATGGACGGCAAATCACCCGCCGCCCGGGCGCTGGAACTGGTCCGCGGCACGAAGCTGGCCGACGTCGCCGTGCGCCGCGAGTTGTACGAGGGTGGTCAGAAGGCGATTGACGCCTCGAACGACCCGATGATCCTCTTGGCCAAGCTGGTCGACGAACCGTCGCGGGCGGTTCGCTCGAAGTTCGAGCAACAGGTTGACGAGCCGCAGCGGACCGGTTACGCCAAGCTGGCCAACATCCGGTTTGAGCTATTCGGCACCGACATCTATCCAGACGCGACATTCACGCTTCGGCTGTCGTTCGGGAAGGTCGAGCGATGCGTCGAGGACGGCCGTCCGGCCCCGGCTTGGACGACGATCGGCGGGCTTTTCGAGCGGGCGAAGCAGCACGACAACATGCCGCCGTTCACTCTGCCCCAAAGCTGGATCGACCACAAGGCCGATCTGGACATGAGCACGCCGATGAACTTTGTTTCGACTGACGACATCATCGGCGGCAACTCGGGCAGCCCGATCGTCAATCGCGACGGCGAAGTGGTCGGCCTGATTTTTGACGGCGACCTGCCCTCGCTGGTTTGGGACTACGTGTATACGAACGATGGCCGCTCGATCAGCGTCCATGGCAGCGCGATCCTCGAATCCCTGCGGAAGGTTTACGGCGCCGGCGCCCTGGCCGACGAGCTGATGGGCGGTCGCGCAGCCCGGTAGTCCGACGCATTTGGCGCGTGCCCGCGGACGCAGGCGGACTGCAAAGTCCGTTGCAGGCGTTCGTAGTCCCGCCTTTAGGCGGAAAATGACCGGCTAAAGCCGGAACTACGAACAGCTTTGCAGTCGTCCTGCCCGCGGACGCCGTCGCGATGTTTGCAGCATGGCGGCTATGGTATAATTGTCGAGACCGGGAGCACGTCCGATGCAATACAAGATTCCGCTTGTTCTCGCTCCGCAACCTGAGGGCGGTTACACGGTAACCTCGCCGCTGCTGCCCGAATTGCTTACCGAGGGCGACACCGTGGATGAGGCATTGGGCAACGTTCGAGACGCGTTGGCGGCGGTGATCGAGGGCTACGAAGACCTGGGGAAGTCGCTGCCGAAAAACGCGCAGATCTCGGACGTCTCCAGTGCCGTGTGGCTCGAGACATTGGTTACGGCCCCATGACCTACCGCGACGTCGCACGCAAGCTAACCGCGCTGGGCTGCCAAGAACTGCCGCGAAGAGGCGGCGGTTCACATCGCAAGTGGTTCAACCCCGCCACGCAACAATTCACCGTCATTCCCGACTGGGGAGGCCGAGACCTTAAGCTCGGCACAGCGAGAGCCTTGGTGCGGCAATTGGGAATCCAATGGCGGGAGTTCTGGGACGCTTGATAGGCCCGTAAGGACGACACCGTGAAGCTGCAATTTCTGGGCGGGGCGGGACAGGTTACCGGATCGCAATATTACGTCGAGGCCGACGGCGTTCGCCTGCTGGTCGATTGCGGCATGCACCAGGAGCGGGCCCACCTGGATCGGAATTGGGCGAAAAGCCCCCTCGACCTCCGCAACCTGGACGCCGTGCTTCTGACGCACGCCCACGTCGATCATTGTGGTCTCGCGCCGAAACTGGTGAGCGAGGGCTATCGCGGGCCGATCTATGCCACGTCGGCCTCGGTCGACTTGGCGGCCGTGGTGTTGCGCGATGCGGCCGAGATTCAAGCCGAAGACGCCGCCTTCAAGATGAAGCGGCACCGCAAGGAGGGACGCGACGTGCCGCCGGTCAAGCCGCTCTACACGCAGAGCGACGTGGAACGGACGTTGCGGCTGCTTCGGCCTGCCTCGTACGATCGGGCGGTCAACATCAACGGCCACGTGCAAGTCCGATTCCACGACGCCGGCCACATCCTCGGCTCGGCGATGATCGAGTTGCGTTTGAACGGCAACGGCGAGCCGCGGCGCATCGTCTTCACCGGCGATTTGGGCCAGCTGGACCGCCCGATCGTCCGCAATCCGGCGATCGTCACCGAAGCGGACTACATCGTCATGGAATCGACCTATGGCGACCGGCATCACGAGAACCACGGGACGATCGAGTTGCAACTCGAAGAGGTCGTCGTCGAGACGGTTGGCCGCGGCGGCAAGATCATCGTTCCGATCTTCGCCATCGAGCGGGCGCAGGAACTGATCTACTATTTCAGCCGGCTGCTGGAAGCGAAGCGGATTCCGGAGACGAGCATTTATCTTGACAGTCCGATGGCGGCCGACGTGAACGACATTTTCGGCCGGCACCGCGAGTGCTTCGACGCCGAGGCGCAGGAGATGGTCGCCGAGCACGGCTCGCTGTTGAAGTTTCGCTCGCTCCATGTGTTGCGGACGCAACGCGACTCGATGCGGATCAACGATCTGAAAGGCCCTGCCGTCGTCATGGCGACGTCCGGCATGTGTACGGCCGGCCGCATCAAGCATCATCTGGCCCATCACATCGGCGACCCGGCCAACACGATTCTCTTCGTCGGCTATCAGGCCGAAGGGACGCTCGGCCGACAAATCCTCGACGGCAACCAGGAAGTCCGCATCCACGGCATCACGCGGCAGGTGCGGGCCGAGGTCCGCCAGATTCAAGGCATCTCAGGCCACGCCGACCACGACGGGCTGATGAAGTGGCTCGGCTACGTCCAACGGCCGCCCCGCCGGTTGTTCATCACGCACGGCGAACCGCAGGCCTCGCTCGCCTTGGCCGAAGACGTCCGTCGCCAGATGAACTGGAACGTAACGGTTCCGGAATATCGCGACACCGTGCAGATCGACTAGCGGGTTCTGCCCCCACAGAATCCTTGGCGTCAAGGACGACCGTAGGACGGACCTCCGCGTCCCTCTTCTTCGTCTCAACCGCTCGTGCAATCGCCCTTTAACCCGAAAGGCCCGATCCATGAAAGTCAGATTGTTGTGTCTGCTTGCCATTGTGCTCGTGCTGCCCAGCGGGACGAGCATTGCGGTTCCTGTGGTCGATGCGTCGCTGGGCGTCTGCACTCGGCCCGACGAGTTCCAGAAGCGTCAAGAGGCGATGGACTCGCAGGTGACCCGGCTGTCGGCCGAGAAGGACACGGTGCAGCGTGCCAAGCTTGTCGCGGCGTTGGCTGCCGCGGCGGAATCGGACATCGAATGCCTGATCCGTTACCGTGAGCCGTCGCTGGCGCCGGTCTTTGCCGAGGTGGCGAAGACTTCAACGAAATGGTTCACACGCTCCCGGGCGCTCTACGGCATTAAGATGTTGGGGGTGGCGAGCACCGCGCCGGTGGCCATTGCCGCCCTGGATGACCAGGACGGCATGGTGCGCGAAGCGGCGGCGAACGCGTTGGGCCAGCTCGGCGGCGATGCGGCGCGAGCGGCCCTGCAGCGCCGTCTCGCCATCGAACGGGACGCGTACGTCCACGCGACGATCCAGTCGGCCTTGGGGCAGCTCGACGGCACGGTGAAGCCGCTCCGGCCGGACGCCTGGAAGGAGACGCTCACCGGCCCGCCCGGCGTCCAGCGAGTCGCCTACGTCCGCAACCAGCGCGGCGCGCCTTCCTACAACGTCGCGGATCCGGCGAAGCTCAATTACCCCGAAGCTAAGCAGTTCTCCTATCCGATTCAGCGGTACAAGGCGGCGTTGTTCGGCGTCTATCCGCGAAACTCGTTCGGCGGAAAGAGCGGCCATGCCGGCGAGGACTGCGGCTGGTTCCGCGAGGGCTGCTCGGTCTACGCTATTGCCGACGGCGTGGTCCGCATGGTGCAAGGCGCCGGCGGCGACTTCGGCTTTCTCATCGTCATCGAGCACCGCCTGCCCGACGGGCAGTATCTGACCTCGGTCTACGGCCACTGCGCCAAGGACGTGTTCGTCCATGAGAGCCAGGTGGTCAAGGCGGGCCAGCGGATCGCGACGCAGGGACTTTCGTGCGGCATCGAGAACGGCGGCTACGGGTCGCATCTCCACTTCGGCCTTGGCAACGGTCCGTTCCGCCGTCCGCCTGGAATGGAACTTGGCGACACGGTGGTTGACCAGAACAAGAACGAGATGCCAGTCTTGCGGTTGGGCTACTCACAGACGAAGAAGAACTCTGCGGGGCTCCCGGCCCTGGCCCTGGTTCTTCGCAAGCCGGATGGCAGCGAGCTGAACATCGACGGTTTCAGGGATTTCCCGACGCAGCAGGAAATCCGATGGCTTCGGCCGTACGTGAAGGGGTGCCGCGGCTGGCTGAATCCGCAAACGGAGTTGCCAAAGTTGGTCGAGAAGGGCAACGACAAGCCCTAGTCCGCACTCGTCATGCGGGGCGGACCAGACACAGAATGTCAAGGCACTAGCCCGACGCGGGCGAGGAAAACGCCTTGGCCCGAAGAATCCGGCCATGAAAGTCGGATTGCCGCGTCCCACTGCGTTGACGGCTCGGCGGCCCATCAATAGACTTAACGCCTGACACGAAGCCGCGACCGGTGGTCGCGCCCAATTCGCGACCAACGGTCGCGGCTTTTTGCGCAAGGAATAACATGGCTGACCAACCAATCGAGCAACTGGCAATCAATACGATCCGAACGCTGTCGATGGACGCCGTCGAGGCGGCCAAGAGCGGGCATCCGGGGACGCCGATGGCCTTGGCCCCCGCGGCGTACGTCCTATGGAACGAGTTTCTTCGCTATGACCCCGCCCAGCCTGGCTGGCCAAATCGCGACCGCTTCGTCCTTTCCTGCGGCCACGCCTCGATGCTGCTCTACTCCGTTCTGCATCTGGCAGGCGTCAAGCAGCAGGACGCCATGGGCAAGCCGACCAACGAGCTGGCCGTGCGACTCGACGACATCCGCCAGTTCCGCCAGTTGGGCAGCCGTTGTCCGGGCCATCCCGAGCATGGGCACACCTCGAGCGGCATCGAAACGACCACCGGCCCGTTGGGCCAGGGCATCGGCAACAGCGTCGGCATGGCAGCGGCCTCCCGCTGGTTGGCCTCGCGATACAACCGGCCCGGCTTCGATCTGTTCGATTTCAACGTCTACGCCTTTTGCAGCGACGGCGACCTGATGGAAGGCGTCGGCGGCGAAGCGGCCTCGCTGGCCGGACACCTGAAGCTCTCGAACCTCTGCTGGCTCTACGACGACAACCACATCACGATCGAGGGACACACCGAACTGGCCTTCGACGAGGACGTCGCCCAACGGTTCGCCGGCTACGGCTGGAACGTCCTTCATGTGGCCGACGCGAACAACCTGGCCGCGATTCGTCGAGCCTTCGAGATGTTTCGCGACCGCGAGGCGGCTGCGAAGGAAGCGATGTTCGCCGACCGGGGGCATCCGCTTCAGCATGTCAGCCCGAACGAGAGCTCGCGAACATTCTCGGCCGACCGTCCGACGCTGATCATTCTGCGAAGCACCATCGCTTACGGCGCGCCGCACAAAGCGAACACGGCTGAAGCGCACGGGGCGCCGCTGGGCGAGGAGGAAGTCCGGTTGACGAAGGCGGCCTACGGCTGGCCGGAGAACGAAAAGTTCCTCGTGCCGCCCGACGTGCCAGCCCATTTCCAGCACGGCGTTGGCGCCCGCGGCGGCAAGCTTCAGGCGGATTGGGCCGAGAAGTTCGCCGGCTACAAGGCCCAGTATCCCGAGCTGGCCGCCCAGCTTGATCTGATCGATCGTCGGGAACTGCCGGCCGGTTGGGACGCCGACATTCAGCCGTTTCCGGCCGACGCGAAGGGCATGGCCACGCGGGTTTCGTCGGGCAAGGTGCTCAACCAGATCGGCCCACACGTTCCCTGGCTCCTCGGCGGCTCGGCCGACCTCGCGCCGTCGACCAACACGCTCCTGAAGTTCGAGGGGACCGGCGATTTCGAGGCCGGCCAGTATGGCGGGCGCAACTTCCATTTCGGCATCCGCGAGCACGTGATGGCCGCCGCCGCGAACGGCATGAGCCTTTGCGGCCTGCGATCCTTCGGCGCGACGTTCTTCGTCTTCACCGACTACATGCGTCCCTCGATGCGGCTGGCCGCGCTGATGGAACTGCCCGTCTTCTACGTGCTGACGCACGACTCGATCGGACTCGGCGAGGACGGCCCCACCCACCAACCGATCGAGCATCTCGCGGCGCTGCGGGCGATCCCGAACCTGCTGGTCATTCGCCCGGCCGACGCGAACGAAGTGGCCGAGGCCTATCGCGTCATTCTGCCGCTCAAGGATCGGCCTGCCGCGCTCGTCTTGACTCGGCAGAACGTGCCGACGCTCGATCGCGCGAAGTATGCCTCAGCCGAAGGGCTCCGTCGCGGCGGCTACATCCTGGCCGACGCCACGGCCGGAAAAGGCGCCGACCCGGACGTGATCCTGATCGGCACCGGCAGCGAGGTGTCGCTCTGCCTGGCGGCCTACGAGAAGCTCGCGGCCGAAGGCGTCAAGGCCCGGGTCGTCAGCTTGCCGTGTTGGGAGCTTTTCGACGCCCAGCCGGCCGAATATCGCGATGCCGTGCTGCCGCCGACGGTCACCCGCCGCGTCGCGGTCGAACTTGGCATCAAGCAGGGCTGGGAGAAGTACCTCGGCCCCAATGGCCAGTTCATCGGCATGTGTGGTTTCGGCGCGTCTGCCCCAGCCGGCGTCCTGCTCAAGCATTTTGGTTTCACCGTCGAGAACATCGTCGCCGCGGCGAAGAAGTAGCACTGTCATCCCGTTATGCGGATCATTGTTGCAGCCTGCGCGTTTGTCGTTTCGATGAGCGTGGCTCTAGGCGTTCACGCCGCTGATGGCCTGTTGCCGCTCGGCGCCAATCCGCCTGCCCTCGTCGCGGACCACTTTCCCGATCGGGTTCACGAGTTCGTCTGGCGCAATTGGGGCCTTGTCGAGCCGGCCGAGATGGCCACGCTCCTTGGTACGCGGGAAGAAAATGTCCGCGACTTGGCCGTCGCGATGGGCTTGCCACGTTTGCCGCGAGTTCCGCCCGAGATGCGAACCCGCGGCTACATCACGCTCATTCGCCGCAACTGGCACTTGTTGCCTTACAAGCAACTGCTTGCCCTGCTCCGGATGTCGCCCGAGCGACTCGCGTTCACGCTTCGCGAGGAAGACGTGCTTTGGAACAAGCTCGGCTTCCTGAAGCCGAGGTGCGAATCGCTCGGTTGGCATGCACCGAACGAGACGGCCCGGCGACGTGAGGCGGAGATTCGCTGGATTATCCGGCAGGACTTCGGCGACGCGATGTCTGGCCCCGCCGAGCCGCGATTCGATTTTCTCCGGCAGTTCTCCGGTGCTCCAACACTGGCAGAGCCAGTGGCGCAAAAGGGCGGGGACAAGCCGCCGTTGCGACTGGTCTACTCTTACTTTGCCGTCTTTGGCGACCCGCTTCGCGATGCGTCGCTCGATCCGTATCCCGACGGCCTGCTGCGACAGCTTTCGGCCTTGGGCGTCAATGGCGTTTGGCTCCATGCAATCCTTCGCGACCTGGCGCCGGGCGGACGCGCCTTTCCCGAGTTCGGCGTCGGTCACGAGCGCCGCCTTGCGAACCTGCGAGCCTTGGTCGCTCGCGCCAAGCGGCATGGCATCGACGTTTATCTCTACATGAACGAGCCACGGATGATGCCGCTTTCGTTCTTCGAGCGACACCGCGAAGCTCAAGGCGTGCGCGAAGGCGATTATGCCGCGATGTGCACCTCGGATCCCGTCGTCCGTCGCTGGATGAGCGACGCCCTGGCCTACGTGTTTCGCGAAGTGCCCGAGCTGGGCGGCGTCTTTACCATCACGGCTTCGGAGAACCTGACAAGCTGCGCGTCGCACTACCGGTGGCGCGACTGCCCTCGCTGTAAGAACCGCACGGAAGCTGAGATCGATGCCGAGGCAAACGCCGCGATGGAAGAAGGCGTGCATCGATCGAGCCCGAAGGCGAAAGTGATCGTCTGGGACTGGGGCTGGCATCAGCATGGCGACGCGGCCGATGTCATTGCTCGGCTGCCCAAGTCGACTTGGCTCATGTCGGTTAGCGAATGGGCGATGCCGCTTCGTCGCGGCGGCGTCCCGACGAGCGTGGGCGAGTACGCGATGTCGGCCGTTGGTCCGGGCCCGCGTGCCAGCCGCCACTGGACGCTGGCCAAAGACGCGGGGCTGAAGACGGTCGCGAAGGTGCAGCTCGACAACAGTTGGGAGCTGTCATCCGTGCCCTATCTGCCGGTGATGGACCTTGTCGCCCGGCACTGCCACAACCTGGCCTCGGCCGGCGTGGACGGCATGATGATGAGTTGGACGTTGGGCGGATATCCATCGCCCAATTTCGACCTGGCGGCCCAATTGTTCCGCCGGCCGGCGGCTCCAACGCGGCCGCGTGAAAAGGCCATCGATGAAGCTCTCGATGCGGTGGCCCTCGATCGCTACGGTACGGCCGGCGCTCCGTTGGCTCGAAAGGCATGGACGGCGTTTAGCACGGCGTTCGAGCAGTACCCGTTCGACTGCGGCGTGGTCTATCAATGTCCCGCGCAACTTGGGCCGGCCAACCCGCTCTACGCCCGCAAAACCGGCTATCGGGCTACGATGACGGGCATTCCCTACGACGACCTGAACGCCTGGCGTGGCCCCTATCCGGCCGACGTGTTCGCCGCGCAGTTCGAGAAAATGGCCGATGGCTGGCAGCAGGGCATTCCGCTCTTGGAAGCGGCCGTTCTCGCTGCTCCGTCCAATCGCCAAGCGGACGTTCGCGCCGAACTCCGCTACGCCGAGGCGGCCCTCATCCATTTTCGTTCCGTCGCCAACCAGGTCCGGTTCATTCTCGCCCGCGACGCGCTGGTCAGTCCGCCCAAGCCACTGTCCATTGAGGCGCGAAAGCACTTGGTGTCGGAGATCCGCCGCCGCCTCGAATCAGAAATCGCGTTGAGCCGACGACTCTTCAGGCTTGCCCAAGCGGACTCGCGCATCGGCTTTGAGCCATCGAACCACTACTACTACGTCCCGTTGGATCTCGTCGAGAAAGTCCTGAACTGTCGCTGGCTGCTGGACGAATTCAAGGAATGAGTCGCAACGGAAGATCACGGGCTCGGGGCGAACGTCAGGTCTTTGAAGACCTTCGTTGTCATTCTGCGCGGGGATGCGCGCGGCGATAGGCGTCTTTGATGGCCGTTGTGCTGACGTGCGTGTAGATTTGCGTCGTTGTCAAGCTCTTGTGGCCCAGCAGTTCCTGGACGCTGCGGATATCGGCCCCGCGGTCCAGCAGATGAGTGGCGAAGCTATGGCGTAGCGAGTGGGGACTCGTCCGGCGGTCCAGCCCGGCCAATTTGAGATACTTTTCCAGCATTCGGGCGACGCTTCGCGTCGTCAGTCGCCCTCCGAACCGGTTGATGAAGACCGGCTGCATCGCCAAAGGGGTCGGGAGTGTTTTTTCCCGCGGCGCCCGTCGCTCCCCGTCTGCGACGCGATCCGAATCTTGTCCCGCCTGCCGCCCGGAAATTAGTTCTGACCCCTTTTTTGCCATGGCGGCGCGGGCGCGGAGCCAACGTCGCACGGCAGCGCTGGCGTACGAGCCGATCGGCGCAAGGCGTTCGCGACGCCCCTTGCCGCGGACCCGCAACAGCCCCGCGTCGAAGTCCAAATCCGCGTCATCGAGGCCGACCACCTCGCTCACACGCAAGCCGGCCGAGTAGGTCGTCTCGAGGATCGCCCGATCGCGAAGTCCCATCGGGTCATCGGTCGGCGGCGCGTTGAGCAACCGGCCCAAGTCCTCGGCCGAGAGGAAGTGGGGGAGCGAACGGCCTTGCCGTGGATTTCGCAACGGCTTGGCCGTGTTCGTCTTCGTCCAACCTTCACGCTGGCCGAAACGAAAGAAACTCCGTAGCGTAGCCAGATGCCGCGAGATGGACGTTTTGGCGTAGCCAGACTCGCTTAACGCCGCCACATAGCCGCGCAGGTCAGCGACCGTGACGTCGCTTGGCGCCGGTGGTCGGCCGCCGTGCGTCTGGCTCAAGTAGTCCGTCAGCGCGGCAAGGTCTTCTCGGTAGCTCTTCACCGTGTGCGGCGACGCGTTCCGCTCGACGGCTAGGAACTGCAGGAACCGGGCAACGGCGGTCAGCATGGAAGGGGACTTGGGGCTTGGGGCTTAGGCCTTAGATCTTCGTGCCAAGACCTGAGACCTAAGTCCCAAGACCGAGATCGCTAGAATTCGTCTGACTCTGTGGTCAACGGGACGCCGAACCGCGAGGCGGAGACGAACTTGTGGCTGTCTTGGCGGATCTTCTGGCTCAGCACGGCCGCGTCGTACCAGGTGAAACTCAGTTCGGGGTTCGAGGCGAACCGGCCTAGGGTCCGCAACGTCTCGGCTCGGCTGGCATCGTCGTAGAGAAAGACGTAGCGTTCTGTTCCCTTGACGAGTGCTAGCACATTGATGTCGTGACCCACGGTGGTGATCTCCTCACGCGGCACTTTACGTAGACGCGGCATCTTGCCGCGTCGGGCACAGCCTTGCTGCCCACTCGCTGTGTTCGCCCTACGTTTGTTATCGGACGGCCGGTTGCCGCCCCGTCACAACCCGTCGGGCCGGTCGGTTCGTGCGGCTTGGGTTCCCATTGCGGGCACCGAGGCTACCCGGAACCACGCCGGTTGACGCAAATCTTCTACGCGAACCTCGATGGCAACCGCTCGTTTATCGGCAAAGTCGGCCTGGTTTCTCCAGTCAGTTGTGCAAGCGGTTTGTGGGGTGCTTGGAGGATTTGCGTTGACCGGTCCTCCCGCATGTCGTGGCGGGCGGTACAATGGAAGGACTACGAGAACTGAGAAAGCGACAGGCGGCAATTATGGCGCGCCGGTGGCTTCCGAGAGGTGACTTCTTCGAGATGACCGCACAGTACACCCGCAATCCCACCCGTTTCGTCAAGGTCGGCTCCGTCACCATTGGCGGCGGCAATCCGATCGTCGTGCAGAGCATGTGCGCGACGAAGACGGCCGATGTCGAGGCGACGGTCGCGCAGGTCGAGCAGTTGGCGGCCGCGGGGGCGGGCATCGTGCGAATTGCGGTCGACACGAAGCGCGACTGCGAGGCGTTGGCCGAAATCCGCCGCCGCACCACCGTGAACCTCTCCGTCGATTTGCAGGAGAACTATCGGCTAGCGGCCGAAGTGGCCCCGTTGGTCGACAAGATCCGCTACAACCCGGGCCATCTCTATCACTTCGAGCGGGAGCGGTCGTGGCAGGACAAGGTCCGCTTCCTGGCCGACGTGGCCGGCCAACATGACTGCGCCCTCCGGATCGGCGTCAATTGCGGATCGGTCGATCCGGCGAAAGAAGCGGGCGTGAGGGGAGCAAGAGTGGCGACGATGGCTGCAACTCCTGCCGATGCGGCCCTCACTCTAGCCGTCTCCCAAGGGGAGAGGGGACCAGAAAACGCCATGCTCGAAAGCGCCCTGGAACATTGCGAACTGCTCGACCGGCTCGGCTTCACACGCTATTGCGTGTCACTGAAGGACTCGAACCCGGCCCGGGTGGTGGAGGTGAACCGACGATTTGCGGCCGAGCGGCCCGACGTGCCGTTGCATCTCGGCGTCACCGAGGCCGGTTTGCCGCCCGAGGGAATCGCCAAAACGCGTGCGGCCCTACTGCCGCTCCTGGCCGCCGGCATCGGCGACACGCTGCGAGTCTCGCTCACTGTGCCGGCCGCGCGGAAGCGCGAGGAAATCGAAGCCGGCCGCCAACTCCTCGCCGACATCGCAGAAAGGGGTCAGAACTATTTTGCCGGGGATGCAAACAGCCCCGACGCGTCAGGGAATAATAATAGTTCTGACCCCTTTTGCAGGAAGTTGAACATCATCAGTTGCCCGAGTTGCTCGCGGGTGGAAAACGAGGCGTTTGTCGAGCTTGCCGAACGAGTCCGGGAGGCGACCCGTTACGCCGCCGAGCATCCGGTCACGATTGCCGTGATGGGCTGCCGCGTGAACGGCCCCGGCGAGACTGACCACGCCGACCTCGGTCTCTGGTGTGGACCTGACTCGGTCCACCTCAAGCGAGGGGGCACGCCCCTCGGCGCGTTCGCCTACGACGAGGTCATCCCGCGGCTCAAGGCCGAACTCGACGATCTGATTCGAGCAATTCAGACGCGATTGTAGAGGCGACTCACAAAGGAACCTCGCCAGCCGGCGGCAAGCGGTAGCGCCCGTTTCTGGCTCATTGGCCAGGCATCGATGGACCGTGGATAACGCCACCAATCCGGCATGGCCTCGCTTGCCCACACGTGCTATCATCCGGCCCCGTGCGATGTCTCTCGATTCTATTCGTTGTGCTCCTGCTGGGCGGCTGCGCTGGTTCGCTGGCCGGGCGGTTGACGCTGCCGGATCGGAACACACTGGTGCGCGACCAGTTGGTCATCCACAGCGACTTCGCGCTGTCGGCCCATCATCGGTTGTTCGAGGAGTTGACCGCTCAGCGGACGGAGCTGTGCCGCCGGCTGGAACTGCCGCGATCCGATGAGCCGATTCAGGTCTATCTGTTCGAGAAGCCCGAGAGGTTTCAGGGCTTCATGAAGCTGCACTATCCGAAGTTTCCCAATCGTCGGGCGTTCTTCGTCGAGACCGACACCGAGCTAACCGTTTACGCCCAGTGGGGCGAGCGAATGGCGGACGATCTGCGTCATGAGGTGACGCACGCCTACGTTCACGCGGTGGCGCCGAACGTGCCCGTCTGGCTCGACGAGGGGATCGCGAAGTATTTCGAGGTCCCGCGCGGCAGCCGGGGCATGAATCGGCCGCTCTTTGAACGGCTGTTGGTCCGGGTCAAAACGGAGCACTGGCAGCCGGACCTGCGACGGCTTGAATCGCTTCGCGGCTCGGAGGACATGAATCAGGACGACTACGCCGAAGCTTGGGCGTGGGTCCACTTCCTCATCGAGTCGCGGCCCGAGCGGATCGGGTTGCTGCAAGGATATCTGGGGCAGTTGCGAGCCGAGGGGACGGCGGTGCCGATCTCCGCCCGGCTGCCGGGCGTGATTCGCCAGCCCAACGCCGCGCTGTTGGAGCACATCGCCCGGTTGGAGAACGGCGATTGGTAACCGTGCCGATTTGTTTTGCGGTCGCCGACACGGCAGCCCGCGGTCCGTTGAGGCCGCCGTGCCGGCGGGCGCTAAACATCGCTCACTGCTGCCCAGTCGCTCATGTCGCGTTGCCCCTGCGCCGGCTAGTCGATAGAATGACCGGTTCCCTTGCGTCGGTTCCGCCGTATCTGCCCGTATGCTGACCTTTCGCACATTTCGCAATTCCGATCCGCCTATCGTCGCCGCTCTTTGGCGGAGTCGGGCCGAGCAGCCAGGGCTGTTGCAGCCGGTGTCGGTCGATCTGTTGGAACAACTCGTCTTCGCGAAGCTCTATTTCGACTATGCGGGGCTGGTGGTTGCCGAGAACGATGGCCGGCCGGTCGGCTTTGCCCATGCCGGGTTCGGTCCCTCGTCGGACGTGAATTGGATCGACGCCGAGTCGGGCGTCACGTGCATCGTCATCACGCGGGCCGAGCCGTCCGAAGAGGAGGTTGCTGCGGGGCTGCTCGAGCAGTGCGAGAAATATCTCCGCGCTCGCGGCGTGAAGACTCTCTACGGCGGCGGCCTCGCGCCGCTCAATCCGTTCTATTTGGGCCTTTACGGCGGCAGCGAGTTGCCCGGCGTTTTGGACTCCGACGTCGTCGCCCGCCGGGCGTTCGCCACCAGCGGCTATGAGCAGGCCGAGCGAACCGTGCTGATGGGGCGAGAGCTGACCGGCTTCGAGCCGCGGGTTGATCGCCGCCAGATGCAGGCCCGGCGGGAAACGCAGCTTCGCGTGACGCCGGACGCCCCGACCCGGAGCTGGTGGGAGGCGTGCATTCTTGGCGAGTTCGACTTGATGCGATTCGAGCTGCTCCCGCGGGCTGGCGGCCCGACGCTAGCCACCGCTCTGTTCCGCAGCATGGAGCCGTACGGCGCAACGTGCGCGACGCAATCGGTCGGCCTAATCTCCCTCTCGGTCGACCCCGGCTATCGCCGCCGCGGGCTGGCCAGCTTCCTGCTCGGCGAGGCCTTCCGTCAGCTCATGCGTCAAGGCGTTCAACGCGTCGAGGTCCAGACTCGCGAATCGGAAACGTCCGCCATCGCCACGTTCCGCCGCCTTGGCTTCGAGGACGCGGGCGTCGGCGGCGTGTGGCGCAAGCGAGCGTGACCGCCGAGCGCAGGCCATGACGATCAGCCGAGAAGCGGACCGATCGAACCGCCGTCAGCGGCCGGGCCGTCGACTACAAGAGTCCCAGCTTTCGCTTTACCGACGCGGTGATGCTTTGCCGCACCTGGCCGATTCCATGCCAGGGGTCCTGACGCAGCGATCTGAGGCGTTCGGGAACGTTCTCCACATTGAACTGATCCGAGCGAAGCTGGTCGTTCAGTTCGCGCCATGCGATGGGGACGGCGACCGGGGCGCCGGGGCGCGCTCGCGTCGAATAGGGCGCGATGGCCGTGGCCCCGCGGCGATTGCGTAGATAATCCAGATAGATTTTCCCCTGCCGGGCGGATTTCGTCGGGCGCGAGGTGTATCGGGCCGAGTCGTTGCCGGCAACCGCGTCGGCGACCGCCTTGCAGAATGCGGCGACCTCGGGCCACTCGTGCATTCGCGCAAGCGGCAGCACGATGTGCAGCCCCTTGCCGCCGGTCGTCTTGAGAAAGCTCTGCAGTCGCAGGTCGTCGAAGAAGTCCTTGAGCTGCCAGGCGCTTTCGACCACGCGAGGCCAGGGAACCGCGACATCGGGATCGAGGTCGAAGACGATCCGGTTTGGCCGCTCGATATCCTCGACGGTCGATCCCCAGACGTGGATTTCAAGCGCGCCTAACTGCACGAGCGAAAGCAGCCCGGCCAGATCGTCGACGATGAGATACCGCGTCGTCTTTCCGCCCTTTCTGACCGGAAACAACCGCAAGTGCTCGACGTCCCCTTTTTCGGCGTGCTTTTGATAAAAGCACTGGCTGCCGGCCCCCTCCGGACAGCGAACAAGCGTCAGCGGCCGGCCGGCCACGTGAGGCAGCATCCAATCTGCCACGGCCGCGTAGTAGTGCGCTAGATCCAGCTTCGTGATTCCCTGGCCCGCATAGAGGACCTTCCCGGGATTGGTAAACCGGATGTGCAGCGGCGCCGGCGGCGCGGCCCTGGTCTGCCCCTTGGCCACGTCGATCTTTGTCTCGGGCTCTTCGCGGACGACATCACGCGGCTCTACATCCTCGCGAAGTCCCTGAAAAGACGGCTGCCGAACCAAGCGATCCCGCGTCCAGTCGCGAAACTGAACCTGGACGACTAGTCGCGGCGCGACCCAGTGGACGCCCTTGCCTCGAGCCTGCAGCGCGGTGGAGGCCGCGAAGGGCGATGCCGGTTGCTCCAGCGGCTTGAGTCGCGCGATCAGGTCGCGGAGCGTTGCGTCGTCGAAGCCGGCGCCGACGCGGCCGGCGTAAACCAGCGATCCGTCCGCGTAGTGACCAAGAAGCAACGCGCCGAAGTGCTTGCGGGCGCCTTCAGGCTCCGTGAAGCCGCCGATGACGAATTCCTCGCGTCGGACGCATTTCGCCTTGAGCCAATTCGTCCCTCGGCCAGGCATGTAGCGAGCGTCGCGTCGCTTAGAGACGATCCCCTCGAGGCCAAGTTGGCATGCCCGGCGGAACGCCTCCGGCCCGCGTCCGACGGTGTGCTCCGTGTAGCGGATTGGGCCAGCGGCGTTTGTCCGATTCCCGACGATGGCGGCGAGGAGGGCCTTGCGGCCTTCGAGCGTGCACCCGGTCAGGTCGTAGCCGTCGAGGTGCAACAGGTCGAAGGCGTAGTAGATCAGCCGCGAGCCTCGGTTTTCGCGAAACGCGGTTTGGAGCGACTGGAAGTTCGTGACGCCGTCCGGCTCGACGGCCACCAGTTCACCGTCGAGCAGGGCGGCGCGGACCGGCAATCGCGTGGCCGCCTCGACCAGATGCGGCAGCCGGGCCGTCCACGACTGCATGCGACGGCTCAGCAGGTCAACCTTGCGTCCATCGATCCGCAGGGCCAATCGGTATCCATCCAACTTGGTCTCGTGCCACCAATCGTCGCCTTCGGGCGGGTGGACGACGAGCGTCGCCAACTGGGGGCGGAAGGTGTCGGGGAGCTTCGCGCGGCGGGCGCCGGGAACCGCGGCGGCCGATCCACCCTGCTCCGCACCTTCGTCCCGGGGCCGATCGATGCGGCTTCGCCGAGCGGTCCCGGCCTTTTGCTTGCGTCGGGCAGGGATCCCAGCGGCAATTTCGTCGAGCGTCCGGCCTGTTTTCACGCTTTCCGCCCGCTCACTCAGGATGTCGGGATCGGCCGCCCCTCGCGCGTCGGCGTCTTGCCGCTTGATGAGCAGCCAGGAGTTCTTCGGCGTCGAGGCCCCTCGCGTCCGGACCAAGACGAAGCCGCCGCGAAGCTTGCCGCCGTCGAGGTGGAATTCCAGCTTGCCGCGTCGCAGCCCCTCATGGGGATCGCCGTCGGGCCGCCACGTTCCCCGGTCCCAGAGCATCACGGCGCCAGCCCCGTACTGTCCCTCGGGGATCGTTCCCTCGAAGTTGGCGTAGTCGAGCGGGTGGTCCTCCACCTCGACGGCGAGCCGCTTCTGCGTTGGATTCAGGCTGGGTCCCTTTGGGACCGCCCAGCTCTTCAGCACGCCATCGAGCGCCAGGCGGAAGTCGTAGTGGAGGCGGGTCGCTACGTGACATTGGACGACAAACGGCCACTTGCCACGTTTCGCCCGCATGCGGCCGCCGCGTGGCTCGGTGGTTTGGCCGAAATCGCGTTTGCTCCGATAGGAGGTGAGGCTCATGTCGCCTGCCGGCAAGGGTTCGATCACCGATCGGCGTTGCAGATATCGCACCAGGGTCAACGAGCGATCTGCGGCATGGCCGAACGGCGACCAGATTGGCGTCGTTTCGACCGAAGGACAGTAGTACGCGGCGGCCGCCTCCGGCGTCACAAGTCCGCGGTCTTTTCGCTCGACTTGCTGCGGAATGCGGCGGCGGAACACGCGGTTAATTCATACGGGTTACCGACGGCGTGAGGCGGCTCGACGTCGTTCCGGGACGTATCGACGAGCAATTCCCACGACCCGCCCTCGATCGCAGGCGGCAGCGTGAAGGCGACGGCATCGGCGTGGTCCCTGTTGAGCAGCAGCAGCACGGTGTCGCCGTCGATTTGGTCGCCGTGCTCGTCAATGTCGATACTCTTGCCATAGAGCAGGATTCCCAAGCATCGCCGTTGCGGGTCGCCCCAGTCCTCATCGGACATAAGCTTACCGGACGGAAGGAACCAATCAATCTCCCTGGACTCGGCGCCGCGCGTGGCCTTGCCGTGGAAGAAGCGGCGGCGGTGGAACACCGGCTGGCGGTGGAAAATGGCGGCCAGCCGCCGGGTAAACTCGAGCAGGGACTTGCGTCCCGCGTCCAGGTTCCAATTGAGCCAGGAGATTTCGTTGTCCTGGCAATAGGCATTGTTGTTTCCCCGCTGCGTGTGCCCCGTCTCGTCGCCCGCCCTTAGCATCGGGACCCCTTGCGAGAAGAGCAGCGTCAGGAGAAAGTCTCGGATTTTCTTTTGGCGCAATGCCTGGATGCCCGGGTCGTCCGTCGGGCCCTCCACTCCGCAGTTCCAGCTCAGGTTGTTCGACTCCCCGTCCCGGTTCTCTTCGCCGTTGGCCTCGTTGTGTTTTTCGTTGTAGGAAACGAGATCGTTCAGCGTGAATCCGTCATGGGCGGTGACGAAGTTGATGCTCGCATGCGGCCGGCGGTTGCTCCATTAGTACAGGTCGCTGGAACCGCAGAACCGCGTGGCGAACTCGGACAGCATGCCTTCGTCTCCCTTCCAGAAGCGGCGAATGGCATCGCGGTAACGTCCATTCCACTCCGACCATAGGAGCGGAAAGTTGCCGACCTGATAGCCGCCCTCACCGATGTCCCAGGGTTCGGCGATGAGCTTGACCTGCGAGATGACGGGGTCTTGGTGAATGACATCGAAGAATGCACCCAGGCGATTGACGTCGTGCAGTTCTCGCGCCAAGGTGCTCGCCAGATCGAATCGGAAGCCATCAACGTGCATCACGAGGACCCAGTAGCGGAGGCTGTCCATGATGAACTGCAAGACGCGGAAGTTGAGCATGTTCAGCCCGTTGCCGCAGCCGGTGAAGTCTAGGTAGTGGCGGGGATCCTCGGGATTCAGACGGTAGTAGGCCGCGTTATCGATCCCGCGGAACGACAGCGTTGGTCCGAGGTGGCTCCCTTCGGCCGTGTGATTGTAGACCACGTCGAGGATCACCTCGATGCCCGCGGCATGGAGGTTGCGGACCATCGTTTTGAACTCGCGGACGACGTCCAAGGGCGCGGCCGACGCGGCGTAGGTGTGCTCGGGGGCGAAGAAGCCGAGCGTATTGTAGCCCCAGTAGTTCTTGAGTCCCCGATCGACGAGGTAGCGGTCGTGGACTAACTCGTGCACGGGGAGCAATTCGACGGCCGTGACGCCGAGTTTCGTCAGGTAGTCGATGGACGCCTCGGAACCCAGGCCCGCATAAGTGCCTCGCAGACGCTGTGGCACGTCAGTGTTCAACAGCGAAAAACCCTTGACGTGCAACTCATAGATGAGAGTCTTGCTCCAATCGGTCGCCGGCGGGCGGTCGTCGGCCCAGGTGAAGGCGTCATCCACCACCGCGCCCAACGGAGCAAGGTGGGCGTTGTCGCGGGCGTCGAAGGACAGGTCGCCCTCGGGATCGCCGATGCGATAGGCGAACATCTCGTCCGACCATTTCGTCTCTCGCACGATCGCCTTGGCATAGGGGTCCAGTAGGACCTTGTTCGGGTTGAAGCGGTGTCCCTGCGATGGCTCGAACGGGCCCGAAACGCGGTAGCCGTAGATTTGACCGGGCAGTACGTCGGGGAGGTACACGTGCCAGACCAGATCGGTGCTTTCAGGCAAGACGATCCGACAGGCTTCCCTTTGGGCGTCAGGCGCGTCGAACAGGCAAAGCTCCACCTTCGTGGCGGCCTCGGAATACAAGGCGAAGTTGGTGCCGCGGCCGTCCCAACTGGCGCCGAGGGGATAGGAATGCCCTGGCAGTGCTCGCATGATCATGGTCCTCGCCGTGCCAGCCGTGCGTTGGCATGCATCTTTCGTGCCACCCATTTCATGCCGGCCGAGAGGGCCAGTTGGCAGCCGGCGGGCGCAACGCTTGCCTTCCTGACGCTTGAAGTATAGAAGTCATTGACGGACGTCGGGCTGCGACCCGCGGATGGTTTGCCGGCGAGCCTTTCACGCCCGCTCGATCCGATGGAAGCGATGCATGGCGATCCCGGAAGGCGATGCGCGGACCTATTGGAACGTCCAGACGTTTTGCCTGTTGACGCTGACGCTCATCGCGTTGGGCGGGGCGCTCTATTTTCTACGGCCGGTGCTGGTTCCGTTCGTGCTGGCCGTGCTGTTGTCGCAATGCCTCGTCCCGGCCATCGAATTTCAGCAGCGGCGGCTGCGGGTTCCGCGTGGGATCGCGATTGCCGTAACCGCGGTTGCGGCGGTCGTCGTCGTGGCCGGCAGTGGGACACTGATTGCGACGACGATCGCCAGCGCGGCGCCGCGCCTCCAGGAGTACGAGAAGCAGTTCCAGAAATTCACCGAAGGCACGGCCCGCTCCGCGGCGTTGAGCGGCTCGCGGTTCAACATGGACGCCGACAAGCTGGCCCGCTTCTTCGCAGTTCAGGAGGGGACGGGATGGCAATTCATCACGGCCGTACTGGGCGAAGCGACGAACATCGTTTCCAGCGGCGTCATCGTCATCATCTTCATGGTATTCCTGCTGGCCGG
>JBDKUC010000191.1:0-3719 GCA_039679885.1 Thermoguttaceae bacterium | reverse complement strand
GGACTTTGCAGTCCGCCTGGCCGGTAGGAAGCAGAACCGCAGGGTCGAATCGAGAGGCGGGCCGAGCCAGATCGACGGCGCGTGGCGCAGCATCGCCATGCGATGGCCGCTTTCCCGTCCCGGACTCGAGCGACGACGCGAGCGGGCCTAGCCGGCCGCCTTCGGAGTCACGGGGCCGCCAGGATTGACGCCAGGATTGACGCCGGGGCCCATGCCGGGACCCGCGCCAGGCCCCTGCTTCGGCTGACCCGTGGCGCGGCCTCGTCGGGCGGGCGCGGTGGTCCGCTTCGGTTTATCCCGCTTGGGCGCCGGCGTTGCGGCCTTCGGCGCCGGACGCTCCGCCGGCGCAACCGACTCCTTCTTCTTCTTGGCCGGCTTTACCGCCGGCTCGGCCTTGGCGGCCTCCTTGCGGACCTGACCGTGGAACAACGGCTGAGCCAGTTCCGCCTCATGGAGGCATTGGATCAGGCCGCCGTCGCTGACCAGATAGATGCGATCCGTATCGGTGTTGGCCAACGCCGGCGAAATGCCATCGCCGGCGATCGTGTCGAGCGGCGAGCCGTCGGCCGCATTGATCACCAAGATTCGGCCGAGGCGGTCGGCGGCGTAGACGCGGTCCTTGCTGGCGGCGATGAACCGAGTGGCTCGCGGCGTCCACCAGAGATTCTCGCCCTGTTTGGAACCCAGACAATACATGCCGCCATACTGCGTCGTGACGTACACCCGCTCGTCGACCACCGCAGGCGCCTGCTCGATCAGTTCGCCGGCCGTGAATCGCCAGATCGTCTCGCCGCTTTCCTCGGCGACGGCGTAGACCAGACCGTCGCGGGCGGCGACGAACACGGTGCCCGAATCGTTGGGCACCTTCGGATCCGGCGGCTGATAGCCCGGTCGGGCGAAGATTTTCGAGCCCGTTTCAAGCCGGTATTTCAGCGTCAACGCCGGAGTCTGCGTGTCGCGGTCGATGCGGGCGAGGTTCAGCACGCCACGATCGGTGGGCCAGACCGTGTATTCGCCGCCCGCGTTGTCACGCGTCACCAGCGGCTGCACCATGGCGCGGCCCCATGAACGGCAAAACGTTGGCGGCGTGTGTTGATTGATCGGCGTGCCGTTGCTCACCTTGTCCAGTTCCGCTCTTGCCTTCTCGTCAGCGCCTTTGAGTGTCTTCGCTCGGGCCTCCACGGTCGCGGCGTCGATGATGGACTCCAAGGGATAGGCGACCATCATGCCGCTGACCATGGGAACATAGACGTGATGGGAGCTCAATGCGGGCCCGGCCCCGGGCGTGTCTTTCAATTGGGTCTCGTAGAGGACATCGCCGGTGAAACGGTTGAGCACGTAGAGCCGAAGGCCATTGATGACGGCCAACCGGTCGCCATAGGCGCCGGGCCGCATCGTCGGCCGGTCGGCTCGCCCGACTTGCCTCGACCAGAGAGTCCGCCCCGTTTCGGCGTCGATGGCGTGGATCATCGCGTGATCGGTCTGGGCGTAGAGGACGCCGTCGCAGAAGACGACGTGCTCGAGCCGCGCAAAGCCCTGGTCCAGTTGAACTTGCACATACCAGGACCGCGTCAAGCCGTGCCGTGCAAGCTCCGGTTCCGACGCTAATTCACCGTGCGCCGCCCAGGCTGGGATGGACGAACAGACAAGGGCGCTCAACGCCGCAGCAAGGAACATTCCTCGAAAGCTCATGGATCGACCTCAACCAACGTCAGGACTCGGGGGGTGGCGCTCAAGTTACCATGATAATCTGAGCAACGGGAAAAAGCACGCGCGAACCAGCGGAAGAGCCGGGAAGGCTGACCTCGTTCCCACGGTCCCCCGTGGGAACGCACCGCTAGGACGCTCCGGCGTCCGTGGCATAACGCATTGGCCTGGAACTGAGGGTTCGATCCCGACGACGCAGGAGCGTCGCCACGAGTGTGTTCCCACGCGGGAGCATGGGAACAAGGTTTCGCGGCGGCGACCAACGCACCCCACGCCGGGACTACTTCGATGACTCTGTGGTGGCCGTCTCGCGGAGGCCGTCGCGGCAGGCGGCGACGAGCGTCTCCTCGATGCTCTCGGCGAAGGGGCCAGGCAGGCCCATGTAGACCATGCTGTCGACCGGCTCGTACCCTCCCTCTCGCAAAATCCGCAGGCTCGGGATGTAGCACACGACGTCGTTGCTGTAGCCGGCCACGATGAGATTCTCGTCGGGGTTCTCTCGCTTGAGCCGGAGTCCGTAGTCGGCGACAACCTCCCCGCCGATGGCCAGCAGCGCCAGACGGCGGCCCCAACGCACGGCGTGGACGGGGCAATCGATCTGCCGGATCGGCCGGCCCGCGTCGATCGCATCGAGCATTCGTTGGGCGCGGGCTTGGTGATAGCGGTCGCCCGTCTTCGCCTCGTCGACGAAACGCTCGCGCGGTTGGGGGCTAAAATCGAGCTTTACGAGCCGATAACTGGCGCGGATCGGACCGCTGACTGGCTGTAAGTCGGTTGCCAGCACGCGGCGGACCTCCTCGGCCAACGCGCGGCCGTAGGTGGTCACGCGCTCGAGCGTGCCGCGGGGATTCGCGTTTTGGTCGGCCCCGCAGAGTTGCACGAACATCGCCGTCGCGCCCGGATAGGCCTTCTCGAGGTCGGCCTGGGCGAAGCCTGCATAGTCGCCGCAGAACTTGTACCAGTTGCTCGTCAGTGTCGTGTTGTGGCACGAGTAGCCGAAGAGCACCGCACGCAACTTGCCGTCGGGGGTTGCGATCTTGATGACGGGCACATCATGGTCGACGGGGCCATCCGGATTGATGCCGAAGACGAAGCCCTTCGGCGTCGGCCGCCGCCGGTTGAAGGCGAACCCCACCGAGCCGCGGCCGAAGGAGACTTCCGCCGGCGCAAGGCTGGCCATCGCCTGCTCGGCCACTTGGGTCAGCGAGTCAGTCAGTCGCTCTCTGTACGACTGCGACTCGCTCAATGCGGACGGCCGCATGCCGGGCGCTGCGCCGATCTCGGGGCCGCAGTGCGTATGCGAGGCGTTGAAGAGGACCTGCGAGCGATCGAGACCATGACGCTGCTTGAGCCGCGAGGCGACCTCGTCGGCGATCTTTCGCGGGATGCCGATCAGGTCGGCTGTGACGATGACGATTCGGCCGCCGTGGCCATCATCGATCGCCACCGCCTTGGCCCAAAGGTCTTGAAGCACGCCGTCGCTGGCGTGGGTGCGCGCAGCGAAACCGGCAAGCCGCATGGGCGTCTTCGGCGTAATGATCGTTCGCCCGACGCCGGCTCGGTATTCGGCGGCGTCGAGCATGTTGGAACAGCAGACGAGCAGAACGCCGAGCGCCAGTCGCTTCATTGGGAGACGCCCTTTGCGGCAGGTGGAACGCTGCTAGTGGGATTCGCTCTGATGGAGTAATCAGGAGGA
Source organism: Thermoguttaceae bacterium (assembly GCA_039679885.1). Lineage (GTDB taxonomy): Bacteria > Planctomycetota > Planctomycetia > Pirellulales > Thermoguttaceae > JAJFUI01. Next base: position 316 of record JBDKUC010000191.1, on the reverse strand, counting down.
CAGACATTCTTGTCTGTCCCGTGTGCCTTGTCTACCAACATTGCCAGACAGACAGGAATGTCTGTCCTCCTGACGGAGACAGCACATGCTAACCTCTCGGCCACGCCCTTTCAGGGCGTGCCACCCCGCCGCACGCGCAACCGCCCTTACCGCGACCCGAGCGACTCCTGCCGGGCCTTGGCTGCACGCTCCAGGCCGACGTAGTCGGCCGTGATGGCCAGCACTTCGTCGAGGTAATAGTCGCGCTCGATGCCGTTGGCGTTGTTCAGGCCGGCACGCTTGCCAAGAGCCGTCTCTTCTTCCTTGTCGGCGTTCA
>JBDKUC010000213.1:0-10547 GCA_039679885.1 Thermoguttaceae bacterium | reverse complement strand
GGGACGCCCAGCGGGAGCGAATTGACGCCGAGGGCTGTTCGGGCGCCCACGCCGGCCTCGCGGCCAAAGACGTGGGCCAGTAGTTCGCTGCATCCGTTAACCACGGCCGGTTGCTGCGTAAAGTCGGGCGTGCCATTGACCGCGCCGAAGATTTTCACCACGCGGCAGACGCGGTCTAGGCTGCCCAACTGCTTGCGGAGAGAGGCCAGCAGGTTGAGGCCTGCCCATTGTGCGGCCCGAAAGCCGGCGGCCACATCGAGGTCGGCGCCCAGGCGGCCGACGATGAGTTTGCCGGTTGTGTCGATGGGGAGGTGGCCGGAAGTGTAAACCAAGTTGCCCGAGAGGATCACGGCCTGATAGAGCCCCTTGGCCTCGGGGGCTGCCGGGAGTTCGAGGCCAAGCTCGGCCAATCGGGATGCCAGTTCTGAATCAACGCCCATGGAACGCTCCTTGCGTGATGCGAGATTTCCGCGATTTTCTTGCCGCTATTTCCGATTCTCAAGGGAGTCCCAGCATAGTCGGCCTGAGAGCCGACGGCCAGTGGTCCTTGCGGCGAGATCGGGCTAATTGCGGTCTTCGACGGAAGCCGAAACGTATTTCCAGCGGCGCAATTTCTTGGCTTTCGCGAAAGGACGCATCTGTGCAACGCTCGCTCTCCATCTTGCTGCCGGTTAGGAACGCCCAAGCGACGTTGGACCAAAACGTCCGCGAAATTCTCGACGTTGCGGCCGACTCGGGAGAGTCTTTCGAGTTGCTAATCATCGACGATGCCTCGACGGACGCCACGTCGGAGGTGGCCGAGGAGTTGACCCGGCATTACCCGCAAGTGCGGGTGCTCCATCATGCGGAGTCCATGGGCCGCGAGGCGGCGATCCGCACGGGTCTTCGCCGGAGCAAAGGCCGGATGGTGGTGCTGCGAGACGATCAGCATGGCTATTCGGTTCTTGAGCGGCGCATCGCGCCGCCTTCTCTGGCGCCGAGCCGGCCTGCCAGGCCGAACTACCTTCGTCGGGTGCGGGACTTCGTCTTCGACGAGTAGGGCGCCGCGGCCTGCGTTGACCTGGCTTCACGCGGAGCGTGAAGAGTACAACCGGGTTCGCGCGGAGCGTGAAGAGGACAACAGTGCCCACCCGGGAGCGCTACTTGCATTTCGCCGAGATGCGTTTAAGATGAACTCGGCGGTGGTTGCCGGTGTACGACTGACTCGCAACAGGTTGAAGTGCAATCGCCGCCCGTGGCAATCTTGCCACCGGGCCAGTCCTCGGCGCGACGTTTGACGGGCAAGCAGCGTCGCCAATCGCGTCCGGTCGAAATGCGGCGGGACGTGGGAGTCTGATCGCCGAGTCGGTGAACTCATCAGTTCTATCATTGGTTCTATTTCTTGCTGTTCACGTTGGCCCGTGAATGGAGGAGGCACTTGTCATGAGCATTGGTCATTGCGCGACGACGGGAACGGGACCCCCGGCGTCAGCCCCAGTGCCGGCAGCCCGGCCGCTTCAGCGGCTGGCGTCGATGCGGCGGCTCCAGGGGTTGTCGCGTCGGACCGTGGCGCGGCGGATGAATGTAGAGATCGAACAAGTGCGGCAGCAGGAATGCGAGACGGCCGATGTGCCGTTGAGCGTGTTGTACGCTTGGCAGCAGGTGCTCGAAGTGCCCGTGGCCGAGTTGCTGATCGAAGCAGGCGACGGCCTGGCTTCGCCGATCCTTGAGCGGTCGCAGTTAGTGCGGCTGATGAAGACGGTGCTGGCGATTCGGGAGCAGGCTAAGCAGGAGTCGATCCGGCGCATGGCGCAGACGATGATCGCCCAGTTGGTCGAGATGATGCCCGAGCTAGAGCACGTAACGCCTTGGCACGCCGTAGGACGTCGTCGACGGCTAAGCGAGTTGGGCGTTGCGGCTCAGCGGCGTTTGGCCGAGGACGTATTCGTCGATCGACCGTCTTAGGGCCGCGTCAAAACAACGTGATCGAACTCCGGTAATACTCAGGCATTCACGGAACACTAATCACCGCTAATCTTCGCTAATTTTCACCGATTAGCGTAAATTAGCGGAGATTAGTGTTCCTAAAAAGCTGATCAACTTATTCTGACGCGACGCCTTAGCACTACTGCGCAGGATGCTCTGCATCTCATGGTTCGAGAGATACAAGGGAACCACGGATGGACACGGATAAAGAGACTCCGGACAGATGAATGCCATCTGTGTCCATCCGTGTTCATCTGTGGTTCTTTTGCGAGTCGTCGCGGGAAGTCGTTCGTAGTTCCGGCTTTAGCCGGTGATTCGGGTGAAATGGCCGCCTTAAAGGCGGAACTACGAACGTCCGGACGTCTTGCTGAACGGGCTATTGGCTCCTTACAATTGGGACATGGCTGAAGACTATTACAGCATCTTGGGGGTGCCGAAAAACGCTTCCCCGGCCGAGATCCAGAAGGCCTATCGGGAGCTCGCCCGAAAGCACCACCCCGACATGAACCCGGGCGACAAGACGGCCAAGAAGAAATTCCAAAAGGTCCAGGCTGCCTTCGACGTTCTGAACAATCCCGAAAAGCGGGAAATGTACGACCGCTACGGCAGCTCGTTCGAGACGGCCGGGCAGGGCGGTCCGCAAGGCGCCCACACCTGGTCGTGGACGCCGGGGGCGGGCGCGGGGCCCAGCGCGGGACCTGGTGGTTTCGGGGCCGAGGACATTGACCTGAGCCAGTTTCTCGGCGAGCGGTTTGGGCAGGAAATGCCCGGCGGACTGGGGGATTTGTTTGGCCAGTTCCGCCGTGCCGCCGGAAGGGCTCGCAAGTCGGCCGGCGGCGGCCAGCAGACGCCCCGACGCGGGGGCGATCTGCTGCAAGAAATCCAGATTCCCTTCACGACATCGATTACTGGCGGCGAGGTGCAGTTGGCCGTGCAACGCTCGCCGCAGAAGACCGAAACACTGGCAGTCAAGATTCCGGCCGGCATCGAGGACGGGAAGAAGATTCGCATCCGCGGCCACGGGCAGCCGGCGCCGCGCGGCGGCACTCCGGGCGATATTCTCCTGACGATCCGAGTCCAGCCGCATCCCTTTTTCCACCGCAAGGGAAACCAATTGCACGTCCGCGTGCCGGTGACGTTGGGTGAGGCAGTGGCTGGCGCCAAGGTCGACGTCCCCACGCCGCGCGGCATGGTCGTGCTTCGCATTCCGCCAAATTCCTCCAGCGGCATGAAGCTCCGCGTGAAGGGGCACGGCGTCGCGCCGAAGAACGGCGCCGCGGGCGATCTGTTCGCCGAGATTCAGATTGTACTGCCAAAGGAGCTGAGCGACGCTGACCGCCAGACGATTCAGCAGATCGATCAGCGATATGCCCAGAGCCCGCGCAGCGAGTTGCGATGGTAAGGGGCCGCGAGTTCGTAGTTCCGCCTTTAGGCGGTTGGAGCGTTTCGTAATCTCGCCTTTGGGTGGCCGGGGCGTTCGTAGTTCCGCCTTTAGGCGGTTGGGGGCGCACCAGAATGTACGACTACAGAAACTGGACGCCCGAGCAACGGGCTGCGGCCGTGGTCGAGCGAAAAAACCGTCGTTATCCCTGGCATGGCCCGCCGCACTTGGAATCGCCTGGCGAACGTCGTATCGTAACCGGGGCGTGCTTCGAACATCGTGACATCCTGCGCACGAGCGACCGCCTGCAATGGTTTGAGGGACAGTTGTTGGCCTGTGTCGCAGCCCTTGCGTCATCTTGCTCGGCCTGGGTCGTCTTGCCAAATCATTACCACATTGTCGCGCAGATCGAGGACATCAAGAAGTTTTCTCGCGGCATCGCCAAGCTGCATGGAAGGACTTCGTTCGATCTGAACAAGACCGATGACGCTCGTGGGCGACGAGTTTGGTACCGACATCAAGACCGTTGCATGCGTTCGGAAGCCCATTTCTTCACAACGCTCAATTACATCCACAACAATCCGGTCAAGCACGGCTACGTCGAGAAATGGACGGACTGGCCTTACTCGAGCATTCACTGGTACTTGCAGACGAAAGGTCGCGAGTGGCTTATCGATGCTTGGCGCACCTATCCCGTGTTGAATTACGGTCAAAAGTGGGATATTTAGCTGAGGTCATGGCGGTTCCGCGCTGAGCGGACATATTCGGTGAGGGCCTGTTGCGGGTATGAACTCAAGGCCGCCTGAAGGCGGGACTACGAACACGGGCCGCCTAAAGGCGGAACTACGAACGCGAAATCATGGAACACCGCCGGTTTCTCGCTGAGTACCATATCCGTCGCGGCGGCGATTTTCAGCGGGCGTTCCGTCGCCGCCGGAGCGCGGCGGATCCGGTCATGGTGGCATTCGGTCATCCGAACGGACTGCCGCACCCTCGCCTTGGCGTATCGGCGTCGCGAAAGCTCGGCGGAGCGATCGTTCGCAATCGATGGAAGCGGCTTCTGCGCGAGGCATTTCGGTTAAGCCGCGAGCAGTTGCCGCCGGGCGTGGATCTTGTCATCATTCCCCGCGCATCGACCCCACCCCCGCTTGCTTCGTTGCAGGAGAGACTCGTACGCTTGGCGCGGCGAGTCGCCGCCGGCCGCCGAGGGGCTTGATGATGCGGGCGGCATTGCCGCCACCGACCATGGCTCGCTTTCGCAATATCCTTCGCTTCATGGCGAAGCTTCCGAGTCTGTTCTTGATCGGGCTCGTCCGGATGTACCAATGGACGCTCAGCCCGATGCTGGGTCGCCACTGTCGCTTCGAGCCGAGTTGCAGCCGGTACTTCATTGAGTCCGTGCGGAAATACGGGGCGATCCGCGGGACGTTGCGCGGCATCTGGCGAATCTTGCGGTGCAACCCTTGGAACCGGGGCGGCTACGACCCGCCGTAAGGTGAAGCCGCAAAAGCGAGTCGCTTCGCAGCTTCGCTGGATTGGCTATCTTGCCAACCATTCTCGCTTGCTTTGTTCCTGGCTTGTCGATATCCTTCGCGCCGCAATGGGTGCCCGCGGTCCGTTCGTGCTTGGGTGGCCGGGGGCCTTTTCGGTCGGTGCCTTCTCGTCTGAGACGGAGCGCGTGAAAGTATGAAACGTCGGCATTTCCTCCTGCTGGCATGTAGCTCGGCGTTGCTGGGCGCGAGCGGCTGTTCGTGGTTCAACGGGACGATGCGTTCGCAGAGCCCAGACGAGGCGAAGGCCGACGAGCCGCACACGAAGCTGATTGGGGACATTGCGGTGCCGACCGGGATTTGGCCCGCCCGGGTTGAGGCCATCGGTCTGGTGACCGGCCTGCACGGGGCTGGCGCGGACCCGAGTCCCTCGCCGCAACGAGCCGCGTTGGTCGAGGAGATGCAAATTCGCGGGATTGCGAATCCTGACACCGTGTTGGCTTCCGGCGACGTCTCGCTGGTCATGGTCCAGGCCTATTTGCGTCCCGGCATTCAGAAGGGCGACCGTTTCGACATCGAGCTTCGCGTGCCGTCGCAGAACGACACGACGAGTCTTCGCGGCGGCTATTTGTTGGAAACGCGGCTAAGGGAAATGCGTTTGCCGGACAGTCCGACGGAGCAGCAGCGCGTCATCCGCGGCAAGGAATTGGCGTTGGCCAGGGGGCCGGTGTTGGTCGATCCGACGGCCGATCCCAAGGACCGAGTCGCGCAATGCCGAGCGCGGATTCCGGGCGGCGGCGTCTGCAAGAAGGACCGGCCCCTGGGGCTCGTCTTGACCGAGGGACACCACAACGTACTGGCCGAATCGGCGCCGGATCAGGACAAAGTCAAGGCTCGGATGCACGACGCGGTGTACAACTCGAAGGTGGCCAATGCCATCAACAAGCGGTTCCACACCGTGCGAAACGGCGTCAAGATCGGCATGGCCAAGGCCGTGGACGACCAATTGGTCGAGCTGCAAGTCCATCCGCGCTATAAGGACAACATCGCCCGCTACATGAGTGTCGTTCGAGCGCTGCCGCTTTCGGAGACGGCGCACCAAGAGACAGAACGCGTCGGATCGCTGCAGGCGAAGCTTCTCGATCCGGAGACCGCCGCCGGCGCGGCCCTGGAGCTCGAGGCGATCGGGTCGAATGGAGTCGACACGCTGCTGAAGGGCATCCAGTCGAAAGACAACGAGGTGCGATTCTATTCGGCCGAATCGCTGGCATATCTCGATCGCCGCGAGGCCGCGGAGCCGTTGGGCGAGATCGCCCGCGAGCAGCCCGCGTTCCGCGTTTTCGCGCTGACGGCGTTGAGCACGATGCAGGACTTTGCGGCCTATGGGCAACTGCGTGATCTGTTGTCGGTGCCGAGCGCCGAGACCCGCTACGGCGCGTTCCGCGCGCTCTGGGCCATGAACGAGCGCGATCCGCTCGTCAAGGGCGAGATCCTGGGCGGTCAGTTCCACTACCACGTCCTCGACGTGGCCGGTCCGCCGATGATTCATCTGACCCGCAACCGACTGGCCGAAATCGTCCTCTTTGGCCGCAATCAATCGCTGCTGCTGCCGCTGGTTCTCAATGCGGGCAGCGAAATCTTGGTGAAGAGCACGCCGGAAGGCGAAGTGGCCGTCAGCAAGTACTCGACGGCCGACGGCGATCAACGCCGGACCGTCTCGCCGCAAATTGACGAGGTGATCCGAGCCGTCGTGGAATTGGGCGGGACGTACCCCGACGTCGTGCAGATGCTCGAAGAGGCCAAGAAGCTGGGCGTGCTCCAGTCGCGACTGGAAGTGGACGCGCTGCCCGAAGCCGGACGGTCCTACGATCGACCGGCCGACGAGGGACCGGCCGGCGCGGAGAAGGCGAGCGACGACGCGGAGGAAACGAAGAAATCGACGGCCCCCAGCAGTCCTTCGCCCGAACTGTTCGAGAAGGCCACCGAGAAGCGTCATGACGCCAATAGTACTCCGGACGATCCGGCCGACGACAGCTCCGACGAGAAGCCGAAGAAGAACTTCTTCTCGAGAATGTTCGGACGCTGAAGCAAGCGAAGGATGAGGGATGAAGGACGGGGCGGCGAAACCTGGTTAAGCGCAATACCGTTGAATTAGCGACGAAAGCCTTGTTCCCATGCTCCCGCGTGGGAACACGCTCATGGCGATGCTCCTGCGTCGCCGGGATTGATAACCGGTTTCAAGTGAATTCGTTACGCTGAGGACGCCGGAGCGTCCAAGCGGTGCGTTCCCACGGGGGACCGCGGGAACGAGGTTGTCGCTTGCTTGCTTCATTCAACGGTATTGTGATTAAGCGACGTGTAACGCTGAGCGGCCGTTCGTCATTCGTCATTGGCCATTCGTCATTCACATCCTCATGTTCAAGGCCCTCGACATTGTCGGCTTCAAGAGCTTCGCCGACCGCACCCGGTTCGAGTTTCCGCCGGGCATTACGGTCGTCGTTGGGCCCAATGGTTCGGGCAAGTCGAACATCGTCGACGCCATCAAATGGGTCTTGGGCGAGCAGAGCGTCAAAAGCCTCCGCGGCCGCGAGATGGCCGATGTGATCTTCAACGGCTCGGGCAGCCGTCGGGCGCTGAACACGGCCGAGATTACGCTGACGCTCGACAACTCCAAGCGGCTCTTGCCGATCGACGCCCCGGAGGTGCACATCACCCGGCGCGTCTATCGCGGCGGCGAGGGCGAGTACCTGATCAACCGCAATCCGGCCCGGCTCCGCGACATCCGGGACCTGCTTTCGGGCACGGGCATGGGCACCCAGGCCTACAGCGTCATCGAGCAGGGGAAAGTCGACGGGCTGCTGCAATCCTCGCCGCGCGAGCGCCGGGCGATCTTCGAGGAAGCGGCCGGGATCAGCCGTTTCAGGGTGCGCAAGGCCGAGTCCCTTCGCCGGCTCGAACGGGTCGAGCAAAACCTGCTTCGGCTCGCCGATATCGTCGACGAGGTCGACAGCCGGCTCCGCAGCGTTCGGACGCAGGCGGGCAAGGCGCGACGCTACAAGGAACACACCGACCGTCTGCAAGAGCTGCGCACGCAGGTCGCCCACGTCGATTGGAAGCGGCTGACCGATAAACTTTCGGGAATCGAAGGCGAACTGCAATCGCTCACCCAGGATCGCGACAGCCAGGTCGCCGAGGCCGAGAAGTTGGATGCTGAATTGCTCGACGCCGACGGCCGGATGGCCGCCGTCGCCGACGAGCTTCGGCAGGCCGAGGGCCACACGGCGGGAAACCGAGAGCGAATCGCCGCTGCGGAATCGACGGTCGAGCATGAGCGAAATCGCGGAATCGACCTCGAACACGAAATCGCGAGGCATCGCCGGCAATTGACCGCGATGAGCACTCGGGCGGGCGATCTCCAGCAGCAATTGCAGGAGACGACGCAGTCGCTCGAAGCGGCCGAGGCCAACCATGGCCAGGTCGCTGGGCGGTTGGCCGAGACGGAGCGCGAGTTCCGCGCGGTGCTGGCCTCGCTCGACGGAATTCGCGGCGAGACAGAGGAGCGTCGGGCGGCCCATGTCCAGCAGATGCGACAGGCGGCCGCGCTGGCGAACGAGGTGGGCGCGTTGGAGAGTCGAGCCGCGGCGGCCGTTGCTGCGCGGCGCCGCGCCGCCGAACGGATGGCCGAACTGGATGGCGCGATCGACTTGTTGCAGCGGGAGCTGGAAGCGCTTCGGCAGCGACGCGCCGAATTGGCCGACAAGGTCGAGGAGGAGGCTCGCTGGTTGGCCGCCGCGAAGGACCAACTCGGCCGGCAACAGCGGGAACATGCCGCAAGACAAAACGAATTGACCGAACTCCGGCGTCGCCGCACGGGCGCGGCGGAGCGGACTGAAGTGCTCGACGATCTGGTGCGCCGGCACGACGGCCTTAGCGATGGCGTGAAGGAAGTGCTTCGGCGAGCCGCCGAGCCTGGCGACACCGTTCTCCGCAACGTATGGGGGCTGGTCGCGGACGCATTTCAGGTGAGCGTCGAAGTGGCCCCGTTGATCGAGATCGCCTTGGGCCAAGCCTCGCAGCATTTGGTCGCGACGAGGAGCCAGGAGTTGCTCGATCGGCTCGTGGCCGAATCAAACCGGCTCGGCGGCCGCGTCGGTTTCGTTTGGCTCGAGGGCAATAAAGCCACGACCCGTGGTCGCGCCGATGCGATGGGCGCGACCACCGGTCGCGGCTTTATGGATGAGATCGATCTCGACGGCCGGCCGGGCGTGCTTGGCCGAGCGGATCGCTTCGTTCAATGTGAGCCACGCTTTGCCGCGCTGGCCGACCGCCTGCTCGGGCGCACTTGGTTCGTCGAGAAACTGGACCATGCCTTTGCGCTCGCCCATACGATTGGCGCCGGATTGAGCTATGTCACCCTGGCTGGCGACCTGCTCGAGCCATCCGGCACGCTGGTCGTGGGTCCCCGAAACGTGGCCACGGGATTGATTTCGCGGCGAAGCCAGCTTCGGGCGTTGCGGGTCCAAATCGACGAGATGGACGCCGCGATCCAGACCGCGGAGGCGGCCGCCGCGGCGCTGGCCGAGCAGATTGTCGCGGCGCAGCAGCAGGCGGATGGCCGGTCGGCCCAACACCAGCAGACGCTCACGGCGGCAGCGGAAAACCGCCAATCGATCGCCACGGCTGAGTTGCGTCGCAGTGAATTGGAGGAACAGCGGGAATCGCTCACTCGCGAACTGCGCGAGGCGGAAACGGAGCAGGAATCATCGGAACGCGGATTGGCCGAGGCCCGGCGGCAGCGAGAAGCCGCCGACGTGGCCGTGACTGCCATGGAAACCGACGTCCGGCAGTTGGACCAGCAGCTTGTGGAGTTGGAAACTCGGCGGTTGGCGGCCGAGCATGAGGCCACGGCCATCAAAGTCGAACTGGCCCAAAGCGAGGAACGGCTTCGGAACCTCCGCAGCCACATGCAGCAGTTCCAGGAGAACCAGCAAGAGCGGCGGCGGGCGATTGAAGACGCTCGGGAGCGGTTGGGCGAGGCGACCTGCCGCGCCGAGGCTTGCCAACGCGGAATCCTCGAAGCCGAGGCCGAGATCGCAGACCTGTATGTCCGCAAGGAGGCGTTTGCCGCCGCCACGGCGAGCCTGGCGGAGCAGCGGGCGTCGCTCCAGCAGCAGCATCAAAGGCTGGCCGCCGAATCGCAGAAGCTTCGCAGCCGCGCCCGGAAAGTCGAAGAGAAAATCCACGCGTTGGAGCTTGGCGCCACGGACGTGCGCCACGAGCGGACCGCCCTGGCCGATCGGCTCCGCGAGGACTACGGCATTGAACTGGCCCAGTTGGAGCACGAATCGACGCCGCAAGAGCAGCTCGAGCGGTCGGCCGTGCAGAAGGAAATTGAAGAGCTTCGGCAGAAGATCAACAACCTGGGCAACGTCAACCTCGAGGCGCTCGATGAGTTAGAGCAGCTCGAGTCGCGGCACAAGACGCTTGCCGATCAGTTCGCCGATCTGACCTCCGCCAAGGGTTCGCTCGAGAAGATCATCGAGCGGATCAACGGCGACAGCCGGCGGCTCTTCTCCGAGACGCTCGAAACGATCCGCGGCCATTTCCAGACGCTCTTCCGCAACCTGTTCGGCGGTGGTCAGGCCGACATCGTGCTCGAGGAGAACGTCGACATTCTGGACAGTGGGGTCGAGATCGTCGCGCGGCCGCCG
>JBDKUC010000283.1:0-3115 GCA_039679885.1 Thermoguttaceae bacterium | reverse complement strand
GTGCCACGGGCGGCCGATCATCTGTTGCAGGGAAGGGCTGGCATACGTGATGCGGAACGTCGCGGGGTCCATCGTCCAGATGACTTCCGTGACGTTTTCCGCGAACAGCCGGTGGCGCCGCTCGCTGGCCAACAGCGATTGCGCCGCCTGGTCGTCCAAGATTCTTTTCGAGGCGATCTCCGCCAGGCTTGACAGGAACGCGTCGTCCTCCTCGGAGATGCGATGCGCGGCGAACGCGGCCAATACGCCGGTCGGCTTGTTGTCGGCATCGCGCAGCTTGTAGTCGGCGAAAGATACCAGACCAAGCTCCTTCGCCCATCCGTGATCGCGCATCCTCGGGTCGGTTGTTGCCTCATTGGTCAGAAACTTCTTGTCCGTGCCGCTAACGACTAGACCAACGGTGCCGCGTCCGAACGGAACGCGGCTGTAGACGTCATCGAGGTGAGAGCGGCGCCCGGAGCTGGCCGCCAAGTGAAGACACTGATCGGAATGGCGGCATCGCTGATGTTCGTCCGCCGGGGGTGCATGGACGCATCCCTCCGCGCACCGATCTCCCGGCTTGACCACCCAGATGCGGCAGAAGTCCAGATCGAGCAACTCGACGGCGGCTTCACTGACCTTCTTAAGCTTTTCCTGCAACGAGCCCGGCGACAACAGCTCCTCTTGAAGCTGGTTTACCCGCTCCAGACGCCGGAGGCACCGGGCCTGCCTTTCCTCGGCGTGCTTTCGCTCCGTGATGTCCCGGGTCACCCCCTGCACGGCGACGAAATTGCCCGCGTCGTCGTGCATGGCGCTCATCGTGACTTCGCCCCACGTCCGGCTGCCATCCTTGCAGATTTTTTCGATCTCGAACGGTTCGCTCGGGATCGGCTGGCCCGCCTCGAAGGCCGCGCCCAGTTCTTCCAGCTTGCGATGGAAGACGGCGGCGGAGGCCCGCGTGGTCATGTCGTCGATCGTCAGTCCCACGCCTTCCTCAGGCGTGTATCCAATCGCCTCGCGGATCGATGGACTGAAGTACGCGTACCGTCCCGACAGGTCCATAATCCAGATCAAGTCCGTGACGTTTTCCGCGAACAATCGGTACTGCCGCTCGCCTTCCCGCAGAATGGCCTCGACTTTCTTGCGATCGGCGATCTCGGCGGTCAGTTGCCGATTGGCTTTCGCAAGATGGCCGGCGAGCGTCGCCGCGGCGGCATTCCGCTTGGCCATCGCCACGAGATTGGCGGCCATCGTGAGACTCAACACGAGCAGGCCGGCTGCGGCGCTCAGAGGGTACCAACTGGTGGCAGATGCAATGGCCTTCGATTCGGCCCTGGGGAGCACGGCCCGCTTCGAGACGATAGGAGTTCGTTCGCCGCGCTGCTCCCATCGATCGCGAAGGCGCTGGCACTCGTAGCTTTGCAGTAGGCCGTACAAGGACGGGGCGAAGGCGGCGCCGGCCAGCATCAGGCCGACGGCAACGATGTATGGCCATTTCCGGCCGATAACGCCAAGAATCTTTTCCCCATTGCTGCCCATGGAAAACCTCCTCGGCGGGCGAAAGAGCCTGCCGCCATCGGCCAACCATAGTAACTTGGCCCAAGATGGTCCAGGGAAATATAGGTTTCGGAACACTCCGTCCCGGTCGTTCAGGGCGGATCGACGGTGGGAGTATTTTCCGCATCCCGCGGAAGATGGAGCGGAGCGACTGTTTTGCCGCCCCTACGGAACGCGAATCCGGTAAGGCCCGAAAAAGCCCCAATCCGCTCCTCGCAGGAATATCCCTACCACGGTGAGAAGCACAGTTAGCCAAAAGGCGGATTGGAACAGCAGGTAGACTGTCCGGCGAGGGCGGATCGTGTAACAGCCAGCGGTCGCCGGACCTCGGTCCACGTAGGGCAACGCCATCAACGCCGCCACGGCCAGAAGGAGCGCCGCCACCCCACGCGACGGCTGGCCAAGCCAGAAGAGCATCTCTTGGACGCCCAGGAAATACCACGGGGCCTTCGCCGGGTTCGGCGTCAGCGCAGGGTTCGCCGGCTGCTCCAGCGGAGCGGGAACCGCCAGCGACCACGCCAAGACGAGCGTCAGCACCACGCTCGCACAGACGATTTCGCTTGCGACCAAGTCGGGCCACACTGGCGCCATCGACCGTTCCTGTTCCGCGGCGGAGGCTTCCTCCGAAGCCAACCCGGTCCAGCGATCATCGTTCTGGACCGCTTGCGCCGTTGCCAGCCAGGTAAAAAACGCCAGCAGATAGAGCATCACCCACACCGCAACGGCGTCTGGCGTCAGCGCCACGGCAGCGAATTGGCGATCACCGAGCGACGCCCCAAGAAACGACAGCGAGAGGATCAGGAGGAAGACGGCCACGCCCGGCCGCACGAACCACCGCCGGCCGAGATAGAGAACCGCCAGCGTGGCAAACCAGCCCAAGAAGGCCGTCGCCGGAGTGAGCGCGTCGTCGATTGCCGCTTTGACAGCTTCCGGCATGGCGCTCGCCTCCACTTGGTTGTCCGTTGCGTTCCTAGCCGCAAGAAGCCTGTTCAACCGCTAGAGCGGCCCGCTGATCCCATCCTTTCGCACCCGCCAGAAATGTAACGCCATCAGAAAGGAGGCCAGCATCGGGAGGCCAAGGCAGTGCAAGACGTAGAAGCGGTTCAGCGTCTCCTCGCCCACCGAGTTGCCGCCAAGCAACGCGCTACGGGCGTCGCCGGCCAGCCCCGCGCCGACCGTGACGGCCCAATACGCCAACTGATCCCAGGGAAGCAGGTAGCCGGTGAACGAAAGCCCGAGCACCAAGATCAGCAGGAGGACCCCCACGCACCAGTTGAACTCCCGCGGCCGCTTGTAGCTGCCCGTCAGAAAGACGCGATACATGTGCAGCACCACGGCAATCACCATGGCGTGTCCGCCCCAACGGTGAACCTCTCGGAGCACGCCGAACGAAACCACGTCGCGCAGGTCGAGCATGTCCGAATACGCCCATTCGACGGTGGGCCGGTACCGGAACATCAGAAGAACGCCGGTGACGGCCTCGACGAGGAACAGAAAGAACGTGATGCCGCCCATCCACCAGGTGAAGCTCGGGCGCTGGGCGTGCTCGCTGACCACCGTCTGATGCACGTGCAGCAAC
>JBDKUC010000423.1:0-2991 GCA_039679885.1 Thermoguttaceae bacterium | reverse complement strand
AAGCGGCGTGAGCCTCGTCGAGGAAGATTGCACTGCCGGGGATCGCGTGGAGTTTTCGTAACGATGCTGGATCGCACGCTGCCAGAGACTCGAAGAAGCTGACGGCCGTTGTGAGTATTATTGGGACTCGCCACAAGACGGCTAGGTCACGGTCTTCGACGTCCGCGAAATCCGCGCGGTGGTGATGCTCCATGATGACGCGATCGGGCCGTTCGCCGGGCAGAACAAGGGCCGTTCGCAATCGCTGCGCCGTCTGCCTAAGCACGTTCGTGTACGGGGCCACGATGATCAGCCGACGCAGCCTCTCATCGCGCGCCCGGCGGATCAGGTAAGCCGCTACCGCGGTCGTCTTGCCAAGTCCTACCGGTCCTTCGCACGCCGCTATGGGATCTGTGACGGTCGCATTCAAGCAGGCGTCGAAGAAGCTCGCGCGGCGGCGGTTACGCTCTCGTTGCTCGTCGGTGCCTCCGGCGGGTAGGGCATCGACGTATCGGCAGAGGGCCTCCAACCTTTCAGCCCAGCGTGGCTCTGGCTCGTTCGCTGGCAGGCGACCGGTATCAAAGAAGGCGGTGTCGGCGTGATCGGCGTCGACAAGGCAGGACAGCGCAAGCCGCATCGTCAGACCGTGGGCTGGACGTTGCGGTGTGACTTCGCTGCGGCCCAAAGCTGCTTGGTGTGCCTCCACGTACTGCGTGAAGCATGCGTTAGTTCGCGTCTTCTGTTCGTCGTGACGCCGCGAATCCTCTCCATCGCGGCGGCGGCCGCGCAATCGCCTTCCCTTATTATCCGCATCGAAGTGCTCCTGCTTCTCCGGGAGGCCGGGTGGGTGGTGCGCCCGGACGAGCCACGCTGCCATCCAATTGCGTGCGGTGGATAGGTACGCGACACCGGCGTCGACGTGGTCCCATTTCAGCTTGCGGCCGCGTCCCGCCCGCAAAGCCGCCTGCGTGTCGGAATCGAGCTTACCGAGGTCGTGGAACGTTGCGGCATCGACAATCGTCTCCAACAGGCCTGCCGGCGCATCGATCGCATAGCGAAGCATTGCCTCCGCCCGCTCCCGTGCCCCCCGCCGGACTGCGTCGACGTGTCGCTCATAGGGGTCCCCCAGCGCACCCTCACGTCGCGGCGAGTGGGCCAGCGGCAGCCGTGTATCGCTCCTGAGCGTCACGCCTTACCCCATTGCTTCTCGCACAGATCCTCGAAGCCTGCAAGTCGTTTTCGCACCTCCGGCTTCAGCTTCGTCGGAATTTCGTATTCGTCGATCGACGTGGACGGTTCGTCAGGCTGCCCCTTGATCTTTTTTGGAGTTATCGCGTCGAGGATCAGTGAATCCGGGCACGATCCCAAGGGCGACGTGTGTTCCGCATACCACGCGTGCCGGATCTCCACGAAGGGTCGAATCGCTGAGGCGGTATTGCGATATGCATGGGGGATGATGAACTTCAGCAGTTCGATGTCAAGTGCTTCGCAGCCGTTCTTGCTTGCCACCATCGGGTTGACGAAGAAAGGCATTACATAGACTCCGTGGCGTACGACGCGCCAACCCAACGGAGCCATGCCCCGATCCTTGCCTTCCTGGACGCCCGACTTGTTGGTCGTCGTCAAGCGTTCGATGTCGATGGTCGCAACGCTGACCCCAGGGCCGAACTGGACTACGCCGGTGCTAATGAAATGGTCCTTTTCACCGGCCTTGAAATCCTTGCCCTTGATATCTTCGAGAAAGGTATTGCCGAAGACCCGCCCGTCCCAGTACGCCTTCCTGAACTGATCGGCTGTCATCTTGAAGATCGCATCGCGGTCGCGGCCGCGCGTCTCGAGGATGGCGTACCCCCTTCCGTCTCCGTTTTCCATCAGGTTGAGGACACGCTGTGCCTCGCACCAGACTGGACCATCTTGATTGGCCAACAGATCGCGGAGCTTGCGTTTGAAGGAAACCGGAGAAATCAGTCCCCGTCCGTCACTCTCGATCGTCCGAGGCTCGCTCTCGGCGTCGGGGTCGCCATTGGGATTGCTGTGGCGGGCCTCAATGACCAGAACGCCCGTGCCGCGGTTGAACAGAACCTGGTCAATCCTACGTTTCGCAGTCATGGTTAATTCTCCTGTGTCGTGACTTCCGTCGATTCGCCGCTGTCATCGTCGGTTTCGTCTCTCTGAGTCTTGCCCAGGCCCGCAATGTAGCCCAGCAACAACTCAGCGCGAAACGTGTTATTGACCGTGCATCCCACCAACCCTGAAGCGAGTTCGTCGGCCAGGGGCTGAATTTCGCGAGCGTGCCGCAACGCCTTCTTGATGTCCCAGCCTCGTTGCTGTTCTTCCTTGTTCTTGCTCGCAATCAGCCCGTCAGCCCGACTGCGATTACGACTGGCCTTGCTGACCCAGGCGGCATACGGTTTCCAACGTCGACAGAGCATTGCGAGCGACTTGTCGGGTGCGCTCTGGGCTGTCGCAAAGACCTGATTGCCCAACAAGGACGGCGGCACTGCGCCGTCACGGACGTCGGCGCAATATCCGGCATGGACCACGTCCACAGTCGCCAGCAACTGGCCGAGTTTGAAAGCCACATCGTTCATGTAATCCTCCCTTGCGCGACCGAGCTTGTGCAACAGCACGCCAAGCACTGTAACCGTTCGCAATGCCTCGCGGCGATCAAATGTCTTCATGGCTTCTCTCCGGCGATCCCAGGAATCGGGAGTGTGCTGCACGTGGGCTGCAGCAGCCACGAGCTGTGATCGTCGGGCGAGCACCATCCGCAGGACACGTTCTACCCGGCGTCTGGCCGAGGTCGCCCGCGGGCTCACACTGTCAAGGAACAGCCGCAGTGCCTCATCTGCCGAAACGCCGACGACCTCTTGTCGCTCCCTTCCTCCACCAATGTAGAGTTGCTTACTGAACGCAATTACCCCAAGCGGCGAGACATGCGGCGGCGACATCGGTCGCGGCTTGTGGCCGCCCTTTGACAGGACCGGCAGCGTCAGCCACGGGGGCACGTTG
>JBDKUC010000446.1:0-15928 GCA_039679885.1 Thermoguttaceae bacterium | reverse complement strand
CGGGGGCCACCAACCGAAGGCAATCTTGCCCGAGAAGCCCTTGCCCGAGAGCGTGACTATATCGCCCTCGCGTTTGCCGGCGAGGGAAAACTGGAGATCGCCGCGGCTCCAGCCGTCACCAGGCAGCCCGCCCTTGGTCATGACAACGGTGAACTGCCCGTCGCCGTTGGCGATCACTTGGGCCCCGGCCTTGGCCTTCTCGCCGCCGGCCCAGGTCCCATCTCCCACGTACTCCCCTTGAATCTTGAAATCGGGGTCCTTGGCGGCCTCGGCCGGGTCAATGATCTCCCGCAGCGGCGGCTGCTTGGCACACGCCGTACAAGTGAGCGAACAAACGAGGGCGAACACCGCCAGGAGCGAGATCATTCGGGCCATGAGTGAGCCTTTTCGTTGGTGAAATCGGGCAAAAGGAAGCGTACGAGTTCCCTCTATTATGGGAGGACGACGTGGCAAATCAATGGCACTGGCAGATGCCGGGCCACACGGTTTGGCGATGGCCGGGACTAACAGCAATACCGTTGAATGGGCGACGACAAACCTTGTCCCCATGCACCCGCGTGGGAACACACTCGTGGCGATGCTCCTGCCTCGCCGGGATCGATAACCGGTTCAACGCGTTGCGTTATGCAGAGGACGCCAGAGCGTCCAAGCGGTGCGTTCCCACGGGGGGACCGTGGGAACGAGGTTTTCGCACTTCGGGAGCGCCATGAGGAAAATCGCCGCCTAAAGGCGGAACTACGAACCGCCACCGCCCCCCCCTTTTTTCTGGTGCGAGATCACTTCTCACCTATTACCTTCCCGGGGGAGTTGCCCTCTCGAAAAGGCCGGCAAACTCAACCCATTTTCGCCAGCCAATCTTTTCCGAATCTTGCGGACAACTTCTCATCGCCTGGGCCGTCCGCTTTGGCCGATGAAAGGAAAGCGATACTCCGTTGGCGCGGAAAGAAACGGCCGTTCGCTCGACCGATTTAGGCGAGCGACGCGCGGTCGGCCCTCCATCCTTGGGTGGTGAGTTATGCGACTGAAATCTCCCTTCTCGTTCTACTTGGCAATTTTGACCGCCGGCATTCTGCTCCAGAGCACGCCCAGCCGGGGGCAGGCTGTGCCGGACGTCTCGGCCCGGCGGGTCATCGAGTTGGCCCCGATCGACGGGCGTGAAAAGCAGCCGGTCATTTCCGGCGTCGCGATCGATCCGGCCGGAAAGCTTCTGGCCGCCGCCGGCGACGACCATCTGGTCCGAATCCTCAATGCGCAGAATGGCGGCCTCGTCGAGCGATTGAAGTGGCATGCCGATTGGGTCAAGGTCTCGGCGTTCCGGCCGGACGGCCAGGTGCTGGCCACCGCAGGCGCCGACGGCCGCATCCGCCTTTGGGACGTTGGCTCCGGAAAACGGCCGCGTGATCTGACCGACCGCTTGCCGGCGATCTATACGTTGGCCTTCAGCCCGGACGGCCGGACGTTGGCCGCGGCCGGTTTTGGCGATAAGGTCTCGGTCTTCGACGTGCAGCAGGGCCTGCTCGTCCGGCAGTTCGACGCACCGGGCAACGACGTCCGCACGATCGCCTTTTCGCCCGACGGCGCCCGGATGGCTGCCGCCGGCCGGACCGGCGTGGTGCGCGTCTGGGACACCCAAACTGGCCGCGCGGTGACGGATGTGACCGCCTCGACCCGAAGAATCAATGCCTTGTGTTACTCACCCGATGGCAAGCTGCTGGCCGCGGCCGGACAGCAACGGATCATCCGGTTGTTGGACGCCAGCACCGGCAGCCCGGTCGCCGATCTGACGCAGCCGTCGGGCGCGGTGATGGCCCTGTGCTTCTGCGGCCCGCGGACGCTCGCATCGGCCGGCAGCGGCAACGTGATTCACCTATGGGATTTGGCCAAGGGGCAGGAGGTTCGCCGGATGGTCGGCCACACCGGTTCGATCACCACGCTGGTCCTCGACCAGCACACCGGGACGCTCATTTCCGGCAGCTATGACACGACGGTTCGGCTCTGGAACGTGGCCGATCAAGCGATTGAGAAAATGACTCGGAGATAGTCGGGGACTTGGGGCTTGGGTCTTAGGACTTGGGTCTTAGGACTTGGGTCTTAGGGCTTAGGGCTTAGGGCTTAGGGCTTAGGACTTAGGGCTTGGGTTTTGGGGCTTGAGTTTTGGGAATCGGTTGCGGTTGTTCGTGCTAAGACCCCAAGACCCAAGACCCAAGACGACCCAAGACCTGAGTTTCAGGACGAGAATCGACACGGAGGTTGACGTGGACCTGCTAAAGCTGTTCTTCCATCGCGGTCACTCGGTTGCAAAACCGCACCATCGAAGCCGGCGGCATGCCGGGTCGCGCGTGCGAACTTGCCGTTTCGAGCAGGTCGAGGCCCGGCAGATGCTCTCGGCCACCGTGGCCCCGCTCCATGTCGCCACGACCTATTTCGAGGACTCGAACAACTTCGACGAGCCAAACACGCTGAAGGGGACCGGCGCGCCGGTGGCCGACCTGTTCCAAGTCAGCTTCACCGGCGGCGCGGCCGGCACGGAGCTTACCCAAATCCGGATCGACACGGACAACACCTTCTTCAACACCGCGGCAGGCGGCGGCGGGGCCTACGGCGACTTCCCGCTGACGATCGTCAACCACGACGGGTTCCAGATTACCGGCACGTCGGTCGCCAACGGCGGCACGCAACTGGTGATTTCCCTGAGCGGCTTCACGGCCGGCGACAAACTCGTCTTCAGCATCGACGTGGACGAGAACGGAAACCTCGAAGCCAACGCCGTCGCCGAAGGCGCTGAATTCGAGGGAGCCACGCTGACGGCCTCCTTCGTCGCGCCCCATATGCAGAATCTGACCACTTCGGCCCTGGTCTTCTATGACCGCTACGACCTGAGCGGCACCGGGCTCGACGGCGCGCTGCCGAACGACGACTACGACAACGCGGCCGCACTGGCCTACGTGCCTACAGTCTGCTCGCCAGGCCCGGTCTATACGGCCGGCGCGAGCGGCTCGGCTCAGCAGATGCCGCTGCCGATCACGCTCTCCGGCGCCGTCTTCGAAGACATGAACGCCGACAACAAGCAGGAGTCCGGCGACGCAGGCATTGCCGGCGTGCAACTCGTGCTGTATGAGTTCGAGGGCGATTACATCACCACGGGCAGGACGGCCACGACCGACGCCAATGGCAACTACAAGTTCGAAGGTCTGCTTCCGGGCATGTACCAGATCGTCGAAGTGCAGCCAGACGGCTATCTGAGCGTCGGCGACACGCCGGGCACCGTGGGCGGCCAGACTCGCGGCGTCGTCGCAACCGTGGATATTCTGAGCAGCATCAACCTCGACGGCGGCGAGGACAGCGTCCATAACGACTTCGCGGAAACGCGGCCCGCCAGCGTCAGCGGCTACGTCTATCACGACGAGAACAACAACGGCGTCTTTGACGACGGTGAGACGCCCCTCGGCGGCGTCACCGTCGCGCTGCTCGATTCAAGCGGCAACGCGACGGGCCAGACGACCACCACCGACGATTGGGGCTACTACAGTTTCGACAGCTTAATGCCCGGCCGATACGGCGTCGCCGAGACGCAGCCCGACGGATACACGGACGGCCTGGATGTTGCGGGCACGGCTGGCGGCACGGCCCACAACCCGGGCGATCTGATCGACGGCATCCAGCTCGTCAGCGGGCAGCAGGGCAAGGAGTATGATTTTGGCGAGTTGCTGCCAGTCAGCGTGAGCGGCTTCGTCTATGTCGACGCGAACAATAACGGCGTGTTCGACGACGGCGAAACGCCCATCGGCGGCGTCACCCTGACGCTCCTGGATTCGAGCGGCACTTCGACGGGGTTGACGACAATCACCGACGCGGCCGGCTTCTATCTTTTCGACGACCTGACGCCGGGCACGTATGGCGTCGCCGAGACCCAGCCAACCGGTTACAAGGACGGCCTGGACGCGGCTGGCACCGCCGGCGGCACGGCCCACAACCCGGGCGACCTGATCGACGGCATCGCACTGGCGAGTGGACAGCGCGGCAAAGAGTACGACTTCGGCGAACTGCTGCCCGCCGCCATCGCCGGCAAGGTCTACGTCGACGTCAATGCAAACAATGCCTTCGACACGGGCGAGACGCTCCTGTCAGGCGTCACCGTCTACTTGCTCGATAGCTCGGGCAACCGGCTCCGCTCGACGGTGACCGACGCCAACGGGAAGTACGCTTTCACCGATTTGACACCGGGCATCTACGGGGTCGAGGAGGTCCAGCCGGCTTCGTATCTCGAAGGCGGCGACCAAGTGGGCACGGCCGGCGGCACGCTCGACGGCTACGACAAGATCCTTTCCGCCCATCTCGACGCCGGCGTCAGCGGCCAGAACTACGACTTCTATGAAATCATTCCGGCCAAGATCTCCGGCTATGTGTTCCAAGACGGCCAGGCAATCAAGCTCAAGCAGAGCGATCCGGACCCCGACATTCCGACTCTCCGCGACGGCAAGCTTACGTCCGACGACACGATGCTGAGCGGCATTGTGCTGGAGTTGTGCGATGCCACCGGCTATCCGTTGACCGACGCCAACGGGCAGAAGATCACCACGACCACCGACGCCAACGGGTATTACCAGTTCACCGGGCTCCGGCCGGGCGTCTATTCGATCATCGAAATCCAACCGACGAACTACGTGCCCGGCGTCGACTCGGTCGGCAGCAACGGAGGCATGCTGGTCAACCGCTATTCCGCGCCCGATGAGAGCATCCTCAGCACGCTGGCGGTCAGCACGTCGGGGGCGGCGATCGTGCAGATTCCGATCAACCCGGGCGACGTGGCCGTGCAGTACAACTTCAGCGAGGTGCTGGTTGAACGGACGCCGGATTCACCTCCCGGTGGCCCCACTCCGACTCCGTCGCCAAGCCCGACGCCGACGCCCGCGCCCATCCCGTACAGCGCGGAAGCGCCGATCGCGCGGCCGTATTATTCCTCGCCGCTCACGGTGACGCAGCCGGTCCTTGGCGGCGGCGGCCTGCCGGGCGGATATACTTGGCACTTGAGCGTCATCGACGCGGGCCAGCCCCGAAGCGACGCCTCGGCCGCCGAGTTCACGGAGTCCGACACCGGGCTTTACTTCGACCCGGTCTCTTGGAGCGGGCCGGCCATGGATCAATGCCAGTTCGTCCTCGCCGACGCGAACGGCGTGCCGATCAAGACGCTTCGCTTTGGAATGTCCGGCGCCAAGCCGGTGGCGGGCGACTGGGATGGAAGCGGCGTCACCAAAATCGGCGTCTTCCTCGACGGCCTATGGTTCCTCGACCTGAACGGCAACGGCGTTTGGGACGACAAGGACCTATGGATCAAGCTTGGCAAGAAGGGTGACCAGCCGGTGGCCGGCGACTGGAACGGCGACGATAAGACGGACATCGGCATCTTCGGTCCCGCGTGGATCGGCGACCTGCAAGCCGTGATGGCCGAGCCGGGTTTGCCCGACGCCCAGAACCCACCGCCGTACAAGCGTCCGAAAAACGTGCCGCCTGACCCGACCGATGCCGCCATCGGTTGGCGGACGATGAAGAAGGGAACCGCAGGCCGGATGCGTTCCGACCTGATCGACCACGTGTTCGAGTACGGCCGCAAGGGCGACATCGCAGTTGCCGGCGACTGGAACGGCGATGGCATCTACTCGATCGGCGTCTTCCGCGGCGGCACGTGGTATCTCGACATGGACGGCGATGGCCGCTTTACCGATCGCGACACGGTCGTCGAGTACGGCCAGCCGGGCGACCTGCCTGTCGTGGGCGACTGGACTGGCGACGGCATCTCGAAAGTCGGCGTCTACCGCCACGGCACGTTCTACCTCGACACGAACAACAACCACCGTGTCGACGCTGCCGACAAAGTCTTCGAGCTCGGCGGCCCGAACGATAAGCCAGTGGCGGGCGACTGGACCGGCGACGGCGTCGACAAGGTCGGCGTCTACCAGGACAACGTGCCGGCCGAAACGCCGCTGCAAGCGTCGCGGCAATAGGCTCGCGGCATATGAGGGCTTCCTTCGGGATCGGCTAGAGAGCCCGTCCTACGGGTCCTCGCTGCGGGGCAAGTCGGCCAACGATTCGAGATGGAACAGCCGCAAGAAACGGTCGGTCGTTTGGTAGTGTGGCGCCTCGCGGCGCTGCTCAGGCCGCTCGATCCGCAACAGGCCCCGGCGGACCAATTGCGAAAGGACGTGGCTGCTCGGCTTGCCGCGCAACGAGGTGATCTTCTCCGCCGTAATCGGCTGCTGGTAGGCCACTAGCGCCAACACGTCGATGGCCGCTTGCGAAAGCTTGGCCTCGCGAACGCGGCCGTAGAAGCGGTTCCGCAGGGCGTTGTGCTCCTCGCGCAACGCCAAACGGTAGCCGTCACCGTCGCCGACCACTCGATACGGCGCGCCCTCGGTGTCGTACCGGCGATTCAGCTCGTCGACCAGCGGAGGAATTTCGTCGGCCGCCACGTTGCGCATCAGCTCGGCCGCCTGGGCCAGCGTCAGTGGCCGATTCTCCCGGTTCCCGACGAAAAGCATCGCCTCGAAGATGGTCCGCGGGTTGATCGGGCAGGAGTCGTCCGGTGACGCCAAGGGCAGGGCCGGAGCCGGCTCGACGCTCTGCTCAACCGCGGCGGCCTTCGCCGTGGGCGGGGCATCGCCCGGCGGCCCGGCGTCTGGCGATCGCGGCTCCTTCGGCCGGCGCGGCTCGGCGCCCATGACCTGCGCGAACGCCTGGGCCAACTCGTCCAACGAGATGCCCTGTGGCTGCGACTGAAACGGCGGCTCAACAGATGGCAACGTCATACTCGGAAGGTCTCGTCGAAATCTGCATGGCTGCCGATCCAATACCAAACCATGGTGTCTCCTTGCTTCCAGCCAACCGCCCGATAGCCCCGTGTGATTCGCACTGACCACGATTCGGGGTCGCAACGGAGCCGTTCAAGCGAAAGACCGGGATGAGCCGGGTTCTGCCGGAAGAGATGAAACGCTTCCTTCGCCTCCTCACGCACTGTGGAAGAAAGCTCGCCGTAAAGGGCCCAAAAGCGGTCGTTCGCAGTGGACTTCACGGCATGGCATCCGGATCAATTGGCGTTGTCTTGCCGGCCAGATAATCCGATTGCGCCACCTGCCGTGCCTTGAGCAACTCCGGCCGCGGCCGCGGATCGCGCAGGATGTCTTCCCATGGATCCGCATCGAGGACAACCACAATTGCGTCATGGCGTCCTGTCATCGCAAGCGGCTCGTCCGGCAAGATCTCACCATTCTGGATTACGGCTTTTACAGCTTTCATCTGAGACTCCTGGCAATCGAAGGAACCACTATCATTGTAGTGCCGGCTCGCTGGTATCTTCAAGCCACTTTCGCGACGGCATCCAAAGTTGCTTTCACACGCACTATTTCCACCTCTTCGCCACTTCGCTCTTCATGAACTTCAGCCCATCGCCGGCCAATTGCCGCTCGTTCTCATACATTCGGCGCCAGATTCTCGTCGCAGGCAGCAGCCGTTCGAGGGAAAGCCCGAACGCCTCGATCACCATGAGATTGTCGTAACCGATGTCGTGCAGCGCATCGAACGTCTCCTCCCAGCGGATGTTGCCCGCGCCGGGCGTGCTGCGGTCGTTCTCCGAGATGTGCACGTGTGCCAAGAGCCCTTCCAGCTCGCGAATCGCGGCGGCCGTGTCCTTCTCCTCGATGTGCGAATGGAACGTGTCGTACATCATCTTGCAGCGCGGATGGTCCACCTCGCGGCAGAAGCGCACGCCCTGGGCAGCCGTGTTCAAGAGGTAGCACTCAAAGCGGTTCACGCACTCCAAGGCCAGGGTCACGCCGCAGGTCTCGGCATGTTCGGCCACCTGCTTCATGCTGTCAACGGCCCATTTCCACTCGTCCTCGGTGGCCCCGGCGCCGCTGAAGAACCCCAGAGCGGAATGATATGGCCCGACCAACGCCTCGGCGCCGACGGCCTGGCAACAATCGAGCGCGGCCTTGTTGGCATCGACGCCCTTCCGGCGGATCTTCGGGTCGTAGCTCATCGGGTTGTCGTTGGCCCCGCGAACGGTGACCGCCGTTCGCGCCAGCCCAGCGTCGTCGAGATGCTTCGCCCAGGCCGCGTACGTCTTGATGTCGGCCTCGAACAGCGGCAACTCAACCGCGTCGAAACCAATCTGTTTGATGTCGTCCAACAACGGCAAGGCCGCGTCGCTCAGCGTATCGGTCCACAAGAGCAGATTCATTCCGTATCGCATCATGTGCTCCCGAACAAAGCCGCGACCGGTGGTCGCGTCGCGCGTCCCGCGACCACTGGTCGCGCCTTTACGGTACGCCAAGCAACTCACCTTTGCGTTCCGCAACCAGTTTCCTCGCCGCCGGCAGCAGCGAGACGAACTCATCGGGCAGCGGCTCGAGCCCGACCCGCCGCAACACCTGATTCAACCGCGTCATCAGTGTGCCATCTTCGCGATAATCCCACAAGACCCGCCCGCGGCGGAACAGCTCGATGAAGGCGGCCAGGCGGCCGGTGCTCCGCGGGGCGATCCGGTTGACCGCCGCCTCGACCTGCCGCGCGTCGAGTTGATCGAGGACCTCGTAGTAAGTCGAAAGCTGGCTCGCGTCTTCGGCCATCAGCGCGGCGTCGAGCAGCAGTTCCGCGAGCAGATGACCGAGGAAGGCCGGCCGCATCCCCGGCTCGCCGGCCAACGCGTCACGGACGCGGACCGTCAGTTGCAGCACCGTCTCGGCGAACGCCCGAGTCTCGTGAAAACGCGCGTCGTCGCGAAGGTGCTGCAACACACCGGCCGCGACTTCCGCCACGACCGGGTCTTCGTCGTTGAGAAACGCTTCGGCGTGTTTCGAGCGAATCCGCACCCGGCGATCGGCCACCATCAGCCAATCGGGCACGCTGACGCCGGCAACGAAGTACGGCCGGTCGAGAAAGGGCAGGGCATGCGACAGGTAGTTCATACCCGGCGCAGTATACCCGATGCTAGGCCACAAAACAGAGCCGTAGTCAGTTCTTCTGCCGCAACAGTTCCAGATAGCTACGCCGTTCGCTTCCGGTCAGACCGAGCCGCTGGGCCAGCGACGCCAAGCATTGCCGGGCCGTGTCGAGGCCGTCGGCATCGGCGATCAGCTCAAGTTCGACGTACGAGCCAAGCCCTTCGACCTCGTCGAGCAAGCCTTCGACAGCGTGGCCCTGCCAGGGGATTTCGGCCTTGCGGCGCCGCTTCTTCACTTCGCCGGCCGGCGTGAAACCCAGCTCGCCAAGCAGCGCGAACCAGGCATGAAATCTCGCTTCATCGCCCTCCAAAGGAATCTCGATCTCACGGCGGGTCTTGGTGGTCGGGTCCACCTTCGGGCCTTTGTAGGTGATGAAGAACCGCTCGCCCTTGCGCCGCAGCCGCAGGGCCTCGTCGGTCCGCGCAAAGTCGCGCGCCGGATGGGCGAAATAGACGTCCACCTCCGAACATGGCTCGGAAGCCGCCACGCCCAACTCGCCAAGCCGTGCCACGAACGCGGCCGCTTCGCCGACAGGAAACTTCATCTCAACTTCGTAGTGCATCGCTGGGCCTTGTCCCCTCTCCGTTTGAGAGAAGGTTAGGGTGAGGGCCGCACGTCAATCGACCAATCGTCCTCCCCCCGTCCCTCTGCGAAAGGGAGAAAGGAGGCTCCTACAACGATCGCTCCTTTTGCACACGCTCGATGATCTTCCTCGGAACACCGATATCCAAGACGTGCAACCGCCCGACGTACCCCGCAGCCGCCGGGGCCGAGAAGCCGATCTTCGCGGCCGCGAACGTGCAGGTCTCGGTCGCGCGGATGGTGTGTCGGGCGGGCTGGCCCGTGTCACAATCCAGGCCACTGGGCAGATCGATGGCCAACTTCGGGACCGCCGACGCGTTGAGCTGGTCAATGACCGCATCCACTGGCGAGCGCGGCTCGCCACGAGCCCCGGTGCCCAGCAGGGCATCGACAATCCACACCGCACCCTCCAGCAGCTTGGTCAGCCGCTTGTCGTCGTGTGACGCGCCAAAGACCTCGATCGGCACGTCGGTCTTCGCCAGGATGCGATAATTGGCCGCGGCGTCGCCGGTCAATTCGTCCGGGTTGGCCCAGAGCAGCACGCGGACCATGTAACCGCGGAGGTCGAGATGCCGGGCGAGCACAAAACCATCGCCCGCGTTGTTCCCTTTGCCGCAGCAGATGACGACCGGCCCACCGATGCCCAGCCGGCAGAGCACGTCAGCCACTCCACGGCCGGCGTTCTCCATCAACACCAGGCCCGAGAAGCCGTATTCGTCGGCCGCGACTCGATCGACCTGCCGTGATTGTTCGCGCGTGAGGGCGATCGTCATGGTTGGCTTCTGATTTGGAGCAGATTGACAGCTGCCAAGCTTCTGTCGACTTCAAGGCGTACTGCAAAGTCCGTTGCAGGCGTTCGTAGTTCCGCCTTTAGGCGGCAAATGACCGGCTAGAGCCGGAACTACGAACAACTTTGCAGTCGTCCTGTCGACTTCAAGGCAGGTTGCCAACCTGCCCCACGGCAAGCCGGCGGCCACTATTCTAGCAGTTGCTCGCAACGAGTATAATGGGCCGAGTGCTTTCAAGGAGCCGCTAGATGCCCATCTATGAATATGCTTGCTTGGATTGCGGTCGGGAGTTTGAGGAGTTGGTTCGCGGGAGCGAGCTGCCCGCCTGTCCGGCGTGCGGACGGGGCCACGTCGAGCGGCAGATGAGCGCCCCGGCCGGCCATGTGGTCGGCGGGACGTCATCCTGCCCCGCCCGCGATGTCTGCCCCTCGTCCCACTGCTGCGGCCCGAATTGCCACCACCACTAGGCCCGCGAGTCGCCGGCGATGCTTTCCGACACCCATCCCGACGCCGAGCGCGTGCAGATCGAGTTGCTGCGCCAAATGACGCCGGAAGAACGGCTCCGGATGGCTTTCGGCTTGACCGCCACGATGGTCAACCTCTCGCGGCAGACAATCGCGGCCCTGAATCCGGGGCTCGATGCTCGCGAGTTGAATCTGAAATGCGTCGAGTTGTATTACGGAAAGGAATTGGCGTCCCGGCTGCGCGAGTATCTGCAGACCCGCACGGAGGTCGTGAATGCCGTGGCATCACCACCGAGTCGTCGACCGCCACCCGCCGCCCAGGTAGAATAGCCATCTATCGTTCCCTTTTTCGTCATTCGTCATTTGAGCTTCGTCATGATGTCCACCCATTGGCTTGCCGACCGCACCCGACTGTTCGACGCTTCTGGAATCCGCAAGGTCTTTGACCTCGGCGCAAAACTGAAGGACCCGATCAACCTTTCGATCGGCCAGCCCGACTTCGATGTGCCGGAGCCGATACGCCGGGCAGCGATCGACGCCATCGAAGGCCGCAAGAACGGCTATTCGCTGACCCAGGGCATCGGGCCGCTGCGCGAGAAGCTCGAAGCCCGCCTCCGCAGCGAGTACACGCATGACGACCGAGAGTTGTTCATCACCTGCGGCACCAGCGGCGGCCTGATGCTGGCGCTGATGGTCGTCGTCAATCCCGGCGATGAAGTCATCGTCTTCGATCCGAACTTCGTGATGTACGACTCGCTTTCGGCCGTGATCGGCGGCAAGGTCGTCTACGTCGACACCTATCCGGACTTCCAGATCGACTTGAATCGGCTCTCCGACGCCATCACGCCAAGAACGAAGGCGATTATCTTCAACAGTCCCGCGAATCCGACCGGCGTGGTGGCCAGCGAGGAGGCGGTCCGCGGCGTGGCCGAACTGGCGGCGCGGCGGAACGTTCTCCTGATCAGCGACGAAATCTATCGCGAGTTCTGTTACGATCGGCCGTTCGTCTCGCCGGCGAAGTACAACCCGCAGACGCTGGTGGTCGACGGCTTCAGCAAGACCTACGGAATGCCCGGCTGGCGACTCGGCTTCGCCCACGGGCCGTCGGCCATCATCCACGAGATGCTCAAGCTGCAACAGTACAGCTTTGTTTGCGCGCCGCACCCGCTGCAATGGGCGGCCGCGGCGGCAATGGACCTCGACATGACGCCGTACATCGACGCCTATCGGGCGAAACGCGACCGGATTGTCGCGGGGCTGGCCGACGACTATGAAATGGTCACGCCCGGCGGCGCGTTCTATGCCTTCCCCAAACTCCCCTGGGGCGCCGGCATGGAGTTCGTCGGCGAGGCGATCGAAAAGCACCAGTTGCTCATCATCCCCGGCAACGTCTTCAGCCACCACGACACGCATTTCCGCATCTCCTACGCCGCCGACGACCGGGTGCTCGATCGCGGCATCGAGGCGCTCAGGAAATTGGCGAGGAAGAAGTAGGGCCTTCGCATCCTTGACGAACCCGGGCGGCGTTCGGTACATTGGACGCTCTATGAAACGCCCCACTTCTTCTTACAGTATCGTTTTGCGGCTCTCTTATCCCGACCGGCCCGGCATGTTGGGTCTGATCGCCACGGCCGTCGGCGAGGTCAACGGCTCGATCGGCGAGGTCTCCGGGCTATGCCTCCACCAAGGACAAGTTGCCCGCGATCTCGTCGTTTACGCCTGCGACACCGAGCACTGCGACCAAATCGTCAACCGCGTTCGGAGCATTCCGGAAGTCACCGTCCTCCAGTCGACCGACCGAACGTTCCAGCTCCACGATGGCGGCAAGATCGAGATTCGCCTGAAAACGCCGCTCCGGACGCAGGACGACCTCTCGATGGCCTACACGCCGGGCGTTGCCCGCGTCTGCCGGGCGATCCACGCCGATCCGACGTCGAGTTTCGATCTGACGATTCGGCGGAACACGGTGGCCGTGGTCTCGGACGGCTCGGCCGTGCTCGGCCTGGGCAATATCGGCCCCACCGCGGCCATGCCGGTGATGGAAGGCAAGTGCATGCTCTTCAAGGGGTTCGCCGGCGTCGATGCCTTCCCGATTTGCCTCGACACGCAGGACGTCGACGCGATTGTCCGAACATGCGAGTACCTCGCGCCCACGTTCGGCGGCATCAACCTCGAAGACATCTCCTCGCCGCGATGCGTCGACATCGAGCAACAGCTCATCGAGCGGCTTGATATTCCCGTGTTCCACGATGACCAGCACGGCACGGCCGTCGTCGTCCTCGCGGCGTTGCGGAACGCGATCAAAGTCGTCGGCAAGCGGCTGGCCGATATCCGCGTAACGATCTGCGGGGCGGGTGCGGCCGGCGCGGCCATCGCCCGACTGTTGTTGAGCGTCGGCTGCCGGCAGATCGTTCTCTGCGATCGCAACGGAGCGATCGGTCGCGACCGCCTCGCCGACGCCAATCGCGTCAAGCGCTGGATCGCCGAGAACACCAATCCGGAAAACGTCACCGGCGCACTGGCCGATGCCGTGCGCGGGGCCGACGTCTTCATCGGCGTCTCGGGCCCCAACCTGCTCAAGGTCGAGGACGTTCGGACCATGGCCAAGGATCCGATCGTCTTTGCCCTGGCCAACCCGGACCCCGAGATCGACCCGGACGCCGCGTTGCCCTACGTCCGCGTAGTGGCCACCGGCCGTTCCGACTATCCGAACCAGATCAACAACGTCCTCTGCTTCCCGGGCCTATTCCGCGGGATGCTCGACGTCCGTGCCCGGCGGGTCACCGAGTCGATGAAACTCGCTGCTTCGGAGGCCATCGCCGCCACGATTCCCGAGGACCAATTGCGTCCCGACTTCATCGTGCCCAGCGCGTTCGACGAGCGGGTTGCGCCGGCCGTGGCCAAAGCCGTCGCCGACGCGGCCATCGCGGCAGGCGTGGCACGGAGAACAGAATAACGAAGCTCGAAATTCGAGCTTCTTTCGTCATTCGTCATTTGGCCTTCGTCATTGCGTCATTGCCCTCACCCTAACCCTCTCCCGGAGGGAGAGGGGACCGCACTGAGGCTCTTCAGACGGTTCTTCAGGGAATCCGGCTCTCTGCGTCCGGCTCGTCATCGAGTGCAGCCAAACGGCTGAAGTCCGGGCGGTCGCCGACCTCGCGATCCGTCGTTTCACCGGCGTCATCGTTCAGTTCGAACTGCGGCGACTCGCCAACGACGAGCTGCTCGTGCCGCCGTTCGCCGCGCCGCCATTGCCAGGCGACGATCAACACCACCAGGACCACGGCAACCAGCGCCCCGATGATCGTGGCGCGATCCAGCGTCGGCCCCGCCGCCTTTTCGCCCGACTGCCAGACCAACGACCGACCGATCAGCAACGGCGAGAGTTGCTGTCCGCCCAAAGCATATTTCGACGGGACCGTCGAGTCGCTGATCTTCGCGACCGGATAACGCCACATCTTGAAGAAGAACCCGGCCACCCGGATGCTCTCGGCGTAGCTTCGCGCTGTGCCGCACGGCATGCCG
Source organism: Thermoguttaceae bacterium (assembly GCA_039679885.1). GTDB lineage: Bacteria > Planctomycetota > Planctomycetia > Pirellulales > Thermoguttaceae > JAJFUI01. The sequence goes on along the minus strand of JBDKUC010000446.1, from coordinate 1,573 downwards.
TCGGGCAGTTCGCGGACGCAAAACGTCAACGGATAGGGGAGGACCAATTCTTCCTGCGAAGGCTTGTCGGCAGCCAACGCAAGATCGCCGCGCACCAGCTTGAGCTCGCAGTCGCCCGTGAAAAGCGAGACTTGGTAATAGTGGTCGAAGCCGTAGCGGGCAACGATGGCCGGATCGTCGATGTGGATCTTTTCAACGCGGCGAGCGGCGCCCTGAAAGCAGAACAGTTTTCCGCGATGGGCGGCCGGCGCCTCGAACAACGGCGCGACCGAGTAGAGTTCCTTCCCGTTTGGATCGGTCCAGCGGCCCGTTTTCGGCACGTCCGGCAGCGCAGCCTCGGCCCGATGGAGCAACTCGCCCGGCGCGGTCCGCCCCGCGGCCGCGAGCATGGCGTAGAATGCCGGCTGATCGCTCGATGTGAGTCCTCGTTGATCTTTCACCGCGTCCAGAAGGCCAGCGTCCATGCCGAGCTGGCCGAGCAGGTCGTCGGCGTACCAGGCCAGCCGGGGCGCCGCAAAGACAGCTTGAGCATCCTTGGCCGCCCCGGCAACTTTCAGAAAGACGCCCACCGCGCCGCCGGGCGCATCGAGTGGGCCGCCTTTCCGCCACGCATCGGGCACGTGCTCCGTGTAGACCGTGACGCGGTCGCCAGACGGATCGAGCTGGAGCGAGCAGCGGTAGTACGACGCCATCTCGAACCGTTCCGCCGCGTCGGGCGAAGGTTTCAGCCGCTCGACGGCCAGGACCCGGCCGCGAAGCTTGAGAATTGAACCGCGAAACGCCTGCGGCCGCCCGATCGCCTCGCGGACGTCCTGCTCGGCCCAGCGATCCAGATCCGCGGCCGGCAGCACCCGCAGCGCGTACATCACGCGAAGCAGAGTCTCCGTCTCCGCCGCGTCGATCGGGCGGTCGTCGTGGAGCCGATCCCAGTAACGGTCCGCCACGCCCAGATCCCGGAGCACGTCTCGTGAATTCCGAGCCGTGTCCGAACGCGGGCTTGCCTCGCTCTGGGCGACGGCTCGCGGCTTCGCGTCCTTAACCGCCGAGGCCAGCAGGAACTCGCCGGGCGGAAACTCTTTGGGCCGCGGCGGGGCGGGTCGGCTGCTGCCGGGCGCCGCCGCGTCAGCGCCGCCGCCGACCAGTCGGTCGAGACCCTGGCAGACGCGCGGGTCTCGAATCCAGCCGATCACGACAAACAGGACGCCCGCACCAAGCACCAGCACAACCAGCCGCTGGCGCATCGCAGCATCCTGCCGCTCCCGATCTTTTTGGCCTCGACGAAAATCCAGCATGGCCGTGCTTCCGAGCATAGGCAAGCTTCCTCCGCCCCATGCCAGGTTCGTAGTTCCGGCTTTAGCCGGTCATTTTCCGCCTAAAGGCGGGACTACGAACGCCTGCAACGGACTTTGCAGTCCGCCTGCGCCCCACGCGAACGACGCCCGCCATTGTACCGCACGGCCGCGGCTCACGCCAATCCGGTCGAGACGCCGACCGGCCCAATCAGTTATTGACACTGGAGAACGATGTAGGGTGGGTCGAGCGCAGCGAGCCCCTCCGTTTTCCGACGTTCTTG
>JBDKUC010000347.1:0-19843 GCA_039679885.1 Thermoguttaceae bacterium | reverse complement strand
CCGTCAAGAATTTCCTGCCGCTTTTCGAGGTCGGTTGGGCGCGCCACGCCTTGACTGTAACAACCGTTTCAGGTAGCAAATGAATGCGTGACTGTAACGAACGTTTCGGAAACTGGTCAGAGTGTGGTGATCACCGGGTACGCGGCGACCACTGCGCTCGCCGACGACATGGACGCGACTTGGCAGGCCTTGCTTGCTGGGGCGTCCGCCATACGCCGGCTCGAGGACGCGTTCGTCACCGAATTCGATCTTCCCGTCCGGATCGGCGCCAAGCTCGCAGGTGCACCCGAAACCGAATTGACCCGCGTTGAGCAACGCCGACTGTCGTACGTCGAGCAACTCGCCCTCGTCCTCGGTCGCCGGGCCTGGCGACATTCCGGCAGTCCCGACGTCAGCCTGGAGCGGCTTGCGGTATCGATCGGAACTGGGCTCGGCGGCGGGGACGCCCTCGTCAACGCCGTCGACGCGTTGCGAGCAGGCGGATACCGACGAGTACCACCCATGACGGTCCCGATGGTGATGCCCAATGGTCCTGCCGCCACCGTCGGCTTGGAACTCGGCGCCAAAGGTGGCGTATATGCCCCAGTGTCGGCCTGCTCCTCAGGAGCTGAAGCTATCGCCCACGCATGGCGTCTCATCGCCACAGGTGAGGCGGACACTGTCGTCGCCGGAGGCGTCGAGGGACAGATCAATGCCGTGCCGATCGCGAGCTTTGCGATGATGCGTGCCATGAGTCGCCGCAACGACGACCCGCAAGCAGCGAGCCGGCCCTTCGACAGCGGCCGCGACGGATTCGTTCTGGGTGAAGGTGGCGCAGTCCTGATTCTCGAGTCCGAGCAGCATGCGCGCGCCCGCGGCGCAGTCATTCATGGTCGAGTCTTGGGAGCTGGCATCACCTCTGACGGCTACCACATCACCGGAACCGACCCCGACGGCGCGGGAGCCGCCCGCGCGATGACACGCGCAATCGCAGCCGCAAACCTGTCGCCCAGCGACGTCGGACACGTCAACGCGCACGCAACATCCACACAGGTCGGTGACATCTCCGAAGCCAGAGCCATCGAGGCGGTCGTCCCTCACGCCTCGGTAATGTCGCGCCGCGTGACGGCGTGCCGTTACGCCCTGCTCGCTGCCGGGCTCATGGCCGCGAACTATGTGGTCCTCGGTGTCGCGTCCGGGTTGCTCCCGCTGGTGGTCGCCAAGCTCGTCACCGAGGCCGGCCTGTTCCTCGTGAGCTATCGACTACAGCGGTGTGTGGTCTTCCGCAGCCTGCGCTCGGGTCCGCCCGCGGACCGGGCACCCGCACCGAGCCTGTCGGCCGTGTGAGCGCGTGTCGTCTCGGGCGTCCGGCCGAGACCAATCCGGTCCGGGCCCGCGATTGTTCCGGGGCATCGAGCAGAGCTCGGCGATAGGGCTAGAGGCCCTGGACTCCCGGAGCCAGGCCTGAAGTGAAGAACAGCTGCCGCAGACGGAGTGGAGGGCAGGACGTGAAAGCCACAGTTCCGCTGGATTCGGGGTGACCATCGATCGTCGCGATAAGCGTGAAATCGATCGAATTATCGCGCCACCCCGCAGGCATCTTCTGAGTTTCCTGTGCGACGAAATATTCTCGAGAGATGGTTTCTCCGAGCAAGTGTCCGCGATGTGGTGGAGTTTATTGGCAGAGCCCCGGAGGCGTTCCACATCAGGGTAATTGTGAGTGGTGCGGCGAGACTGCGTGCCAGCCCGTCGGTTCGGGGAGACGTCGTCGGTGGTGCAGTGATAGCTGCCGCCATAAGGCCTGGGAGCAGCGCAAAGCTGCCGAGCGCGGTGCAGCTCCCAGGTTAGGATGATTGCGTCAAGGAATCGCTAATCGGTTCTGCCGAGCGTCCTCGAGAAGTCATGACGACAGGGCCCGGTCGATAGCCGCATTTGCCCGTCATTCATGGATGTGACTGCCTTGGCGTGATACGCGGATCTCTATTTCCGATGCGAGGAATGGAGATTTTCGCCGCGAGATTCACGCTCCAACAATCGCCGCCGCTGACCGTGAATGGCCAGAGAAGCGACGATCGATCTGCTTCTGCAGGGCAGAGTCCTTGTGAGATGTGAAACAATTTCGTTTCACTTATTGGTGCAGGCGTGAGTGCTCGCGATACTTGATGTGTGACCTGGATACTTTGGCTGATTGGAGCGTTGTTGGCGGCTCCGGTCATCGCCAGCGTCGCCGGACTTACATTTATGGCAGTTCGAAACAGGATTCAATTCCGCGAGATGTCCACCGGGGAACTGCACGTTCTCAGCGAGTCAGCCAGTCCTCAACCGTAGCCGCAAGAGTCGCCGCGATCGGCGAGGAGGGGCAAGACCAGACTCTGTTGAGCCCGGACTGACGTTCGCTTGCGCGTAGCGCCAAATCTCGCCAGGCTCGATCCTTACGATCAGCCATGCTCTCCTCGCGTCGCCCGCTGACGACCTCAGCTGCTCTCGATGTGCCGCTTCAAGTTCGCGGTTGCGTTGGTCACGGTCCTTTTCAGACCTTGCTTGATCAAGAATCCCGGTGCGGGAATGGCTGGGTCGGCAGTGATTTCGTACGTCAGTCGTGAGCCAGATCCAATGGGTGTCACGGTATAGGCGGTCTCTTGGCTCTTCATCGCTCCAGTTGACGAGGTCACAAGCGTTGTTCGTACCGAGTTATCGGTCCACACATACGAGATGATCTGCTCGTCCAGCTTGCCGCCGATCGTGACGGAGGCTTCGGCTTGAGTGGGTCGACCCATATCGTCGGTCGATACGATCGTGAACTTCTTGTGCGTATCGGACCACAGGGGATAGTCCTCGAGTGCAGCGATCGCAGCCAGCACTTTCGTCGGTGAAGCGTTGACTATTATGTCCGCGCTGAGTGAAGCAGGCATGACAGCCTCCAGCTTGACGTCGTGAAATGGTGTTGGTGGCAGGTTGCAGCTTGCCGAGGTGGTTTCGGTAGCGAGAACCACTTCTCGGCAAGCTGCATTGAAGGGTCACCAGGGCATGTAGGCCTTGACGGTGTCGGCAAGCCGGACGATCGGGTTCGCCTTGCCGGGGACTGGTGCGCCGAGCTCGGCCCACGGGGCGAAGACGCGCTCGGCGTCACCGATGACCGGCTCGAGCTCCGGGTAGTGGCGGAGCAGCACGTCCTTCATGCCGTTGTTGTTGACCCAGTCGAAACCGACCTTCGTGTAGACCTCCGGACGGAAGTCCTTGGTGAAGAACCGGTCGCTCTTGAGACGACGCGACGCCATGAGGATGAAGATGCGGAACGCGGTGTCCGAGAAGCCGAAGCCCTTCGGCGGCATCTCCGCCTGCATACCGATCTGGAGGTCGACCGCGTCGACGTCACCCTTGTAGATGTCGGCGATCTCGCGAGCCCACTGCTTGTTCGGGGTGATCTCGTCGAACGTCTTCCGGCGCGGCATCCGGAGAGCCTCGCGGAAGTCGTTGTAGCGCGGGACACCGCGCTCACGGTCGCGGACGATGTCCAGCGTCGCGAGGTCGGTGACCTGGCCGTCGATACGGGTCAGGTTGCGCAGCGAGTTCGGGTAGTTGTGCAGGCACACTGCGCCGGCGCTCGCCTTACCGATCGAGTACCACATGTCGCCCATCTCGAGGCTGTCCATGAACTCGCGGGTGTGGCGACCCTGGATCTCGGTGAAGTAGGCGGTCCGCTTTAGGTCTCCGCTTTCGAGCGAGTAGAAGTCCCAGTCGTCCGGGATCAGCGGGTGCATGCGGTAGACCGAGACGAACTCTTCGGTCAGCGAGAACGGCGCCGAGTGGTGGTCGGTCGACGAGCCGACGATGCCCGAGAGTGCTTCGCTGTCGCCGACACGGCCGATCTTGTCCTTGAAGGTCTCACCCAGCGCGCCGTACCAGTTGGCGTTCATACCGATCTGCAGCGCCGGGTGACGCAGGACCGTGGTGGTCCACTCGACGGTGTGGATCTTGGCGATCAGGGCCGAGACCACGAGCACACCGAGCTCGTAGAGACGCTGGTCGTTGAGGTGCGGGTACTCCTTCTTCAGCTCGGTCACCACCGAGTTGTGCTCACGAGCGAAGAGGGTGTGGAGCAGGCCCGGGCCGAACCACCAGTTCTCCATCATGCCGGTGAGGTCGACGCCGGGGACGTCGCTCTTGGGCAGGCGGCCGTCCTCGTCGACCTTGATCTTGCCGTCGACGAAGGTACGGATTTGCTTCTGTTTTTCCGAGCCCGAGCCGTAGATCTGCGAACCGTCCCACCAGTGGGTCTCGACGTTCGCGAACACCGGAGCCGGCTTGCCGTCCTCGATCTCACCACCGTTCATCGGGATGGTCTCGCGGATCTCCATCGGGTTCTGCGGGAAGTCGTCGCCCTCCTTGAGCGGAATCTTGATGACCTTCGTCGGGTCGCCGTCACCGTGGAAGAACCAGTTGTGGTTCTCGAACTGCAGCCACGCCGCACCGAGCGCGTTCAGGATGCCGGCCGGCTTGAACGTGTCACGAGCCATCAGGGTGCGGCTGATGACGCGCGGGTCGGGATCGAGCAGACGCTTCTTGTTGACGATGGTCTTCTCAATCGGGACGTTACGGCCGAAGCCGGTCCCACGGGCACCCATCCACGGGCAACCGAGGTCGTCGTAGGTGCCTTCCGGGGTGCGTGCCCGGACCGCTTCGTCGGGAGCCTCCTTGGAAAGACCATTCTCGGGGCGGATGTCAGTCGCCTCGAACAGATTCTTCTCGCGGAGATCCTTCCGCTCGTCCGACAGCGACTTCAGCTGCAGGAGCAGGGACGGGTTCTCGTACCACTGGAGACTCATTTTCTTTGTTTCCCTTTTCTGAGTACAGCGAACGGTCTTTTAGGCTGGTGAAAGACCGACCGACGTCGTGAAGTAGTTCTGGGCGTACGGCAGCGGCGTGCCCGGGTGGAGTCCGCTGCCCTGGTCTTCCAGGCCGTGGTTCTGCAGGAGCCGGGCGAGGACGGCCTGGCCGAGGAAGATCGAGAGTCCGGCGCCGGGGCAACCCTGGGGTCCGTGGCTGAAGAAGTTGAATCCCCAGTCCTTGCCGGCGTCGCCCTTGCTCCACTCGTCCGGCGCGAACCGGTTCGCGTAGTCGATCCGGTCGCCGTTGCGGTGGTTGAAGATGTTGTGGATGACGATCTCGGTGCCGGCCGGAACCGTGGCACCACCCGGGAACGTGACGTCCTCGAGGGCGACGCGGGCCAGCATCGGCGTGGTCGGCCACAACCGCATGGCCTCGTAGATGCAGCCGGCGAGGTAGTCGAGCTTGGCGACCGACTGCGGGTCACTGAGGTCGGCGGCGGCGATCTCCTCCTTCACCAGGGTGAGCTTCACCGGGTGCGTCGCCAGTAGCGCCAGGGTGCTGAGCAGGTTCGCCGGCAGGGTGTCACCCATCGCGAACAGCCAGTGGATGAGCTGACCCTCGATCGGTCCGTAGATCTTGCCCGGCGCATCCGCGATCAAGGCCACGAGGCTGCCGGCCTCCGGCTCCTTGGTGTAGCGAGCGATGCAGTGCAGCAGTTCGGGGTACTGCTCGCCGACCTTGCCCGGCGTGCCGTTCGCCTCGGCCATCAGCGAGGCGAGGACTCCGGTGAGCTGCTTGTCTCCGGCAGCGGATTCACCGAGCACGACGCGACGGGTGAGTCGCTGGAACGACTCGTTGATCGCGTCCCAGGTGATCGTGCCCTTGGCCGCCAGCTGGTCAGCCTCGTCGTAGGCGAACTCGAGGAACCGTCCGGCGAGCGGGTGCAGCGGCTTGCCGGTGGCCAGGACATGCTCGGCGAACGAGCGGCGTCCCGCCCACTCCGGCTGACGGGACAGCGTCAGCGCATCCGGCTGGAACACCACCATGCCGGCTTGCTTCTTGCCCGGGTTCGACGCGAACTTCTCCGGCGAACCGTCGAGGACGAACTTGATGTCCTCGGGGTCGGTCACCAGGATGCTGTTCGCGGCCGCGACCCGCACGTAGAACGGGCCGGGGCCGTACTTGCGCACCAGGCCACGAATGGTGTCGAACCCGCGGCGGTCGACATCGAGCAGATTCGCGACGCGGACTGGGCCCTCTTTTCGGCTGAACAGCCCGGTGATGGCGTTGGGGGCGGCTGCGGTCGCCGTGAACTGGATGCTTTCCAGTGCTGAGGCTTGAGGAGGCTGAGTCATGACGTGACCGGCTAGCTGCCGGAAACGGACAATGCGAACCATAGGACATTAACTGGTCCCGATTCGCTGCGCTTCCACATCGCGGGACCGAGGAAGACTCCGGGGGAGATCTCCCGCAGTTCGTCGTGAATTTGGCGAATGAACCAGGGGTTACCGGGTTGTTCGTAGTCGAGAACGATCGTGTCGTTGCCGTCGAACACTGACTTTTGGACTCGGGTCTTGAATCCGAACCAGTCCATCGACGCGCCGAGTTGAATTCGGTTGATTCCGGAGCCGCTCTGGTTGTCGTCAGCGGTGAGCGTTTTGCCGTCCCAGGGAAACACGGGAAGCTTGGATGCGATTCGTAAAAGGCCCGCGAGCGGGGTCTTGTCCAGCCCTCGCACGGCGAGCATTCGTCCCTTGGGGCGCTGGTCAAGGACTGCGAGATCGGAAGGAACTGTCCCAGAGCGATAGAGCGCGTCTAGCTCGTCGTAGCTCTTGGCTGACAGGTCATCAAGGGTGAACTGTTGCTCGGCTGTCATGGGTGTTACTCCGGTCGTTGTCAGGTGTCGTTGGGGCTTTGCTTGGTGGTGTCAGGACGAGGCGACACTTCGTGCCATTTGCCACTGCACCGGAAGACCGGTGACGCTGGTTGTCGGAATCTGATGTCACCAGATGATAAATGATTCTCACGTTCGGGGACGTAATATTTGGGCTATGACGGCCCAGGACCGGCGGGAGCGGAAGAAGGAGGAGCTGCAGCGAGAGATTGTCGAGACTGCGTTTGAATGCTTTGCCGAAACGGGTTATCACCAAACCGGTATCGCCGACATTGCGAGCCGTCTCGGTATTGGGCACGGCACCTTCTACCGCTACTTCGAAAACAAGCGCGATATCCTCGATCACGTCATCTCGGATCTCGTAAGTCGGGTTGTGTCCGCATTAGCAGATGAGAACCGGCCCGACGCCGCCCGGACGTTAGAAGACTATCGCCGTCAAGTCGCGAGAATTGGCGATTCGCTTATTGATGTCCTCGGCGCGGACGCCCGCATGACGCGAGTCCTGTTGTTCGAGGCGACAACCGTCGACGAGCGACTTCGGCAACGCATGTTCGATCTACTCGACCTCGCCCGTGAGATGACCGCTTCCTACCTTCTTCACGGAGTTGATGAGGGTTATCTACGCAGCGATCTCGACGTGCAGAACACGGCGATAGCCATCAATGGCGCGGTTCTGGCCATGCTCCTGCAAGACCTGCGCAATCCGGATAACGAATCCAGACGCCGCTTCAGTGAAGCGCTTCAGCGTCTCATGTATATCGGAATCGCCGGACAACAGCCCTAGTTCGAGGCCGCCGAAGTTCACAAGACGGGCGCAATGACGCCCGCGCACCGCGCGAGTTCTGGGCCCGCATCCGTCACGGTCCGCGTTCACGCGGCAGGTGCTTTCGGTCCGTGCGCAGCTCTGCGATTCTTTCTCGCCGCCGTCGCAACTCGTCCTGCAACCGTGTACGACGGCCCGCGCCTCGGCAAGTGGCAATCTCTCCTTCAATGCGTTCGGTGACCAGCTCGAGTTGTTGGATTGCGTAGTCGATTGCTGATGCGAGAATCACGGCTCGTTCGCGTTCCCCCGAAGTCGGGACTATGCCCATCGCCGCCTCCGATTTCCTCGTGTCCGTGAGGTGCTGGCTTCTCGCTTCCTCGCTGCAGGATCAATCCGCACGGACACGAAGTTTCAAAATGTGCGGACAAGCGATCCGAATGCACGCAGGCTGAACGCGCTCGCGGCCGGTTGCAGGAGTCGAAGGGTGTGCACGCCAATCGTATTTCTCGTGCGTGGCCCTGCATGATCGCGTCGTGAAGTCAGGCGTGAACGTTGTTATCCGGCACAAAAGGCAGCCGGTACGGTTGATCGTCCACCAGGCGGTGATCGAATTCCGCCATCCTGACATTCTGCGAAGGGACTACGCCCATGCCAGCAGGGCCGTGTTGGTCACCAGTGAAGCCCTGGCACCCACCTGGTAAACCTGATTCCGGGTGTCGGAAGTGCGATGAGCGGGGTGAGTATCTTCTTGGCCAGGAGGCTTCCCTGTGAGGAATTGCCTGCGGCTGGACGCCGAGAGACGGTCGACAAGGCGGCATCTGATTCGGGAAACGCTCGATAGACCTGATGCAGGATTGCCCGCTGAATCGTAGAGCGACGAAGCCCAGATACTCGGCCAACGTTCCGACCGGTGTGTCAATTCGGTCGGGGCGTTCGGCGAGCGCGCGAACGACTCGCGCAGCGGCTTGTTCGGGAGTATCGACGGGAAGCGTTGCGAAGTCACTTGTCGGAGCGATCATCGGAGTTCGAACCAGTGGCATTCGGATGGAGGTGAAGCAGACTCCAGCAGCGGCGTTCTCGGCTGCAGCAACGACGCTGAAGGCGTCGAGAGCGGACTTACTGGCGACGTATGCCGAAAACAGCGGTGCTTTTGTTTGCACGGCAATCGACGAGATGTTGACGACGTGTCCAGAACCTCGTTCACGCATCGAAGGCAAGAACGCGAGAATCATGTCGACGGCGCCGAAGTAGTTGACCGCCATAATGCGCTCATAGTCATGCAGGCGATCGGTCGAACTGACGACAGCCCGGCGAATTGACTTGCCGGCACTGTTGATCAGGAAGTCAACAGGACCGTGTTCTTTGAGTACGGTCTTGGCTAGGGCGGAAACGGCGTAGTGATCCGTAACGTCGCACCGGTATCCGTACGCAGTGCCGTTGTGATCACGGACTTTTTGGACAGCGCACTTTACGTCGCCGACTCCTCGAGCGACGATAACGACCGTTACGCCACGTCGGGCCAGCGCTTCGGCTGTCGCCAGTCCAATGCCGGACGACCCGCCGGTAATAACCGCTACGCGGCCCGAGAAGCGCTCGCGCATCGACTCGCGCTGACGTAGCGGTGCAGAACAGCTCGTGGATTAGTTGAGTCCGGTCTTGTAGTCATGAGAATTCCCTTCTCGTCAATGTCTTCCGGTCTGCCGGGAGATTGATCGGTGTGAGAACCTCGATGTCGTTCACGTTGCTCAGCGATAGATCAAAGGTAAGGACCCGCCGGGGGTCTATCAAACGCAAGTGGGAATGTTCACACAGGCACAACCGGTCCTGTGCGCGGCATGGATCAGTGGATTCGCGGAACTCACGCTTGGGTTGGCCGCGTCCTTCACGCGGTTTTTCGACGTTCGGTGCACGTTCACGCTTGTCGAAGGACGAGAGGTGCGGACCGGCGCGGCCTTATTTGGCCGCCGCATCAATTGCGACGTTTCCGTTGTTAGTGCGGACAACGTTGTGTCAACTTATCTGATCTTGATCGAGCAATGTTCTATAGTGTCGCCCATGCATCGTTCGCCGGGTCGATTCTTTGCCATCGTTGCCATGATGATCACGTCGGTCGCGTTGGCCTCACAATCGCTCGCATCTGCTGCAATTCGACCGCAGTTTGTGAATTGGCCAGCGGCGTTTGCCCAGAGCGTCGTCACACCGGAGGCGTTGCCGGTCGGTACCAACGACTGGACGTGCCGCCCCAACGCAACGCATCCACGCCCCGTCGTTCTCATCCACGGCACCTGGGAGAACGCGTTGTCGACGTGGTCGGGGATGGCGCCGGCGCTCAAGAATGACGGCGACTGCGTCTTCACGCTCAACTTTGGCCGGTCCAACGTTCTGGAACAGGGTGGCCTGGCTTCGATCCTGCCCGGCGCGTACGGAGCTCGCCCTATCGACGAGTCGGCCAAAGAGGTCGCCGCGTTCATCGACCGAGTCCTCGCCGCCACTGGTGCGCGACAGGTAGACCTGGTCGGGCACTCACAGGGTGGAATCGTCGCTCGTCAGTACTTGAAGTTCGATGGCGGCGCAAACCCAACAGACCCTTCGCAGAACAAGGTCCGCAAGTTGATCACTATCGCGGCCACCAACCACGGAACAACGTTGGATGGCCTGGGCACCCTCGACCGGATCATCCGTGATCAAGCCAGAATCAACCTTGATCCGATGCTCAACTATCCGGTTGGGGTATCAGGGGTCCAGCAAATCTACGACTCGCCATTCCTGCGCCGCCTCAATGCCAGTGGTGACACCATGCCCGGCATCGAGTACACCGCGATCGCCTCGAAATATGACGAGGTCTCTACCCCCTATTTCTGGACGTTCCTCGAGGCAGGCCCGGGAGCGACCGTCCGCAACATCACCCTCCAGGACGGTTGCCATCAGGACAATTCAGAACATCTGAGCATTGACTACTCACCCCGCGCGATCGACTGGGTCCGGCACACGTTGACGCCTGACCAACTTCCGGCCGGGAAAATTCGGTGTGTGTACAACTCGCCCATATTCGGATATTCCGAGGGTGTCTGATTCAAAGTCAGGCTTTTGGCCGGAGCCGAGCCGCTGGAGGAGACGTGGACGTAGCGGACCTATTCGCAAGGCGCCAATTCGACGAGTTGATCGAAACTGTGCGCGAGCGCATCCATTCTGACCGCAGGGCACTCGTCGATCCCGCGATCAAACAGTGGTGCGGCCAGCGCTGGCGCGACTTGTTCCTCAGAGAGGCTGAAAACGACGAGCGAGCAGTAAGGACCGCGACCGGTCTACTGGGGGCAGACAAACGCCCGATCCGCCAGCGACTCGCCGAGAGGTTCCTAGCGCGTGACGTTGAGGACTGGCGTCTGGAGCTGCCGCAGCCGATAGACCCCACCATCGACACAGCTTTGATGTTCTGCCCCGGGTTTGTGCATCGTGCGATTCCGGTGGTTGGACTGGAGGATCTGGAGTCCGTCGCCGAGGGGTTCGGAAGCACTGTGGTTCGTGCCGATGCCCATCCCGCCCGCGGGTGCGCGGCGAATATGACCGATCTCCTCGCAGCGCTTGACTCCGCCGATGATGCCGACGTTGTCATGTTCGGCTACTCAAAGGGCAGCCCGGATGCATTGACTCTGCTGGCGCATCGGCCCGATGTCGCCGGGCGGGTACGCGCGATGGTGTGCTGGGCAGGCGCGGTCGGCGGGAGCCCAACTGCTGAGGATGTCTATGAATTGATCAAAGACATCGAAATCGGCGCAGTCGTGGGCAACGAGTTGGTCTTGACCGCGCTCAAGGCGATGCTGCCGATCGCCCAGCTCGAGGGCATGATCGAGCGCCCCGACGAATGGGATCTGCGTGGCGCGATCCGCGACTTGTCCACCACCGAACGCGGTCGATTCCTTGCAGAGCACGGCGCCCTGATCGATGCCCTCAATATTCCCATCTTTAATGTCGTCGGTGTCGCCCGGCCACTGGAGGTGCCGTACTTCCAGATGCAGGGATCGATCGATATCGGTCGACGAGTCGGGCCGAACGACATGCAGGTTGCCGTCGATCATGCGCAAGTGACGTCGCCCATGGGCACAACACTTGCCGTATGCCGCGCACATCACTGGGATTTGGCGCTCGGGCCCTTTCCGTTGACGCACCGTCTCGGTTCCCCCAACCTCGACAATCCCTTCCCCCGTCGTGCAGCAATCACGGCCACCGTGCTTCTTCTTGCAGAGCTCGGCATCGTGCATGAGTCTTGACGATGGGCCCTTACCCATCAACCGCATCCAGCTCGTGTCATCACCGAACATCGACAACCGCTAGCGGCCGGGACCTTCCACGTACGCTCTGATCAGCCAATCCATCAAGCAAGATGTTGCGACGACCGCTGGAATCTTGCCCCGTCAGTGTGGTCCTGAATCGGATTGACAAAGTCAGTAATTGCTGCACGCGAGCAGATTGTCGGCATCGATGATTGGAACTACGCAGGAGAACTGCCGCCAGCCCGGGCCACCGAAAAAGCTACTGCGCGAACTATCGATGAAAACTTCCACCTGGCTCGATGTGGCTGCAACACGGTAGTAGGCAGTAACCGGCTCACCCTCGGTGGTGATGGTGGTGACGCTCCACTCGGCGCCGTCATCAGCTCGACCACGCTCGAGACACGCCATTGCCTGCTGTGAATAAAGCTCGGCGACGGACGTGTCCGGGCCGGTGGCTTTGGCCTGTCCGCAGCTATGCAGCGGTACACGATCGGTGAAGGCGGCCGGAGGCGGGCCTGGCTCGGTCCCCGACGAGCACGCCACCAACCGAGAGATCGCAAGACTGCAGAAAGTTCTCATGAATGGACTGACCCTTTGCGGGGTAGTCCTGTGGCGCCGGAGTGGCTCCTGAGTGCCGCTTGGTTGCGTGCAAACACCCTGCCAGGAGCGCGGTCCGCAAACGCGATCCTGGAAGCGCAGCGCTAAAACAATGCGTTGCATATTGTCTCTTGAACCGTTATCCAGCGGCTATTCCCCAGATTTCTTTTAGGAGTTTCGCCGGCGTGGTGTCGATGCCGAAGAATTCGCGACGGGCAGCGGCCGACAACTCGAGGTAGTCCATGCCGTAGGTATCTGTCGCAGCGTTGAAACATTGCAGAGCCGCGGCCGGCGGCTGATGCCACACGTAGGAGTCGTAAGCACTTGAGGCTCGATCGGCCGGAACAGTATCGCCGAATCCTGGCTTACCGACTGCTGGCTTGCGTCGGCCTGCGCGGTCTTTGTGGATCTCGTACTGGACGAGGTGTGGCTGTTGCCAGATGTGAGGTAGCTGGGTCCCGTTCTTGAGGGCTTCAAGGCCTTCTCGTACCCAGGGAAGGTCCGCGAGGTCGGCTCGCTCGAAGGAGCGTACGACGCACCACAGGCTGAACTCACGCTGACGATCCTGTGGCAAGCCAACAATCAGGGCGATCATTCCCGGATCGATAACCGCCAGATAGGAGGCATGAATGCGTTCCTCCGCCACCTTGAGGCTGGAACTGGCCGGATCTGCCAAGAAGTCGTGCATCCGCTGACGCACGGCAAGGTGCTCAGGGCCTTCGAACGGCACCCATCGAATGCTGCCGTCGGGCCCGAAGACTGACACCCGCGTGTTGTCGATCTTCTCCCATGGGTTTTCGACCGGGTTGTACGCCTCGTCGGTTTTACGAAGTTGCCGGATCTTGCGGGATCGGGCGTTATCGGTCGGCCAGAGCTGGATGAGGTGCTGTTCAGATGTCGCCGCGGTTTCGCTGACGTCGATGTCGTAGTCAGCGTCTCGGCCCTTGGCATAAGCGCGAAGGCGATATTTGCCTGGAGGGATCGGCTCGAATCCGGGTTCGAGTTCCCCGTCGAGTCGCATCACGTGCAGCGGCTTCTTTGCAGAGATTGATGTTTCTTCGACGACTTCCCAGGCGGAGACTTCGTCTTCGCCGGGTTCTGTGTCAAGCAGGTCGATCGTTAAGGGGATCTGGCCGTGAGCGATTCCCGTCATGACGGTCACAAAGCCGGAGCCTGTTTCTATAAGTCCGCCGTATTGAGTCACTGCCAGCGTGTCGGCGGTTGGTATAGCGAGATGGAACTGATGTGTATCAACGGTGACGGATTCCTTGTAGCCCACGTCATCAGCAAACCAATGGCTAAAGCATCAAGTCCGCAACTACGCCGAGCCGACCTTCAAGCAGGCAACTGAGGTAGACCCCATTCAAAGCGGCTCTGCGTCGGGCAAAGGAATGAAACCCGAAACGTTGCTATCGGCCGCCTGCCCGGGGCGGAACATATTCGGCCTCAGTCCGAGGGCGGCCAGCTCGCTCACGGTGAAGTCCTGCCAAGGCTTTTCGAGGTCGATTCGGCTTCCGTCGGGAAGTCGGATCGACTTTGCATAATCCGCTAATCGGATCACCCCCTCAGATGCAAGTCTGCCTGGGGCAGACGTGGCCTGAAAACGGTCATTCTTGGCGGTCATCGGAACCGTCCCCGCGACGCTGCTGCTCGCGGTAGGCCCGGCGTTGCTGTTCGGCGCGTTCGCGGCAACGTTTGAGGAATTCGTCGTCGGCTTCGCTGTGTGCGGGGATTTGCCGGCCGGGGCGGTCATACTCCGGGAACGCTGACCGGTTTCGGTTCGGTCGATTCCAGTTCACCGTGTCTGGACGTCCGGCGATGAACCAGGCGAAGGCGCCCGCGATCGGAACGAAGATCACCAGTAGTAGCCATAGGGTCTTGGGCAGACCGCGCACCAGCGCTTCGTCGGCTTTGGCCACGTCGATCAGCGTCACGATCAGGACTAACAGCACGATCGGTGACATATACGGCACGTGCAGAATATTAGCTGCTCGGTCGCCATGAGCGGCAGCGTCTGGCCAATTGACAGCGAGATTCCTCGGGTATTGAGCCGGGCATTTCGCTGTGCCGCCCACCATTCGCCTACCGCGAAAATTGGTCGCCTAGAGGTGCGAACCCGCTCTTCCCAGGCCTACGACACCACCGGCGGGAACGTTCCTTGTGGGCAGCGTCGACGACAGAAACCCGCCACCACGCCCGTCTCATTTCCAGGGAAATGGGACGGTCGGGTTCGTCCGTGGTCGGTCGAGTAGGAGTCCAGCTCGCTTCGTCCCATAAGTTCATTCCATAAGTGAATGCCGAAATGTTCGTACGGATACAACTTTCGGTACGCTGGTGAAGTGGATCTGGGCTATGCGCGCGTATCGACGACCAAGCAGGACCTCGATCGACAGATCGACGCTCTCACAACGGCGGGGATCAAACCCGAACACATCTATCTGGACAAGAAGTCTGGCGCCACGACCGACCGGCCAGGACTCACCACGCTTCTGAAGTACGCGCGCAACGGAGACGTCATCGTGGTGCACACTCTCGACCGGCTCGGGCGCACCGTTCGAGACACGTTGAACTTGATCCACGACCTTCGCGAGCGGGGCATCGGCGTCCGCAACCTTGCCGATCCGATCAAGATCGACACCAACAATCCCGATGATCCGATGGCCCAGTTGGCGGTTGTGCTGTTGGCGTTGTTCGGTCAGATGGAACGCACCTACACGATCGAGCGCGCCGCACACGCGCGAGCGGTCGCGACAGCGAAAGGTCGACGCATCGGACGGCCCTCGGTCGTTGACGAGGCGCACCTGGCCTACGCGATCCAGCTCCGCGACGGCGGCGCGACGATCGCTGAGATCATCGCGAAGACTGGTTTGACGCGATCCACGCTGTATCGGCACCTTCCGGCACGCCCTCCCGAACTCGTCACGGGCGCAGCGGCGCTTGTAGAGGGGATCGTGCCGACATCCCTGGTCGAAACGGAATCAGTCGACCCGTTGGCGTGCCCATCGTGTGGACACCGCCCAACGTCCCGGCGCGAGTTGATCCCACACTTGGCCGACCTGGAGACGGTGTGGCTGCGAAGCGGCAGAGACGGACACCTACAGGAGGGGCAGCATTGTGCAAACTGCCAACCACACGTTGAGGTGCTGGCGGTCGCTTGTGTGCGCTGCGGGGAAGGCCCACTGATCATCGGCGTGGGAGGGGCCTCGGACGATGGTTTGCCGGGACAGGTGAATAGTTGGCTGGCCGATCATGGCTGGACACTGACTCCAGAACTACTCTGTCCAGATCATCGGTGAATCTGACCAACATCCTGTAGTCGGATAGATGCGATGGCGATACGCCGCAGTCCCTGATCAGGTAGTCGCGTTGTTTCCGGCAGTAGGTTTCGCTGCGGTCGAATGCCGTGAGAATGGCCAGCGCCTTTTGAGCTGCCTGCCCGTCGTAACGGGCAGCCTGCAGCAGTTCATCGAAATGCGCGGTCAACTCGGCCCACGAATAGGTTCGCGGCGGACGGTCGCCGGCATAGACGCGCTCGTGCCGTGCAGGCGCGAGGACACCAGCGAGGCTGCCATTAGCGATGAGGTGGCCTTTCGCGACGAGTTGCAAAGCGCCCGCCGCAGCGGTCAATAACCGTTGTTGGACTGACCATCCGAATTGCTCGTACGGGCGCCACGTCTGCACGCCCAATCGTGGGGGAACCCCGAGATGGTCTCGGAGTTGTTCAAGAGTGCGTCGCGATTGCGTGCCCAGAGCACTCGGCGCAAGAGTCAGCTCGTCGAGCACGATGCGGAGCAGTCGGAACCAGATGCCCGCGTGAACGGTTCTGCCAGGCAGCTCAACTTCACCGGTCAGCAAGGCTCGATGCGTGTAACCGTCGAGAGTGGCCAGGGGTGCACTTACCTCAACCAGGGAGAGCGACGTGCCATCCAGCCTGTCTGCCGCTACGTCCTCGGCGTCCTGTAGTAGGCAATGGTGAATCGGGCAGCTGATTGTCAGCGGCAGGTCCCGAAGCAAGGAATATCGCTGAGGGGACTGGCGCGCACATACCGGACACACCCTGTGCTCGCGAACACTATCGCTCGACAACCATGGACCCCGCCACCGGCGTGGAAAGTTTCGTCGCGATCGAGCGTCACCGGCCAGCAAGACGGAATCGGCGAGTACATAGTTGTTGAACGACTTGACACCGCCCACAACGTCGTCGGCGAGAGAGTCGAACAACCAGGGAACCCAGCCAGCAAGCGTCATAGCCCGGATCTGGTCGAGGTCGACCCCCGTGCGATCGGCCAGGTTGATCAATACATCGATGGGTGTAAAGCGGTCCATGGAGTCCCACGTGAACACCGTCGGCATCCCGAGGTTCGCGCACACCAGATTCTGCGGGGTCATGTCGTAGGCAGCAGCCAGACGCTTGATCCACGACGACAGTGCTTCTAATGGCTGGGGCTCGGGATGCAGGGGCCAGCGCTGCTCAAACCAGTTCACGC
This sequence comes from Thermoguttaceae bacterium, assembly GCA_039679885.1. GTDB lineage: Bacteria > Planctomycetota > Planctomycetia > Pirellulales > Thermoguttaceae > JAJFUI01. The sequence goes on along the minus strand of JBDKUC010000347.1, from coordinate 3,022 downwards.
TCGAACGTTCTTCGTCGTTCGGACGGGCCTTTATAGGTGGACATCTGGAGGGTGCGTTGGTTAATGCATTCAGCACCGGATTCGATCGCCACGACCGCTGCCTCGGTCAGCAGCGCGGTCAACTCTCCGATCGTGCCCTCGCATCGGGTGAGCAGATACGTGGCCATGTCTGGTGTCGCGATCGACGACGGACGTCGTAGTGGAAACGACGCGGCGAAGCTGGCCAGCAACGTGCATGCCTGCTGGTCCGGTTCCCACCGCGGCAGTACGAATGGGGCGAACCGGTTCTCCAATTGCGGGTCAGCTCGGATCGTCAGGTAGGCGTCTCGTGTTCCTGCTCCGACTAGCGGTATTCGCAGCTCGTTGCCGAGGAACCGTAGAAGGTTGGAGAACTCGCGACGAGCCTCGCCGCGACCGGCAAGAACGTTGTGCAGTTCATCGATCACTAGCACTCGTACACTGGTGGCGCGCAGCAAGTGGAGTGCTCGTTGCTCGACGTCCGCGAGGCGCATTCGCAGTTGTGAGGGTGCTCCGAGTGCGGTTAGGAGTGCAGTGTAGAAGCGAATCACTGATGGTTCTGATGGCATCTGCATCACCAGTACCGGCATTTCTTCTCGGTCGGGATGCGAGATCGGCGGGTTGGATCGCCGGAATTTCTCGATGATCATCGATTTGCCGTTGTTCGTTTCGCCGGTCAGCAGCAGGTTCGGCATCCGTTGCTTGCTGGGGGTCGTCATGAGTTCGTTCAGCAGCTTCAGCGCCTCGTTGGCGCGCGTGTACCCGATCCACCGGTCTGCGCGAACGTACTGAAGGCGCTGCTCATCAGGCAGTATCGCAAGTTCTTGGGCCTGTGGGGTCAGGTGCGACAGGTCTGGCGAATTCTTGGTGCTCACCACTGCTCGATCACTCCGAATGCGGTGAATGTGGGGTCTGAAACGTCTGCGGGTGGCGGCTGCATCACTTCAGGGACGGCCCGATTCTCGTTGCTGTTCGTGGTTCGGCGTTCCTTGTTGCGGCGTGCTCGCCGACTCGACGCCGTCGCGTTCTCGGTGATGTGGCGCATCTGATCGACCATCGCGAACAGGGAGTTCTCGTCGATCTCGGAGCGGCCCTGGTCTCGAATTCGCGCTACAGCTGATTTGTGTTCCCAGGCGCTAATCGCGGGTCGAGATAGCGTCCGGTACGGCAGCTCCAAGTAATCGCCGGTCTCGGGGTCCAACGCCCAGACGCGGGATATATCGCGGGGATCGCGGCGCAGAACGAACGGACTCAACCGATCACGTCTGGCGATAAGCGGTTTCAATGCGTCGCTGTAGTACTGAACGTGGTCGATGGTGAAACCGCTCCGGGTCAGCGTCCTGCGGATCACGGGTAAGAAGTCCACCAGGAGCCCAGCCTGGTTAGTTACCGTGCTCGGTGCACCTTGGGCCTGCGCCTTCTCAGCCCACACACCTGCCGGGGTGCGACCCCCGAGCCCGTCGTGCGGGGTGCCGTGATAGACGGCGACCGCGAGTGTCATCCATTTCTGCAGCTCGGCAAGGGTGAGGACTGCCGTGGCGTCGCTGTCGTAGTCGCGCCGCTGCCTGGTGTTGGAAAACGTGGTTCCGGGCAGTTCGTGCAGCATGTGCATCATCGTTCCGACCAATCGTTCCACGATCCCGCCGTACTGGGGTTCACCCGGCGGCCGGTAGTCCAACTTGATGCCGTGTTGCTCGCAGCCGCGCCGCAGGGCTTCGCTGTGAAACTCGGACGCGTTGTCGAGGTAGAGCTGGCGCGGTTTGCCGCTCATCGGCCAGACCGCGTCCACGTCCAGTGATTCCAGCAGTGCTCGCTTATCGATACACATCTGAGCCAGGCACAAACCGACCGAAGTGGCCGATGGCGCTTCGAGAGTGACGACGAAACCAGGGACACATCGGGTCGCCTCATCGACAGCCGCAGTCACGTACGGACGACCGATCGGAAGGCGATGACGCTCGTCGACGACGATCAAATCTGCTGGTGTGTGGTCCATTTGGACTCGCTCCAGCAACCCAGTCACTGGCGGTGTGCTCCCACCCGCGGACTGCAAAGAACGTGCGGAATTGTGTCCCTCACGAGCCCTCACGGCGGAGATCGGGTCGAGCCTGTCGATCCGACGTTGAACCGCGGCCCGCGATGGGGGAGCTAGGGCACGAACTCGGCATTCGCGGTCGATCTCGCGACAAATAGCAGCGACGGAACGACGTTGTCGGGTCAGATACCGCGACTGCAGAATCCTGCGCACGATGGTTTCGACCTCGTCGGTGAGACGCTCGCCCCCACGACCACCGGCGGAGGCTCCGGGCAGCAGATCTGACGCTAAACCGCTACCGGCCCGCCATCGCGCAACGAGTGTGAAGACGTGCCTCCGCGAGATCCCGAGTTCTGCGGCAGCAATGTCCGCAGCGGAGTTTGTGACTCGGTCGAGCGAAGCAAGAGGGCCAATGATCGCGGCACGTCGGACCGCGATTTGCCATGTGGTCTCGCTGGAAGACAGCACGCCGCGGTCGGATACCAATTGAGCGTCAGCCATTCCAGACCCCTCGTAGTGAACACGAGTACGTACAGAAGGGACGCTAGTGCTGTCGACTACGGAATCCGTGGATTGCTGAAGGCGAGTTCAGTGCAGCTCAGCCTCCAGGAGCTTGGTGCAGCCCACTTCGAAAACCCACACGGAGGTGGGGAAATGGGCGCAGGGCAGCGGGTCGGATATGTGCGGGTCAGTACGGCAGATCAGAACACCGCGCGCCAGCTCGACGGCATCGAGCTCGACAAGGTGGTTACCGACAATGCCAGCGGCAAGGATGCCAACCGGCCCGGTCTGGTCGAACTGCTCGGCTACGTGCGGGACGGTGACGAGCTGGTCATTCACTCGATGGATCGGCTTGCCCGCAATGTGGACGACCTGCGCCGTATCGTCGCCGAACTGACCGCGCGGGGCGTGCGTGTCCGGTTCATCAAAGAGGGTTTGACGTTCACCGGCGACGACAACGCGATGAGC
>JBDKUC010000216.1:0-7396 GCA_039679885.1 Thermoguttaceae bacterium | reverse complement strand
CCAAGATGGGAACGCCAACCAGCACCAAGTAGACGACGTGCAGCAGCCGCGCAGAGAGCTTGCCTAAGACGATTTCCGCGTTGCTCAACTGGCTGGCGAAGAGGTACTCGATCGTACGCCGCTCTCGCTCGCTGGCCACCGTGCCGGCGACCATGGCCGGGGCTAGGAGCATCACGGCTGCCAGTTGCAGGTAAGCGAACGTCGTGAAGAACGCGGCGCTCAGTGCGGCGACGTCGTGGATGCTGTCGGTCGCGCCGGCGCCGCGGAACCGGTGCGACTGATGGTACGAGAAGTAGACCAGCCAGATTGCCAACAGGAGGACCGCCGCGTACAGGGCGCGGATCAGAAAGTACCGCGAGCGTCGGGCGCTGGTGATAAGCTCCACGTTGAAAATCGGGCCAGGCAGCATCGGGGGGTCCCTCCAGCCGCTAGCATAGCAGCCCAGAGCGTGACTGAGAACCACCCGGCGGGAGTCTCGGATTTCGGATTTCGGATTTCGGATTTCGGATTTCGGATTTCGGATTTCGGACTTCGGGCTTCGGGCTTCCCTTCGTCGTTCCTAGATCACCCAGGTGAACTCCTCCGGCTCTTCGCCGCGGATGCGGAGCCGGGGGCTCTCCATGGTGACGGTCGTGCCAGGCGCGACCGAGTGGGTGAGCCAGACGCTTGAGCCGATCACCGAGCCGCGGCCGATGACTGTTCGGCCGCCGAGCACCGTCGCGTTGGCGTAGATCACGACCCGATCTTAGATCGTCGGATGCCGCTTCTTGCCGCGTATGAGATTCCCCTCGGCGTCGGCGGCGAAACTCAAGGCGCCAAGCGTGACGCCCTGGTAAATTTTGACCCACTCGCCGATCTCCGTCGTCTCGCCGATCACGACACCCGTGCCGTGGTCGATGAAAAAGTAGCGGCCGATCTGGGCGCCCGGATGGATGTCGATGCCCGTGCGGGTGTGCGCCCATTCGGTCATCATCCGCGGGATCAGCGGCACTTGCAGGTCGTTCAGGATGTGGGCCAGGCGATAGACGGTAATCGCTTCGAGCCCCGGGTAGCAGAAGATCACCTCGTCGAGCGACTTGCAGGCCGGATCGCCGTCGTAGGCCGCCTGGACGTCGAGCGCGAGAATCTTCCGCAGGTCGGGCAGTTGTTCGAGAAACTCGACGGCTTTCGACTGGCCGAGTCCCTCGAAATCACCAGCCTGCCGCGGATCGCACTCGTCGCCCTTGATTGCGTCGTGCCGCAGGGCGCGACCGATCTGCGAGGTCAGCGTGTCATGCAGCCGGTCGATCAGGTCGCCGACGTGATAGCCCACGTTGCCCAGGTGCAGGCCATCGCGGCGGCGATAGCCGGGATAGAGGATTTCCTTCAAGTCCTCGGTCGCCGCAACGATCGTTTCATAGTTCGGCAGCGGGCAGTAGCCGAGGTGGCTGATTCGCCCGACCTCAGCGTACGTGTCGACGATCCGCTCGGTCAAGACAGGCAGGTTTTCTTTGAGTCGAATGTCAGTGGCCATCGGCAATTGCCTCGATTTTCTCGAACGGGCCCCAGCCGCGTCGTTCGGCGACTGGAACGGAGAAGGTTTTCGAGAGAAGCTGCCCTGCAAAGCGCAATGCTTCGTCAAGAACCTGCTCCGTTCCCTTCGCGAACGTCTCGCCCTCGACGGCAAGAGCGCCGCATCACGCGGAAGGGAAACAGAGTCACCAGGTGAGCAAGAGAGGCGGGCTGTCCGGCCGTTCAGACCGGACAGCTACACGTGCAGGGTGGGGGGAAACAGACGACGGCCATCGCTAAAGTCTCTTCAGCTTTCACAACTACCCAATTGTAAGGTCGCCGGAAGGGTCGATCAAGCTGCACAACCCATTAAGCCGTTCGTAGTTCCGCCTTTAGGCGGCGACTCGTTTGTAGTTCCGCCTTTAGGCGGCGGCGGAGTTGTTCGTAGTTCCGGCTTCAGCCGGCATTCCGAAAGAACTCACCGCCTAAAGGCGGAACTACGAACCAGAGCAATCGTCCTTGCCTATTCATCGGTCATGAGGCCGACGGGGTCGCAGTTTTTTGATTTCTCTCGCGGCCGGTGCATCGTCTCGTCATTGAGCAAGCAAGCGACAACCTCGTTCCCACGGTCCCCCGTGGGAACGCACCGCTCGGACGCTCCGGCGTCCTCAGCACAACATATAGGCTTGAAACTGGTCATCGATCCCGGCGACGCAGGAGCATCGCAACGAGTGTGTTCCCACGCGGGAGCATGGGAACAAGGTTTCTCGGCGATCATTCAAAGGCATTGCGTCTAGCCGACGATCCGCTTCCAGCGGTCAAGGTTCCACTGGACCTTCTCGGCTTGCGACATTTTGTTGAAGTCGGGCGTGTCGTCCGACGGGGCGACGGGCCGTTTCGAGGCGGCCGGCTTCGACGCGGCGGCCGGGCGACGGTTCCCGCCTGACGACGGCTTGCCGCTGTAGCTCGACGCCGTCTCGGTTCGCTGCAAGTCGTCTTCCAGCGAGCGGTGCGGACGGATGCCCAACCGATCGAGCACGCCGTGATAGGCCTTCACCGCTTCGACCGGCTCGATCTGGTCGTCGGCCACCGCCCGCAGCAGCTCGATAAAGCTCAACTGGTGCTCGGCGTTGTTGATCTTCCGTCCGTAAAGGGCCACGCGGGCGCCGTACTTCTTCGCTTCCCAGAGCATATGGAACGCGTCGAAGGTGGTGCCGGCCGAGCCGCCTAAGATGCCGACGACCAGCGAGCGGTCGTACCGGGCGAGGGCTTCCATCGCGGCCGGGCCGTGGTAGGCGATCTTCAGGAAGATCGGCCGCCCTCGCTCGGTCACGCCGGCCAAGGTCCGGACGATGTGGTCGTTGATGAAACGTCCCAGGTCCGCCGGCGGGTGCTCCGCCGCGTTCGGGTCGAACACTTCCAGGAAATGACGGAAGCCCTTGCGCTCGGCCTCGATGCGGAACGCCCGATACGCTTCGAGCGTCGGGAGATCCAACGCCACGTCGTTGTTGAACGTGACGGAGTAGAGCCCCAGGTCGGCGCCGAGCCGCCGTTGGTCGTCCGCACACTCGGCCTTGCCACACTGAATATGGTCGATCGTTGCCGTGCGGAAGGGGCGGGATGGCTGCTGAGCGTAACGCCCACTGCCGGTGGCCAGCCAAATGTCGGTCGTGTCGTTCGCCCGAACGGCCGGCGTGATCGCGCTGCGGTCGAATAGCCGCTCGTTGATCGTCAGCACTTCGTTCGAGCTGGCGCTCATCAACATGATGTCGACCAGCCCCTGGGCGACGATGTCTCGCATCTGCTGGCGATACTCATCGAGCGTGCGGAACCGGGCCTCGCCGCTGTGGTTCTCGGGGCTCCGGCCGGGCGCCGCCAGCCCGTGAGCCATGTCGGCGTCCTTCGCGTCGGCCAAGATGAAGTCACGGCAGCTCGAATCGGCCAGGATGCGGGCCAGCTTGCGGTCTAACGATTTGTCCATCGAGCACTTTCCTTCAGGAACGGGCGGCGAGCCGGGTGCCATGCCCACGCTTGTCGTGGGCATGAGGAAGCGGCAAACATGCTTGCTGTCTCGCTGCGCTCGCTTAGCAAGCATGGCACCCAAAAGTCACCATTTGTTTGAGGCACTACACTAGGAAGTCCGTCCTACGGTTGCCCGACTTGGAGTCTTTAGAGTGTCGGGCTTCGAGTCATCTTCCGCTATTGTCTATCGACATGCGGCCCGGCGGCAAAAAGCCCATTATAGACCCGCGCAACGCCGGTCGCCATGCTGCGGTCGGAGAAGAGACGCACTTGGCGGGCGCGGGCGCTCCGGCGAAGGGCCGACCAGTCGTATCGGCCCGCGATAACGTCGGCAATTGCCCTGGCCAGGTCCTCGGCATCACCCGCTCGGGCCAACACGCCATCGATGCCGTGACGGATGGCCTCAGGGACCCCCTCGACGCGGGTCGCCACCACCGGCACGCCAGCCGCCATCGCTTCGAGCACCACCATCGGCAGCCCCTCGCCGAAGAGGCTTGGCAGCGCCAGCAGGTCCATTCGCCGAAGTTCGGCCGCCACGTCGTGGCGGAAGCCCGTCCAATGAATCCGCTCGTTGAGATTCAACCGATCGACCAACGTCTTGATCTCGGCCTCGTACCGCGGGGACTCGAACTGGCCCACGGCGTTCAATTGAACCGGAAGGCCGTACCGGTGCAGCAGGGCGATGGCTTCCAGCAGGACCTCAACGCCTTTCCGCGGCCGGAATAGGGCGACCATCCCGAGCGTCCACGAGCCGGCCGGTCGCGGCCGAGCCGGAAGCGACTCAAGCTGCGGCACGCCGTTGGGCACGACCGTCACACGATCCGGATCGAGGCCTTGGCCAACGATGTGCTCGCCCATCGCCTCGGAGACGGCGATGATCCGCGCGGCACGCCGCAGGCTCATCCGCTCGACGGCCGCGTTGACCCGATCGCGCCAGCCGCCCGTATGGTTGCGAGCCGTTGGGCTGTGAACGTGATAAACCAGCGGCACCTCGGCCAGGGCCGATGCGATGCTGCCGAACAGCGCCGTGCGGACAGTGTGCGCGTGGAGCAGCCGATAGCCGTGGCGTCGCACCAGCCGGGCGACTTGCCAGCCCGCCCGCAGATCGAACTTCCCGAGCATCGGCACGTTCCAGAGCGGGGCGTCGCGTGACGTTCGCATTGCGTCGAAACTGCCCGGCTTGACGCAAACGAACCCAACCGAATAGCCCAGCTCCGGCAGGCGTTGGGCCAACAAATCCTGCACCCGCTCGGCCCCGGCGTAATGCTCGCCGTTGACCAAGTGCAATGCGCCGATCGTCTCCGTTGCCACCGGCCGCGTGATCGTCGCCGGCGGCAACGCCACCGGCAGCGGCAGAATCGTTGGATGGGCGAGATGGTCGGGAAACATGGGGAGGTAGGGACTGGGGATTAGGGCTTAGGGCTTAGGGCTTAGGGTTCGGACATGAGATTCTTCCCAAGACCCAAGACCCAAGTCCCAAGACCCAAGTCCCAAGACCTAAGTCCCAAGCCTCAATAAGCATTCTTCCTCGAGATCACCACCAGCACCGTCTTCAACAGGATTCGGATATCGAGCCAGAGCGACCACTCGCGGATGTAGCGGTGATCGAACTCGATGCGCTTCTGCATTTTCTCGGGCACGTCGGTCTCGCCACGCCAGCCGTTGACCTGGGCCAAGCCGGTGATGCCGGGTTTCACTTTGTGCCGCAGCATGTAGCCGCCAATCTGCGTGCGGAACTCCTCGTTCAGCGCGTCGGGATGCGGCCGCGGGCCGACCAACGACATCGTCCCTTCCAGCACGTTGAACAGTTGCGGCAATTCATCGAGCGAGGTGCTTCGCAGAACGGCCCCGAGCCGAGTGATACGCGGGTCGTTCTTGACCGCCTGCACGGCCTTCCGGCCATCCTCGCAGACGGTCATCGTCCGGAACTTCCAGACGCGAATCTCGCGGCCGTCCAGCCCGTAACGCCGCTGCCGGAAGAACACGGGGCCGGGCGACGAAAGCTTGATCGCCGCCGCGATGATCGCCATCGGCGCCGCCGCCAGGAGCAACAGGCCGCTGCCAATCACCAAATCGCAAAGCCGCTTCATCAGCCCATCGACGCCGTACAGCGGGCTGTCGAAGACGCTCACGACCGGCAGACCGAGGATGTCGGTCCAGCGCGAATGGAGCAGTTGGAAGACGAAGAAGTCCGGCACGATAAACACCGAGGCCGTCGTGTCGCCAAGCCGATCGAGGACGCTTCGGATTCGCTGCTCGGCCCTCATCGGAAAGGCGATGTAAATCCGGTCGACCTCGCCGGATCGCGCCCGCTCGATCAGGTCGTCGATCGTTCCCACGCGCGGCGCAAGATCGTCCGGAATCGCCGGGCTGCGTTCGTCCGACCGGTCGTCGAAGAAGCCGACCAACGACAGGCCCATCTCCGGCGACTCGCCGATGTTCCGCGCCAGTTGGAATCCCAGTTCATTGACGCCGACGATGGCGAAGGTCCGGGCGTTGTAGCCCCACGAGAGCAATATCCGCTGAACGGTTCGCGTCGCCATCCGTCCGCCGATCATCAGCGCCGGCGTGGTGAGGAACCAGGTTAGCGTCGAGATGCGCGAAAACGCGGCGGTATGCTTTGTGAGAAAGCCGAGCGTCAGCAGGGTCGCCAACGTAATTGCCCAGCAGAACAACGTGCCCAAGGCCTCGCGGTGAATCGACACGCCGCGCCAACTCCGGTACATCTGGGCCATTTCGGCCAGCAGGTAGTAGACGATGATGGCCACGAGGGCCACGATCACGTAACGATCCGCCGTCACGGTCAATCCGCGACGCACGGAAATCAGCAAGCCGACGGCGATCCATAGAGCGTCGGCAAAGCGATACCAGACCCCCGCAATCGAGCGGTGTTGGTAGATCGACGAATGCTTGTCGGACATGGCCTTGGCTGCCCCGATTTCCTGTAACGTAGCCCCATCAAGGATAGGTCGCAGGCTGGGGCAGCGCGGCCGTTTTTGCCCAGACTGTCAACTTTGTCTGTTCTTTGGACGATAGGGGAATTAGCGGAATAGCCGTCTTTGTCGCAAAACGCGGGGGTGACGGAGATGACGGGAAGGGCCTGCTTAGTCGCGTTACTGATCGCATGCGCGGCGACGGGCCTGCGGGCGCAGGAGATGCCCGCCCCGCCGGCCGCGCTCAACTCGTCGGAGGACGTTGCCGGCCGCGTGCGTCAGCTTGAGGCGGAAACGCAATCGCTGCGTGCAGAGGTCCAACGGCTCCGCGAGCAGCCCGTGCGTCTTCCGCCGGTCGACGCCCCACCGCCCGGGCCAACCGCTCCCGCGCCGGCTCCAGCGGCGGGACCCTATGCCGCGGCCCCGGCAGCGACTCCCGGCCTGACGATGGCCGAAGTCGACACCGAGATCAAGAAGTTCTCGTGGAAGAAGGGCGACTTCACGATCGTGCCCTACGGCTGCCTCTGGGGCAACATGGTCGATTCGACCGAGCGGACCAGCCCCGGCCCCTACACGTTGTGGGCCTGTTCGGGCAGCAACGGCAAGGAAGACGAGTTCTATATCGACGCCCGAAACACGCGTCTGGGATTCGACGTGCTCGGCCCCGAGGTCCCCCTCTTCGGTTGCGCCAAGAGCGGCGGCAAGGTCGAGATCGACTTCCAGCAGACGGTGCTCTCGACCGAGAACAAGGCCAGCGTCTTACTCCGCCATGCCTATGCCGAGGTGAAGGACGAAGACTTCCGCCTCTTGGCCGGCCAGACGTGGGACGTGATTTCGCCTTTGTTCCCCTGCACGTTGAACTACTCGGTCGGCTGGGACGCCGGCGACATCGGATACCGCCGGGCGCAGATCCGCGGCGAACGCTACTTCCATCTGTCCGACACCTCGTT
>JBDKUC010000162.1:0-2399 GCA_039679885.1 Thermoguttaceae bacterium | reverse complement strand
GCGAGTCGGCATTCGACCTGCCGCAGCTCGGCCGCCAATTCTTCGGCGGCCGGCGCGACGAGCTCGGCCGCCTCGCTCGGCGTGAGGGCCCGGACATCGGCCGCCAGATCGGAGAGCGTCACGTCGATCTCGTGTCCCACGGCCGAAACGACGGGAATGCGCGATGCGGCAATCGCGCGGACCACGGGTTCCTCGTTGAAAGCCCAGAGGTCCTCCATGCTCCCTCCGCCGCGGGTGACGACGATGCAGTCGATCGGCATCGCATCATTGAGCCGGTTGACGGTCGCGATGGCCTCGGCGATCTCGGCGGCTGCGCCCTCGCCTTGCACTCGGACCGGCACGACGAGGACGTCGGCCCCACGCCATCGGCGGCCGAGCACCTGGAGGAAGTCGTGGATGGCCGCGCCGGTCGGGCTGGTGACGACGGCGATGCGTCGGGCGAACGGCGGCAGTGGGCGTTTGCGGCCGGCGTCAAACAGCCCTTCACGGCTCAGCTTCTCACGCAACTGCCGCAGAGCGAGTTCCAAAGCCCCCATCCCTTGCGGCACGATGTCGGCGATGACCAGTTGATAGGCGCCCCGGGCGGCGTACAAGTCGAGATGCCCACGGCAGACGACCTGGAGGCCGTCGTGGGGGGCGAAACGCAGCCGTGACGCGACGCCGCGCCACATCACGGCCTTCAGTTGCGCCTGGTCGTCCTTGAGCGTCAGATAGCAGTGGCCCGACTGCGGCCGGACGAAGTTCGAGACTTCGCCGGCCACCCAGACCTCGGGAAACGCCGCCTCGATGAGTTCCTTGACCTGGAACGTCAGTTCCGAGACGGACAACGGGCGGTGCGAAAACGGGGCGGCGGCGAAGAGCGGATAGTCGGGCATCAGGTTGGTCTCGAACCGACAAGCTTAACCGCTTATTCTGAGGCTGAGAAGTAGGCGGGGACTAACATGGCGAAGTCGCCAATCGTTCGTAGTTCCGCCTTTAGGCGGCGATTTCACGACGAATACCGGCTAAAGCCGGAACTACGAACAGCTTTTTCATCCGATGCGAGAGGCTGCCGGCCTGTCGGCTGGTCTCGCGCCCGGCTGGCGTCGGAGTCTGTGCTGGATTCGCTTCCGCCGGCCGGAGGCGGCCCAGGACTCGGCCTCGGTCGTGAGGCGGTTCAGAAGCTGCTCGACCCGGAGTCGATAGTGTTCGAGGCCGTCGCGATCGAGGTTCGGCGGGACGTGGATTTCGCCGCTCGGGATCGCCCGGGCGCGAGAGAAGGGACGCGGAATGGCGAACTGGTCCCAGGCGTTGCGAATGCGCCAGGGCCGATCGTAGCCGTAGCCCATCGCGACCAGCGGGAGGCCAAGCTTCGAGGCCAGGTAGACGCAGCCGGGCGCGAGCTGCCGCCGAGGTCCGCGTGGCCCATCCGGCGTGATCGTCAGGTTCATCCGCTGGCTTCGGGCGAGCATCTCGCGCAATGCCGCGACGCCGCCTCGGTTGGTCGAGCCGCGGACGAACTCGAAGCCGAAGTGATGGGCCGCATGCGAGAGGACCTCCGCGTCTCGGTGCCGGCTCAGGAGCATGGCGAAGTTGCAGTGCCCACGAAGGTAAAGCGGAAACAGGATGTACTCGTGCCAAAAGACATAGATCTTCTGGCCGCGGTACTCGGGGTACACGGGGTCGATTGTCCGATCGTAGTAGGCGACCTTGTAATCGAGCGTGCCCATCCACCAACGGACGGCGGCCGAGGCCAATAGGCCGCCGAACTGGTTCAGGATGGGACTGTCGAGCTTCATGGGAGATAGTGGGAGTTACGACTTGGGTGGCACGCCATGAGGCACGAAGGGCGTGGCGGGTTGTAGGGTGGTTGCTTGCAACCACGCCGTTCGCTTGATAATGCGCGTGCGTGCAAGCACGCACCCTACAGTTCGCTTGGTAATCCTCGTGCGTGCAAGCACGCACCCTACAGGTTCAAGGCGGCTATTGCTTCGGGTTCCAGTCTCCGCTAAAGACCTCGACGGCGGGGCCGGTGAGGTAAACGTGGTTGTCTTCGGCCCAGTGGGGTTCCAAATCGCCGCCGGGCAGATGGGCGAGCAGTTGCCGCTCGGTGCGACCGCTTAGGACGCCGGCCACGCAGACGGCGCAGGCGCCGGTGCCGCAAGCCAGCGTAATGCCCGCGCCGCGCTCCCAGGTTCGCATGGTGACTTCGCTTGGCGATTGGACCTCGACGAAATGGACGTTGATCCGCTTCGGAAAGATCGGCAGACGCTCGAAGTGCGGACCAACGGCCTCGAGCGGCGCCGCAGCCACGTCTTTGCAGTACAGGACCACGTGCGGATTGCCCATCGAAACGCAGCACATGCGGCCATCCCAACCGCAGGCGCCGATCCAGTCGCCCGGCGCTTCGGCGGGAGCAT
>JBDKUC010000039.1:0-1526 GCA_039679885.1 Thermoguttaceae bacterium | reverse complement strand
GATCAGACTGGCCATGTTGGACGGGCAGCGGCTCGGCGTCGCAGGCTTGCAGGACGGCCAGGAAGCGGTCGTGCGTCTGCGACTGCTTGGGCGAGACCAGGATCCGGTGGCCATTGGCCTCCGGCGCAGTCGGCACCGGCGGCGTGAACGCCCGGCCGAACACGCTGTTGGCCGCCTCGCCGCTGAGGATTTCGATCGTGCGGGCGTCGCGGGCGGGCCAGAGCATGCGCACGTCCAAAAAGCCCTTCACGCCGCCTGCGGCATTCCAAAGCGTGACGCCGTCGGTGTTTTTTTGCGGCGGGTTTAGGGTGTTGAGCTGCCAGATCTTCTTGTACTCCGGGCACGCCGTCGTCATGTCGTCCAACACGATCATCGCCGCCGGATTGCCGGGCCGGTTCAGGTTGAGGAAACAGAAGCGTCGCGTGTAGGCGGCAACCTTCGCCGAATAGGCCCCTTGGAGATCGGCGCAGAAGTAGCTAAAGAGCGGCGTTTGGGACGATGGACCGAATCCGCACGAGACGACCTTGCCGTAGTTGAACGTCGGATCGGTCGTTGCCTGCTGCGGCGTGCGGGGGTAGGTCTGAATGAACCGCGAACCGCCGTCGTTGGCCAGTCCTCGGTAGATTTTCTCCTGCGGGTCGAGCACCAGCATCATGCTCTGGGCGACGGAACGCTTGGCGAAGTTCATGTCGTACGGCGTGCCGTAGAACTTGTACTGGCCAAGCTTGGCGACCTGCAAGCCGCGGTAGTAGATCTGCAGCGAACCGGCGTCGGCATGCTGGTGGTTGCCGAAATGGTAACCGCCGCCTTTGACCTCGGCCACCACATCGGGCGAGTCGAGCCCCATGTGCCAGCCGGTCCGGGCGACCATGCCGCCGAGCACGGGGCCGAAATCGAGTGTTTGAGGCAGCGAATCGAGGCTCGACTCGGCCTTGATCGCGGGATCGTTGAGGAGCAGGAAAAGGATCGAGTCGCCGCCACGTGCGCCACCTTGGCGCAGGAACTCGCCCTTGAGCACCGGATCGCGATTGTAGGCGTAGCACAGAAGGGCGGTACGCGCGTAGCTCCAGTACTTGCCGCTGGGCACGCCGTCGCCGTCGCGCAGCATTTCGCCGCTGGGCAGACGCATGTAGAGCCAGTACTTCGGCACGGTCTTGATGTTCGCGTCGAACACCTCGCGCCCGCACATGCGGCGGAAGAGCCACGCCGCGTGCATCTCCCAACCGAACCGGTATGCCGCATAGCTGATGCCCTGGTTGTGACGCGGCGATTGGTACTCGAAGCGGCGCATGGGCACGAGCTGTTCGAGCACCGCATAGGCGCAGTACTGGTAGGGCAGGGGATCTTCGTCGTAGATCGCGATCGACATGGCAAGCAGGTCGCGGTTGATCTGCGCCTCGTTGCCGTGGCCGTTAATGATGCTCTGCTTGAACGGCGGCCAGCCGCATTCCATCTCCTCGGCCAGCCGCATCAGGTGGCGGCGGAGCGTCGTGCGCTCGTCCGCCGTCAGGATGCCGTAGCACCAG
>JBDKUC010000365.1:0-11483 GCA_039679885.1 Thermoguttaceae bacterium | reverse complement strand
GATGGAATGCGGTGTCGATGGACGGCATCCATCAATTCCAGCAGGTCGCGCTGATTTTGGACCGCCTGATCGAGCCATCCCGAAAGCACCTGGTCGCGATCCTCGGGAAGAATCGGGACGCCGGCTGCCTCGTCTGCCGCGCTCGCCGAAGCCTCCTTCGCCAAGGGCAGAGGCGGCGCGCTGGCGGAGGCTGTCGCGGCCAGCTTCCATAACTGCGCCACCGTGCTGAGAAAACTCAGCCGGCTGAAGATCCGCTCTGCCTCGCCGACCAATTCCATCTCCGTCGCGGCGGGACCCGTCTCGAACATGTCCCCTTCGATGCCGTCGTCAGTCGTATCGCGGTAGGTTACGTGCTCATACGCGGCGCCGAACAGATTGTCTTCGTCCTCGTCTTCTCCCTCTTCGTCCTCGCCTTCCTCATCCTCGAACTGCTCGTCGCGGCCGGCATCCTCGCCCAGAAATTCGGCGGCCGTTTCGAACTCCGGCACGCGCCAGTACTCCTCCGCGTTAGCTTCGAGAAAGTCGAGAAACTTCCGAGCCAGGGACCATCGCTGCGAAATCGGGACGGCGGGCGGTGGCGTAGTCTCCCCGCGGCGAGCGTCTTCACGCCAGAGGTCTTCCATCCAGGAGACTGCCAAGTCATGGAACGAGAAGTCCTCCTCGACGAGCGGGATATCCTCGCCCTGGCTAAGCCACTGCACCAGCAACGACATCGCGGCCACGAAATCGCCGTGGTCCAACAGCGTTTCGACCACCAGGGCATAGGCCTTCGGGCCGCGAAAATGCTCGACATGGCCACGCCAAAACGCCACATCGCCAGCAGCCGCCCCGCCCTGATGCCACGCACGCAGGGCCGCGCCTACGCTCTTGGCCGACTCGACCGCGTCCTGACCCGAAACGCCGTCGATCGAGCCGATCTCAACGCTGGCGAACTGGTCCCACCATCGGGCCAGGCCGGCCAGGTTCCGCAATAGCGTCTGTTCGAGCGACGTCTGACCGGCCGCCGCGGCGCCTTTGCAGACCTCGACATAAAGCATGAAGATGTCGCTCATCAGGTCGAGCAGGTCGTCAACCCGATGGTCCTGAACACTGTTCTCGATGGCCGGAAAGAGGCTGTATTGGCCGCCAAAACCCAAGATGTTCCACGGATCGACCATTGCGCCGCACTCGATCGCGCGGTGCAAAAGGTCCTCGACCGGCGGCAACTCGGCGGCCGCTTCGTCGAGCTTGCCATGTTCGAGGGCCAAATGCGCGGTCGACATGCAGCACCGCATCTGGCAGTGCATCCGGGCGGACGCCGTTGGAACGATCTCGGCGTGATGCGCGGCCTGTTCCTGGCAGCCCAGGGCCGCGAACAGCTCCGCCAGGTGGACGTGCTGCAACTGCCGGGCGCGCCGCGCCGCAAGGCAATGGTTGAAGTGCTGCCGCGCGGCCCCCAACGGCTGCCGCAGCGCGACGGCCTCGGCCCGCAATCGCTCGGCGTGCGAACCGCTCAGTTTCCGCAACAGTTGCTCGTAAAAGGAATCGCGATAGGCGGCAATCTTCGGGAGCAAGGTGCCTAGCGTGACGGTCGAGTCGTGAGCATCCGGGCGGTTGCCGCCCACGCCCGAGCCCATCAGCATCGTTCCGGCCAGGACGGCCGCCTCCTCGAACAGGATTTCTCGCCGCGGCAGCCCTTGGCGATGGTTGAGCCGTTCGAGCATCGCGTCGAGCGTCACCTGCTGGAGGACGAACCGCCGGCACCGCCCCGCGTTGTCGAGGTGGTTCATGTCCCACTGGCCGAACAGGTAGTTGGGCCGCTTGTTGACCGGATGGTCAAAGTCGTACGCCCGCGGATCCATCGCCAGTTCATCGAGTTGATCCATCGAGAACATCGCGTCCAGGAGGATTGCCGGATCGGTGGCGTCGAGGATTGCCAGCGCGGTCTCGACCAACTCGCGGTAGGGTCCGACGGCGACGCCTGCCCCGCGGATCCAGAGCGGGATCGGGCGGACCCATTCATGTTCGTATGGCTGAATCTTCTGCTCCGACCGCAGGACGGCGATGGGCCGATGGCCGAGATAATCGTTCAACTGCCGCAAAGCCGTCGACACGATCCGATCCGTCTCGTCCCACGGCCCACCCTGTCGAAGAACGGCCTCGCACATTCGGCCCACGAAAAACGGCTGAAACAGCGATTCGTCGTTCTGGTGGAAGAGAAGATCGCGGTGGAACTTGCGATAGGCGGGCAGAGCCGCGTCGAAGACGAGCTGGAGCACGGCCTCGACCTGCCCGACCTCGCGAAAGGCGTCGCCGGCGCCGCGAACGGCCCCGAGTTCGGCCTTGAGCAAGTCGCCAACGGCCAGCCAGACCGGCCGTTCGAGCGGCGTCGCCGGCTCACTGGGCGTCTCGGAGCCGCCGGGCTGCCGCGTTGGGATCGCCCCGTACAACTTGCTGAGGTTCTCGAGGAACCGCGGCTCGGGCTTGCCGGACGAAAAGTTCAGATAACCGAGGACCTCGCGCGCAACGGCGGAAATGTCCTCGCTCGGCCTGTTCCTGTCCATTCGCGTCTCTGTTTCCGTTGCCGAGCGGCGCATCCAGCCCGCAAAACGCCTCTCTGGAGGGGGCGTTCTCGTTTCATGGCCGCCTAATGCCGCGGTTCGCGGGGCCTCCTGAGGCCTCTCCGCGCCGCGGCCACGTGCGTCGGCCGCTCCGTCCTCCAGGGACAATTCACCGCAGACTGGCCAACTCCTCACTATGCCAGGAAAAATCTCCGGGTCAAGGTCCCCCAGACAGGATGAGCCAGTAGCGAGAGTAAGCCGCCCCGTTGCCAGGCCGAGGGCGGCTCAACCGCCGATCCGACGAATGGTTGCCGCCTACGCTAAGCCAGTATAATTGGCACACTCCGCCAACCGGTAACGAGCGACGGCCTCCGCAAACCGCCCCTCTGTTAATCCTGTTGCCAGTGCACTATATTGCCGATCTTACCATATAATAGGTCGCCAGCAGTCCATCTTACGGCATTCCCCCCTAACGCACGCTGAGGAGCCGAGATGAGCATCCGCAACCTGGACAAGATTTTCGAGCCGCGTCGCGTCGCCGTCATTGGGGCCAGCGATGCTCCTTCCAGTGTCGGGTACACCGTGCTGCGGAACTTGGTCGGCTCCGGATTCCGGGGAGTCGTCTACCCGGTCAACCCGAAGCGCGAGTCGGTCCAAGGCATCCAGGCGTACAAGGATGTTCCCAGCCTGCCGCATCCACCGGACTTGGCCGTGATTTGCACGCCGGCCGCGTCCGTCCCGGGGCTGGTTCGGCAATGCGGCGAAGTCGGGACGCGGGGCGTCGTGATTATCTCCGCCGGGTTCCGCGAAATCGGCGTCGAAGGGCGAAAGCTCGAACAGCTCGTTCGCGATGAACAACGCAAGTTCGACGGCATGCGGATTCTTGGGCCCAACTGCCTGGGGCTCATCGTCCCGGGCATCAACCTGAACGCCAGCTTTGCGGCCGCGTCGGCGGCCAAGGGGCACATCGGCTTCATCTCTCAGTCCGGCGCCCTTTGCGCCTCCGTGCTCGACTGGGCCCTTGACGAGGGAATCGGCTTCTCCTATTTCGTTTCCGTCGGCAACATGCTCGACGTGAGCATGGGCGATTTGATTGACTACTTCGGCTCGGCCACCGAGACGCGTTCGGTCATCCTCTACATCGAGTCGATCAGCGAAGCCCGCGAGTTCATGTCGGCGGCCCGAGCGTTCGCCCGCACGAAACCGATCGTGGCCTACAAGGCCGGACGATTCGCCGAATCGGCCCAGGCGGCCGCTTCGCACACCGGTGCGATGGCCGGCGTCGACGCCGTCTACGAGGCGGCCTTTCAACGAGCGGGCATCGAACGCATCTTCCAGATCGAGGAGATGTTCGACTGCGCCGAGCTATTGGCCCGGCAGCAGCCGCCCAAGGGCGCGCGGCTTACGATCATCACCAACGCCGGCGGGCCAGGCGTCATGACGACCGACGCTCTAATCGCCCGCGACGGCGAACTGGCCAAGATCGGCGACGAGACGATTGCCCAGCTCAGCGAGTTTCTCCCGCCCTGCTGGTCGCACGGCAACCCGATTGACGTGCTGGGCGATGCGCCGGCCGATCGTTTCGCCAAGGCGATGGAGATCGCCCTGAAGGACAAAAACACGGATGCGGTGCTCGTCATCCTGACTCCGCAGGCGATGACCGACCCCACGGCGACGGCCGAAGCGGTCGGCGCGGCGGCCAATCACGCCCACAAGCCGGTCCTCGCGGCCTGGATGGGCGGCCGCGTCGTCGCCGAGGGCATCCAAATCCTCAACAAGGCCAACATCCCGACCTACAACACGCCGGAAAAAGCGGTCCGGGCGTTCATGCACCTGGTCTCTTACGCCCGAAACCTCGAAATTCTGCACGAGACGCCCAAGGACGTTCCGCTCGAGTTCAGCCTCGATCGGCAGCGGCTTCGCGGAGTGTTCGATACGATCCTCACCGAAGGCGACGAAATCCTTTCTGAAAACGTCTCGAAGGCCTTTCTCGAAGCTTACGAGATTCCGGTCACCAAGCCGATGGCCGCGCGAAGCGCCGACGAGGCCGCCGAGGTCGCACGCCGGCTCGGCTACCCCGTCGTGCTGAAGATCCATTCGCCGCAGATCACCCACAAGACCGACGTCGGCGGCGTCATGCTCAACCTGACCACCGACGAGAAGGTGCGAGCGGCGTTCGACGAGATCACCAGCCGCGCGAAAGAGCGGCGTCCCGACGCCAACATCGTTGGCGTTACCGTCCAGAAGATGGTCACCTATCCGAACAGCTTCGAGCTCATCATGGGCACGAAGAAGGACCCCATCTTCGGCTCGGTCATCATGATCGGCATGGGCGGCGTCGCGGCCGAGGTGTTCCGCGATCGCGCCCTGGGGCTCCCGCCGTTGAACGAGGCCCTCGCCCGCCGCATGTTGGAATCGCTCAAGTCCTGGCCGTTGCTGAAAGGCTATCGCGGAAAACCCGGCGCGAACATCGACCGGCTGATCGAGACCATCATGCGGTTCTCGTATCTCGTGGCCGACTATCCCGAGATTAAGGAGTTGGACATCAATCCGCTGCTGGTGACGCCGGAGGACGTCGTGGCCTTGGACGCGCGCGTGGTGATCGACCGCAGCATGGTGGTCCACACCGTCCGGCCCTACGCCCATCTGGCCGTTCGTCCCTACCCCGAGGAATACGTCACCCAGCGGAAGCTCAAGGATGGGACGCCTGTGACTCTGCGGCCAATCAAGCCGGAAGACGAGCCGATGTGGCACGACTTGCTCGGAAGCTGCTCGACCCAGACGCTCTGGTCCCGCTTCAGCTACCTGTTCAAGCAGACGACGCACGAGATGGCCACTCGCTACTGCTTCATCGACTATGACCGCGAGCTAGGCATCGTGGCCGAAGTCGAGGAGGAGGGGCAACGGAAGCTGATCGGCGTGGGCCGTTTGGTGGCCGACGCCGACCACACGACGGCCGAGTATGCCGTCATTGTCGTGGACCGCTGGCATGGCCACGGCCTCGGCGGCCTTTTGACCGACTACTGCTGCGAAGTGGCCAAGACCTGGGGCGTCAAGAAGATCGTCGCCGAGGTCTCGAAGGAGAACAGCCGCATGTTGGCCACCTTCCGCGACCGCGGTTTCCAGTTGAACGAAGAGCAGGAGCAGGACGTCGTGCTCGTCAGCAAGCCCGTCGAATAGCCGGCCTGTCCAGCCCAAGCCTGCGAAGGCGGACAGCGGCCGTCGCGTGGTCGAACGCAGCGAGGCCCGCCATTCTGTCAGATTGCTTGGCGGCTCGATGCAGTTGCGCCTTCCTGCATTCAGGAACGGCGGAAGGCGAGCGTGGGCGGCCGGGCCCTAGCGAATCCCGCCCCGCAGAGTGGTTCGCAGCTCTTTTTTCGTCCATCCGCCGGTTTCTCGAGAAAACCACCGAACCGAGGCCCATATTTTGCCGACAATCTATATTCTATCGCCTGCCCGCTAGACACCGGCGGGCGGCCTGATACAATTACTGAGTCGTCGGCAACGCCAGCGTTGCCGGCCACCAAACAATGACGCGGGGTGGAGCAGCCCGGTAGCTCGCGAGGCTCATAACCTCGAGGTCACAGGTTCGAATCCTGTCCCCGCCACTTTCACATACCCCCCGGGTCGCAAGCAGCGGCCGCGGGGGTTTCTTTTTGGTTGTTGGAAACAGGGCCTCGTCCAAGCTATTCGCTCTGTCGTGGAACTCCACTGAATTCTGCGTCACATGGGGGGGTTGAAAACATTCACAGCCCTGCTACGTTAAAATCAGTCTTAGCGGCGGCAGGAAGAGGCATGTGCCCGAAGCGAGCAGCCTGTTACCAAAGAGTGAGTCCCTCGGCGATCAATCGCAGTTTAAGATCATCTTCCCAGGGAGGTGCGGTCGTGTCTTACCGCCACTTGACGATCCAAATTGTTGCCCCTTCTCTGCTTCTCGTCCTTCTGTTGCATAGCCACGTAGTTCTTGCGGCAGATCTCTACGTGGCTGATTACCATGAGAACTGCATATACAGATACAGTCCTAGTGGAATTAGATCGACGTTCGCAAGCGGATTGGATTATCCTAGTGGTTTGGCATTTGACCGTAACGGCAATCTTTACGAAGCTGATTCGTGGTCTGGAAATATCTACAAATTTGCACCAAACGGAACAAGATCCACATTTGCAGAAATGTCGCGTGGTCTGGGAGGTCTAGCCTTCGACTGCACAGGCAATCTTTTCGTGGCAAATCAGACTAGCAACACCATTCAGAAGATTACGCCCAACGGAACAATATCTACATTTGCCAGCGGGTTGAATGCTCCGGTAGGTTTGGCGTGCGATAGCCAAGGGAATCTTTTCGAAGCGGATTGTCGCTCTGGTCACATATACAAATTCACTCCTGACGGAGTTCGATCTACGTTTGCGAGCGGACTAATCAGCGGACTAGCCGGTGTAAACGGTTTGGCATTTGACCGTGACGGCGATCTTTTCGCAACCCAGTTCGATTTGGGCAGCATCTACAAATTTACCGCTAGTGGGACTCGATCTACTTTCGCCAGTGGATTGTCTGCGCCTGGTCACTTGGCATTCGATGGGGATGGGAATCTCTTCATGGGCAATTGTATGTCCGGTACACCTGGTGGTATAGACAACTTCACTTCTAGTGGAACCATGTCCGTGTTTGCAACGGGAGTATATTCAACTGGATTGGCAATTTATCTAGTCCCGGAACCTTCCACTCTTGTCTTGCTGGGTGTCGGCGCAATAGGTTTGCTCAGCTACTTCCGGCGGCGGAAACATGACGTGTCGCACACGGGTGCCACGGGCTCTGCCTAATGGTATCTACACAAATCCGATTTGTCTCAAGGTTGGAAAGGCAGAGGACGGCGCAAGTGTGCCACGGGCTTCGCCCTTGCTTGGCGAACGGCGCAAGTGTGCCACGGGCTTCGCCCTTGCTTGGCGACGTAGGCGATGGCAGGTAGGATTCAGTATTGTTGAGGTGATTCCAGGGCGGAATGTCGTTGTGTATCGGCAAATGCTCGTTGAGCCCAACCATGACATTTCGGCTTGCTAGGTCGCTCGCAACCCTGCTTTGTCTCTCCCACCCGGCACGAGATATTTGAGGAGCGTTCGGTCCGCACCACTTTCACATACCCCCCGGGTCGCAAGCAGCGGCCGCGGGGGTTTCTTTTTTGGGGCTGCTGGAGAAGGCCCTAGTACGCCGTCTAATAAGTGTTGCCGCCACGACACAAGCCGCTTGCGGTTTCGCAGCGTCGAGCCACCGGCACGAACCTCCCGGAAGACGCTCTAGCCCCACGATTCGCTTGAACGGGAACCCTTGCAAAGCCTGGGTCACACGGGGGGTTGAAAATGGCCCACAACATGCTACAAACGGAGTGAGAGCGGCCCGCTATCCAGCGGGTCTTTTCCTCCGACGTTCGATTACCACGTGTGTCTATCTTCCATAGGAATTGCCGCCATGTTTCGTCGTTTCCTTGTCAGTTTCGCCGTTTCTTCTTGTCTTGGCTTTTGTGTTGCAGGACATGCTTCGGCTGCCATGGTATACACGATCACCGACCTGGGCACAGTGCCCGGCGGCGCATGGAGCGATGCTCACAATATCAACAATGTAGGGCAAGTCGTGGGCTGCTCGATGCTCCAAGGCGGTTATTCTCGCGCGTATTGTTGGACTGCCGGAACGATGACGAATCTGGGCACGCTCGGTGGCCCAGCAAGCAACGCCCACGGCGTCAATGACTACGGGCAAGTCGTGGGCATTGCCGGCACATTCCAGTCTGCCCATGCGTTTCTTTGGACTGACGGCGTCATGACCGACCTGGGCACGCTTCCGGGCGGCCAGTCGAGTCATGGGCGGGCCGTCAATAACAGTGGCCAAGTTGTCGGCTATTCTACGGGCCCGGACGGTTACGAACATCCCTTTTTGTGGAGTGATGGGGTCATGACCGACCTGGGCGCTCTGGGTAGCAACACCCACAGTTTTGCCAAGGACATTAACTCTAGCGGGCAAATCGTGGGATCTTCAAAATCACATGCGTTCCTGTGGAGCGATGGGACCATGACCGATCTGGCCCCCGGTAACAAGACAAGTGACGCTACCGCGATCAACGACGCGGGGCAAATCGTGGGCTCTTCGACGGCTTGGGGCAATGGCCGTGCGTGTCTCTGGAGCGGCGGGACCATGACGAACTTGGGCACCGTGCCCGGCTACACGGTGAGTGACGCGACGGACATCAACTCGAAGGGGCAAGTGGTAGGATGGTCGCATACGTTGAGTGGTGATGAATGCGCCTGTCTTTGGAGTGACGGATACATCACAGACCTGAACAGTGTGATCGGGGCTGGTTCAGGCTGGCAGTTGCAGCGCGCGATGGGAATTAACGACTCCGGTCAGGTTGCAGGATACGGTCGCTTGGGCAGCTCAACGCATGCCTTCCTGCTCACACCCATCCCCGAACCCTCGACCATTGTGCTGCTTGGAATCGGAATTATAGGGTCACTGTGCTATCTGGTGGCGAAGGAATTCAAACGAAATGGGGCCGCAGCGAGTTTCCGACTCCCGTTGACATTGTGTCGGTTTAGCTCCGCTCACCGAGTCGAACGATGACACTCGCAACCCTGCTTTGTCTCTCCCACCCGGGAGATATTTGAGGAGCGTTCGCTTCGCTCCACTTTGTCGAAGAGGGTTGCATCCGAATGCCGGAGGCAACCCTCTGTTGTTGTGTCGATGTGACGTCCGGGAGAATCCGTCTCGCCGTGTCTGAAGTTGGCGAGAAAACGGTCAGTCTGGCCGACAAGGTCAGTTCACTTCCGCGTGGTCGACTTGGTGCATCACGCCCCGGAGGTTCTTTTCCTTTTCGATCCGCTTCATCGTCTTGACGGCTTGGTCGCGACTTTTCACGCTGGCAGGCTGCTTCTGCGCCTCCGACGGGAGGTTGTTGAACTCGCTGTAGCACTTGAATGCGGCGAAATAGTCGGGCGAAGACAACAAAGCGGACACTGGTCTCAACTCGTCCAGCATCCCCGCCCTGTTCTTCGCAAACAGATCGGGCTTCCCCGTGTGCTTTGTATAGGCCCAGCCGGGCGTGTAACCGGCGGGCTCTTTCAACTGAAGCGATTCTAGTCGCTTGACGACGCCGGCAAGCACTTTCGGCTCAAATTGGAGCTTCTCAAGAACCACGTCGGTTTTCACGAAGTCGATCACCATTCCCAACAGCGATTCCGTGCGGACCGATGGATTGTTGTTCGTCGGCGGGTAGTTTTCGAGGTCCTGAAACCCACGAAGCCGCGCGGCAAAGATCAAGAGACCGGCTTCCTCCAAGTCGCCGGCCCGCAGGGACCCGGAAGCCGCAGTGGCCAACTCGAAGGCATTTGCGTTTTCGGGATGGGCGATCACTTCCTTCAATACCTTATCGCCGGCGACGAATGTCGGAACCAGAGTGCGACGCACGTTCTCTTTGTCGCCCGCCAGAGTCACCGTTTCCATGCTGACTTGAATCGGGTTGCGTTTGTTCACCGGAAGCTGTCCGTCGAGATTGACGGCTTCTTTCGATTGCGACGCGTCTTTGCTTGGCACATCGGGTGACGCGCGAAGCTGTGAGGGAGCAAGCAGAACCAAAGCAGCCAACGACAACGCCAAGCCTGTCCGGAAGACGATCCTCATGGAAATTGCCCTTCTTCAAGAGGAATAGTAGCGACTCCGCCAACCGCTGCCGGTTTCGTGTCGCCGCAATGTACTGCAATGCGACAACAGCAGCATTGTTGGACGTTCCAAACCAAGTCTAGGTTGCGATGAGCCGTCACCGCGAAGATAAAAGGGGGGGTGGGATAATACGGCTTGCGCCCGGTTCACAGCCGTGGCAAACCGACTCGAAGCGTGACATTTCAGTCCACTCTGACAGTCGCAACCTTCGTTTGTCTCCGCAATACACACGAAGACGGTTCGCTTCGCACCACTTAAAACCCCCGGGTCGCAGAACGCGGCCCGAGGATTTCTTGCAAATGGTCTCGACGCATCTCGTCGGGCGCACATTCCCCGCCGCGGAATGGCCCCCACTTGCGGTGTAGTCGAAAACCGCCTAAGCTCACCTTCTCAGCATGCCAACAGGCGCGCGACGTTGAATGTGCCGGGCGCTGATCAGTTGCCTCGGCCCACGGGGGGAAGGCGTCTCGGCAGAAACCGAACTTAGTGGCTTTGCTGCCGTAATTCATTTCAGACCGCAGGAGGTGAAGCGATGGGACGTCGTTCGAAGCCGGTTGCCCCTGTTTTCCCCAACGACGAGAACGGGGAAGTTCTGCGGTTGATGTTCGAGGACGGCGACGACCTGTCCAAACCACGGATTATTGAGTTCTGCTTCGCCTTTCCGGACCGGAACAAGGCGATTGAATTCGCGGCCATGGTCGACGAGCGCGACCTAGAAGTGTGCATCTCAGTCTACCGAGAACGGAAATGTTGGCAAGCGATCGTGAAACGGCATATGGTGCCGACGCACCGACGGATCACCAAGCTCGAACAAACTCTCACAGAACGTGCCGCGTCTGTCGGTGGTAACGGAGATGGTTGGGGCTGCATGCACGTTGATCCGTAGCATGGTGCGTCAACGGTTTGGGTGTCGAGCCGAACACGTCGATTCAGGAATCAGAATTGGAATGCTGGCGCGGAGCGTAGCTAGCAACCCCATCATGAATGATCGCATCGATCAGGGGCCGATTGAAGTACTGCTTGCGAGCGCAGCCGATTCTTGCCTCTCCGTGGTCTCGTACGACGTCAACTCGCTTGTCCTATATGTCGACGTGGACGCTGCCGGCGGCCGCCGTGCAATCATTCAGATACGAAGACCCATCCACGTTGATTTGCCGCCGACCACAATGTTGGAGACACTCCAGATCGGCGCCGCGAGCCTTTTGCCGGAAGGCTATCTTCAGGCGAGAGATCGGGGCGAC
>JBDKUC010000214.1:0-10274 GCA_039679885.1 Thermoguttaceae bacterium | reverse complement strand
GGCGCCCAGTTCTCCGCGAATCCTTATTCGCCGGCGCTGCGAGAGATTCTGCTGTCGATCGAGCCCGGGTGCGCCGAGCGGCTCCCCAAGCGGCGTGTCGAACGCAGTCCGAAAAAGTCCGAGCCGTCGGCCGAAAAGGGCCACGCAAAGAAGCAGCCGGCCGCGGCCAAATCGCGGTCGGGCGACGCGCCGGCCAAAGCGGTCGCTGAACCGCCTAAGAAGAAGCCCGCCGCCGCAGAGTCTTCGTCGAAATCGGCCAGCCAAAAGCCTGTCGCCCGCACCGCTCCCGCGGCGTCGAAGAAGCGATCCCCCGCCGACGGCCTTGCCAAACGCAAACCGCGCTGACCGGGATAGAGGGATCCGACGCAAGCATGAGAACCGGCTTCTTAGCGAGTGCATTGCTGTTCTCAATGCTGACGGTCCTTAGCGCGGCCGCCGCGCCTCCCGCGTCTTCCTCCGCCGGTCTCGCGTCGCCCGCCCCGCTGGTCCTTGACGACGTGGCCGAGCCGATCAAGCCGCAGCGTTTGCCGACCGAGGCCGATCGGGATCGGGTAGAAGCGCTGACGCTGTTCGCCACGGCCAGAAGGCACGAGGATCGGGAGGAGTACGCCCAGGCCCTGCGCAACTACCAACGCGCCATGCGGCGCGATCCAGGGTCCGCGGCGGCTGCCGAAGCGGCCATCCTTACGGCAATCCGCCTCGAGCGTTATGCCGAGGCGGCTCGCTACGCCCAGGCGACGGCGAAGCTCCACGGCATCAACGCCGACGTGCTGGGGCGACTCGTCGGCTACCTTGCGAGCAAAGGCGAATTCGACGATGCGTTGAAGCTGTATGAAGAGGCGACGTCCGGCCGGCGATCGAAGGCCGACATCGGAATCGTGCTCCAGATGGCTGTCGGTCAGCTCTACTTCATGCACGACAAGCCAAAGCCGGCTGCCGATTGTTTCCACGAGGCCCTGCAATCGCTCGATCACCCCGAGGCGTCGCATCTCGACGACGCGACCAAGAAGACCCTATTGGGCGAGCCGGCGCAGACCTACCAGATGATGGGCGACTGTTTCCTCGCGGCCGATCGCCTGCCGGAAGCCCGCATCTGCTTCGACCGATCGGAGAAGGCGGCGCCCGACAAGGCCATGCGGCAGTTCAATCTCGCCCGGGTGGCGTTGAAAAGCGACAAACCGGCCGACGCGATTGAGGCATTGGACGCCGCGTTCGCCGCGCACCTGACCGACCATGGTACGGCGCCCTATGAAACACTCGCCGAAGCGCTTCGCAAACTGGGAAAACAAGACGAGCTGATCGGCCGGCTCGAGAGGCTTCGGGCGGCCAGCCCCAAGGAGTTGCCGCTCGGCTACTTCCTCGCCCAGCAGTATCGCACCGCCCATCAATCCGACAAAGCCGAATCGCTCTACCGCGAGTTGCTCAAAGTGGCGCCGACGTTGACCGGCTATCGCGAGCTGGCCGACATCCATCGCCGGGCGAACCGGTTCGATGCGTTGCTGGACGTGCTTGGCGAGTCCGTCGAGAAGATCGGCCTGTTGGACACTCTCGACGGCCAACTGCAATCGCTTGCCGCCGAGCCGCAGATTGCACGCCAAATCATCGCGGCGGCCGGCGCCAGGCTCAAGGCGTCGCCCGACAAACTCGGCTACGGCGCTCGCGTGGCGGCGGCGCTCGTGGCCCTCGAAGCGAAGCAATACGACAGGGCCGGCGAGTTCTTCGAAACGGCGATGGCGACCAAGCCAAAGCGGGCCGACGAGGCCCTGATGGTCTGGGGCGTCGGCCTCCTGACCAGCGATCGCGCCGCCCAAGCGGCCAAAGTGTTTCAGCGGGCGATCGATGACAAGGTCCTGCCGGCCGACAATCCGATGTTCCACTTCTACCTGGCCGGCGCTTTGGCCCTTGATGGAAAGACCGACGCGGCGCTGGCGGCGGCTCGCTTGGCCGCTGAAAAGCGGAAGGATGTCGCCCGGTTCGCCGCCCGATCCGCCTGGGTGCTCTATCTCGGCAAGCGATATGGCGAGGCCGAGCAAGAGTATCGGAAGTTGATCGAGCGGTTCGATGCCGACCACGCCTCGCCCGAGACACGTGACGCGCTGCGCGAGGCCCGGCTGTCGCTCTCGAATTTGGCCGTCATGAAGGGCGACGTCGCGCAGGCGGAGGAGTGGCTCGAACAGGTGCTCGACGAGTTCCCCGACGACACCGGCGCGATGAACGATCTCGGCTATCTCTGGGCCGATCAGAACAAGCATCTGGGGCGCGCCGAGCGGATGATCCGCCGGGCCGTGGCCGCCGAGCCGGAGACGGCGGCCTATCGCGACAGCCTCGGCTGGCTGCTTTTCCGCCAGGGCAAGTACACGCAGGCGGCCGTCGAGCTGGAAAAGGCCGCCGCCGGCGACAAGCCCGACGGCGCCGTTCTCGATCACTTGGGCGACACGTACATGAAGCTGAACCAGCACGACAAGGCCGTTGCCGCATGGCGCAAGGCCGCCGGCGCGTTGAGGAAGGAAAAGGAAACCGAGAAGGCGAGTTCCATCGAAGAAAAGATCAAGGGGAAATGACGAAGCACGAAGGGCGAAGGACCAACGAAATCCGAATTCGAGCTTAGGATTTCGGATTTCGGGCTTCTCTCGCCATGGGGCATTCATGCCTGGGCATTCCCCGTGTATACTTGAAGTCATCACTTAGCGACAACACAGGTGCGTTATGTCAGGTCATTCCCACTGGGCGGGCATTAAACACAAAAAAGCGCTGGTCGACGCCAAGCGCGGCAAGCTCTGGAGCAAGCTGGCCAAGGCCATCATCGTGGCCGCCAAGCACGGCGGCGGCGACCCCGACCAGAACCTGCGGCTCCGCTACGCCATCGACGACGCCAAGGCCGTCAGCATGCCCAAGGACAACATCCAGCGGGCCATCAAACGCGGCACGGGCGAAGGCGGCGGCGCCATTCTCGAAGAGATCATGTATGAAGGCTACGGCTCTGGCGGCGTGGCCATTCTCTGCGAAGTGCTGACCGACAACCGCAATCGGACGGCCGGCGAAATCCGCAAGATCTTCGAGCTGGCCGATGGGAAGCTCGGCGGCTCCGGTTCGGTCGCCTGGATGTTCGAGAGCAAGGGGCTCTTCCTCATTCCCGCGACGGCCATCGAGGAGGACAAGCTGATGGAGCTGGTCCTCGAAGCGGGCGCCGAAGACGTGCAGAATCTTGGCGACAAGTACGAAGTCACCTGCGATCCGACCGCCTTCCGCGAGGTCTCGCGGACCTTGACCCACGCCGGGATCACGCCCGAGGCCAGCCAGGTCACCCGCATTGCGAAGAACACCGTCGACATCAACGATCCGAACACCGCCCAAAAGGTCCTGCATCTGATGGAGCGGCTCGACGACCACGACGACGTTCAGAACGTCTCGGCCAACTTCAACATCCCGGACGAAGTGCTCAAGACGATCGCCGAGGAGTAGGCGGGACTTCGGCCGCTCGGGCTCTCCAGCGACGAACCTCTTCCTGGACAACGGTTCGGCCGCCCCCGCAGCCCCCCCGCTCCGCGTACACTATCGGCCACCTCACGGAAGGGACGGTCTATGACCGTCGTTCCGTCACAAGCCGTGCTTGCTTCTCCACGAGCAAGGCCAGGATCGCCACGGTTCTCGACCGTACCCGTCCCTCGCCACACTTTTCAACCGGCATTTCCATGGCGGAACCGTTTCGTCGTTCGTCCGCGCGCGTCCGGTCTGCTCATGCCGTTACAGTTTGCCAGGATAGTGTGACAGGAGCTGGTTCTCGGAAGAAAGCGATCTTTAGCCCTGGTAATGGTTGCGAACGCGGCTTGCTGAGCGTAGAATCGATGGTTGTGAAACAACAAGGGATTATCACGATGAGAGCCTCGCGGATTTTCGACAGTCTTAAGGAAGGCAAAGAGCCAGCGGCGGCAGGCATGCTTCTTACGGACAGCGATGAATATAAGGAAGGGGAGACTGCATCTCGTCGCGGGGCGACGACCCGGGACAATCCCTATCCGTTTCTTTCGCCCGAATACTGGCGATGGCAAGAGGGCCTGTTGGGGAACTGCTCCAAGAGAACTGCCGGCTCTAGATCCATGCCATTCGAGTCGTCTGGCCGCCGGAACGAACGCCTGGGCGGCAATAAGGAAGCCGTTGTCGCCATCGTAGACCACGACGAGTACGTGGAAGCGGATGCAGTGTTGGCCGCGGCATCTTAGCGCGACGCTCGCGAAAGACTCCGAGCCGATCGAGCAACTGACCGGCCCTCGACAAGAAAACACGTCAGCCCGCATATATGATGCGGGCTGACGTCTTTTTGCATAGTCCACGGCCCGTGTCGAGCTATCGCCGACGCGGGCGTGGCGTGTCCGTTCTCGCCGAACTACACGAGCTTCACGTTCTCAGCGCACGGGCCTTTCTTGCCCTGCGCTTCGGTGTAGGAGACCTTCTGCCCCTCTCGGAGTTCCTCGAAGCTGACGCCTTGGAGGCTCGACGAGTGGAAGAACAGATCTTTTGCTCCGCCGGTGCTGATAAACCCAAAACCCTTGTCCGTCAACTTCTTAATGGTGCCTTCGGCCATTTCCGCGTTTCCCTAAAAAATGAGTTGATTTGACGCCGCCCGGCTTACGATGGCCGACAGGTCGCCCACTAGTGTAGTCGGTCAGAGGCCTGTTCGGCAAGTGGTGCGTCAACACCTTCTTGAGCGGAAACTTCGGCGACGCACCGGTAGGACCTCGCGCAGCCGCTCAGGGACACCACCACCTTTCGGCTTGTCAAACGAAACCCTGATCGGTTGACGCCACGGGTTTAGACGCTCAGGCGATCGAGCAGGGCCCCGAGGAAGGCGTAGAAACGCTTGACCGTCTTCCAGTTGGCCTTCTCGCCCGGCGCGTGGACGCCGTCGAGCTGGGGGCCGAAGGAGAGCATGTCCAAGCCGCCGCCGAGCCGCTCGCTGATGATCCCGCACTCGAGGCCCGCGTGGACGGCCGTCACGTGCGGGTCGGCGCCGTGCAACTCCTTCCAGAGCGAGCGGCCCAGGCTCACCAGCGGCGAGGCCATGTTGGGCTGCCAGCCCGGATAGCCGTCGCGCTCCGAGAGGCTCGCGCCGCCAAGCTCCGCAATCGCGTGAATCTGGTCGAGCACCTTGCGCAAGGCCGGGGCCACCGACGAGCGGCTCGACGTGACCATCTCGACGCGGCCGTCGGCCGTCGAGACCACCGCAAGGTTCGATGAAGTCTCGACCAAGCCCGGGATGTCTCGGCTCATGACCAGCGCGCCGTGCGGGATCGCCTGAAGCATGCGCACGAGACGCCGGGTCGTTTCCTCGGAAGCGCTGACGCCGCAGTCTTCGGCCTGACGGACTTCGATGCGGACGCCCGGATCGATGCGGCCGATCTCTTGAAGCGTGTCATGGACGACGGCGGCCGCCAACTCCTTGACGACCGAGGTCGAGCCGGCCGGCATCGCGACGGAGGCGTTGGCCTCGCGGGGAATCGCGTTGTGCTTGTTCCCGCCCTCGATGCGAACGAGCCGCATCGGGCCTTGAGCCAGAACGCGGCCGAGCAAGTCGGCGAGGACCTTCAGCGCGTTGCCGCGGTTCTCGTGGATCGTGAGCCCGGAATGCCCGCCTTTCAGACCGGTGACGGTGATGTCGAGCTGCGTCCAATCGCGCGGGCTGGCGCTTGGCGAGAGGTCGAAGCTGAGTTCGATCGTGCAGCCGCCGGCGCAGCCGACGAACAGCGTCCCGTCGTCTTCCGAGTCGAGATTGAGCAGCGTGCGGCCGGTCAGCAGGCTCGGGTCGACGTTCGTTGCGCCGGCCAGAGAGCTCTCTTCCTCGACGGTGAAGAGGAGTTCGAGCGGGCCGTGGGCGACGTTGGCGTCATCGGCGGCCGCCTGAGCCGCGACGACGCCGAGGCCGTCGTCCGCGCCGAGCGTTGTCTTCGGCGCGACCACCCAATCGCCCTCGACGACCACCTCGATCGGATCGTTCAGGAAGTCGAAATCGGTCGACTTGTCCTTTTCGGCGACCATGTCGACGTGCGCCTGGAGAATGACGGTCGGGGCCTTCTCGCGTCCCTTCGTGCCGGGCACCGAGATCACCAGATTGCCGATCGAGTCGCTGCGGTGCTTGAAGCCGCGGGCGTCGGCCCAGGCCTTCAGGTGAGCCATCACGGCCTTTTCGTGGCCGGAAGGCCGCGGGATGCGGCGCAGGGCGTCGAAGTGGTTCCAGAGGATGGACGGTTCGAGCGAAGCGAGTGGATTGGACATGAAACGGTTCCTTGAAGTAGTGCAATATTCGCTTGTAACCGGCAGGTTGACAACCTGCCCACCAACCGCGGCAGGCAGGCTAACAACCTGCCCCCACGGCAACGACTGCCCGACGGCAGGTCAAAAGCCTGCCCCACGGCAACGACTGTCCCGCGGCAGGCCAAAAGCCTGCCTCACGGCCTACATCACGGCGCTGGGCGGCGGCGGCTCATCGGCGGCGCCGGCGTTTTGCAGCGGCCGGACGATCATGTATGCGGCCAGGGCCACAAGGACGAACGGAGCGATCCAATCGGCCGCGGAGCCGATCTTGACCCCCGGGAACTCGGTCGCGCCGGCGAAGAAAACGTAGGCGGCGACGACGAGTCCCATCAGGGCTTCCCCGGCGATCAGTCCGGAGGCGACCAGCACGCCCGCGTTGTCGGTCCGCGTCCGCTGAGCGGCGTTTAGCTTGCGTTGCGCGGCGATCTTGTCGCTGAGCCAGCGAATGATGCCGCCGACGAAGATGGCGAAGGTGGTGCCCAGCGGCAGATACATGCCAACCGACACGAGCATTGGGCTGCGGACTCGAAGAAGCACAAAGCATATGCCCATGAGGATGCCGACGACGACCAATGGCCAAGCCATCTCGCCGCCGACGATGCCCATCGCCATATGAGCCATCAGGCCGGCCTGAGGGGCGGAGAGGTCCTTGTCGCCGAAGCCGGAGCCGCCCATGTTGAGGTTTGCCTGGTTAAGTACAACCAACGGGAAGAACATCACCGAACCGGCGATCACGATGCCGAGAATGTCGCCCCACTGCATCCGCGCCGGCGTGCCGCCCAAGATATGACCGACCTTCAGGTCCTGCATCATTTCGCCGGCAACGGCGCTCGAGATGCAGACGATTGCGGCGACGCCAAGAACGGCGACCACGCCGACTTCGCCTTTCAGACCGAGGGCTACCATCAGCAGGGCGGCGATGATAAGTGTCGACAGCGTTAGGCCGGAGATGGGGTTGTTCGAGGAACCGATCATGCCGACCAGGTTGCCCGAGACGGCCGCGAAGAAGAAACCGGTGATGGCCATCACGATGGCGGCGATGATCGCGGCGGTGACATTGCCGGAGAACCAGAAATAGATGGCAATCATCAGCAGGAAAACGACGGCCAATCCGCCGAAAACGACCCGTACGTTCATGTCACGATCCAGCCGGCTGGTGGCTGTCGAGGCGGTGGCGCTCGAGCGAAGGTCTCTGACGGCTCGGCCGAGGCCCATCGCGAGGTTTTTCCGCATCTTATACAATGTCGTGGCCGCGCCGACGAGCATGCCGCCCACGGCGATCGGACGCACAATGTTCATCCATACGGCCTTTGCTTGATCGGCCCAATCCAGGGCTTGGCCGTTGGCCTGAACCCCCGCGGAGATCTGCGGTCCGAGCAGAAACACAAGCAGCGGCACGAACAGGCCCCAGGCCAACAACCCACCGGCGAAGTTCATTGCGCCCAGCTCGGGGCCGATGATATAGCCAACCCCAAGAAAGGCCGGACTGATGTCGGGCGCCTGGAACGTCGCGATGCCGCCGGCCGGCATCACGACCGTGCCTTTCTTGGAGACTAACTTGATTGCACTCGCGCCGAGCTCGCCGACTCGAACGACCAGATTCTGCGATACCGAGAACAGTTTGGCCGTGCCCGCCAAGTAGACAAAACCGCCGATAAACATTGCCCAGACGAGGTCCAAGGCAGCGCCGAGCCCCTTCTGTCCGGCCTTGTGAATCTCGCTGGCAGCGGTCGATTCCGGGAAGGGAAGCTCCTTATCTTCCACCATCACGCGGCGGAGCAAGGTTACGAAGAAGATCCCGAGAAAACCGCCGACGATCATCAACGCGCTGGACTTGGCCCAAGCCATCGTCCCCGAGAACTCCGGCCAACACTTCGCAATGTAAAACGCCGGCAAGGTGAAGACGGCCCCGGCGGCGATCGACTCGCCGATCGAGCCGATGGTTCTGGCAATGTTCTCTTCGAGGATCGAGCCCTTGAACAGCCGCAGGACGGCCATGCCGATGATGGCCGCCGGATAGGTGGCGGCGATCGTCATGCCGGCCCGAAGGCCCAGGTAGGCGTTGGCTGCCCCGAGAATCACCGTCATGATCAGGCCGAGAAGAACGGCCCTGACGGTCCATTCCCGCATGTCGGTCTTCTCGGGCACGAACGGCTTGAAGCGATGCTGTGTATCGACGTCGTTGCGGGAACCTGGGTCTCTCATCGGTTTCGCCTCGTGGTTGGAGCTTGCTAGGCAATCCGTTCAATATCGTGGCAAAGGCCGCCACTGACAAGCCCCGCGCGGAGCAAATTGGACGCGTTCTTAGCCCGCCATTCTCACCGTAGGGTGGGTCGACGTCGCAAATACGATGGTGGGGCTTCGCAAACCAATCAACGATGATTTGCAGCCTGTGATT
This sequence comes from Thermoguttaceae bacterium, assembly GCA_039679885.1. GTDB lineage: Bacteria > Planctomycetota > Planctomycetia > Pirellulales > Thermoguttaceae > JAJFUI01. Next base: position 1,567 of record JBDKUC010000214.1, on the reverse strand, counting down.
TGCAGGACGAGTTGCCGCGACGGAAGCCCCACCGCCGCCTTGGTTTGCTTGACCCACCCTACGCCTTGGTGAGAAGGCGGATTAGGTCGCAGGCGAACAACGGCATCGCCAGGACTCGACGGGTGACGATCCGAGGGCGGGAGACTGCGCAAAAGCGGCGAACCGTGCGGCGCGGTCGTCGGCCGGCGCAACAACGCCCCGGTTTCAGCGAGCGCGCCGAAGAGCGATCGACATTGCAGTAGCCGAGGCGGGACTCGAAAATGCCTCGAAATCATCGGGAAATATGGGGGTTTCTGACAAGGGCGGTGCGGAATCCGGTGCATCGTCTGGCGATTCTGCCGTTACTGACTGCGACTTGATGGCCGTGGCAAACGCGTGGCCGTCGCTCGCACCGGCCCACCGAAAGGCGATTCTCGCCATCGTCCGGCGGGCATCGGAGAAGGCGGTACATACTTGACCCTCTGCTGTCGGGGGCGACAATACTTGAATCGACGTGGGTTCGCCGACGGGCACAGGGCCGGACTCTTCGGAATCCCAAGCCGTTGGCCGGGCCTCCCCTACTTCTCATCACCTCATCGGAGGCCGCCAAATGACGCCTGAACTGCTCAGCCTAGATGAAGCTGCCGTTTATCTCGGCTGCCGGCCCAAGACCCTCAGAAAGATTATTGACCGCTCGCGGCTGCGTCTCAAAGGCATCCCGGTGAATGGGCCGACGATTCAATTCTTTCAGTCCCGCGCGAGGGGGGCGATCCTGTTTCGGCAGTCCTGGCTCGACGCCTACATCGAAGCGGGGACGCACCGGCCAGAGGCGGCCCCCATGCGGACGAAGGTTGCGAAGCCCCGGACGCAGCGGGCGATGCCAGCGGCCCCCACGAGCGCTTCCGCTTTCGGTTTCTTCTACCTCCCGGACGACTAACACGCATCCCAGAGCGAGGCGTTATAGGCTTCGCACCACTGGACGTGATGACCCCAACAGACCTGGGGTGTGTTGCCAGCAGGCTGCGAACTTGGGATTCCTCTCTCAGCCAACGCTTGGCCGTCTTTTTCACTGGCCGACAAGTCATTCTCGCTGTCGTGCGGCGAGCCCGGCGTGCCCGTCGTCTGTCGTTTTTCTGGTTTTCCGGTGGCTGCGAACGCGTCGGCACGGGTTTTCGGGGGGTATATGGCAGCACCTCGCATTGGGCTAGAATGGGCTCTACATCAGGCATTTACATCACCAAGATCCGGGCAACGGCGATAAGGATCACCTTCGCAATTCCGCCTCTCGACGCCACGGCCCACTTCATTCCCGCTATGACCCCGCATGAGCGACCCTAACCTTTCCTCGTTTATCTGGTCCGTCGCCGACCTTCTGCGTGGCGACTACAAGCAATCCGACTACGGCAAGGTCATTCTGCCATTCACCGTTCTGCGCCGCCTTGATTGTGTCCTTGAACCAACCAAGGCCGCCGTATTGGCCGAAAAGGCCAAACGCGAGAAGGCCAAACTGAATCCCGAGCCGTTCCTCTTGCGCAAGTCGGGCCAACTCTTCTACAACACGTCGCCGCTGGACCTCAAAAAGCTGATG
>JBDKUC010000328.1:0-10710 GCA_039679885.1 Thermoguttaceae bacterium | reverse complement strand
CCATCGGGTCGACGACCGCGACCAGTTCGACGTCCTTCCGCGCCGCGAGCTTTTGGGCGTGAAACCCGCCCAATCGCCCAGCGCCAACCACAGCGATTCGCAGCTTGTTCATGGCAGTTAGCTCTCCGCTATCAGCTCTCCGCTATCAGCTATCAGCTATCAGGTGTCGGCTGTCGGCGTGCGGCGGCAGCCGCCGTCGCTTGCTGATCGCTGATCGCTGACAGCTCGTCTTACGCGGCCATCCGACGCTCGCGCCCGCGGCCATGCTGGCCCTGGTGTTGGCCCTGGACGAAGCACAGCAGATGGTTCACCTGCGGGACGAGTTGGCCGTTGGCGCGGAGGATTTCCCAGGCGTTCTCGAGGCCAACCTTCGAGCGGTAGAGCAGCTTGTGGGCTTCGGCCAAGGCCTGGATCACCTGCGGCGAGAAGTTGTTTCGCTTCAGGCCGACGGCGTTGATGCAGCGGGGTCGGGCCGGATAGCCTTCGACGAGCATGTACGGCGGCACGTCGTGCCGCACCGCGCTGACGCCGGCCACAAAGGCGTAGCTGCCGATGGTCGTGGATTGATGGACGGCCACGGCCCCGGAGAGCGAGGCGTGGTCGTGGACGTGAACGTGGCCGGCCAGCAGAGTTCCGTTGGCGATCGTGATGTTGCTGCCCATCTGGCAGTCATGGGCCACGTGGCTGCATGCCATGAGGAAATTGTGATCGCCGACGCGGGTGTAGCCGTCCTCTTTTTCGGACGCCCGGTTGATCGTCACGCCCTCGCGGATGACGTTGTGGTCGCCGATCACCACTTTGGTGTCGCTGCCCTTGTAGCTGATGTCCTGCGGTTCGCCGCCGATGACGACGTTCTGATAGAGGTGGTTGTAACATCCCAACGTGACGCTTCCCATCAGCGTGACGTTGTTCTCCAATCGCGTTCCGCGGCCGATCCGCACCTTTGGCCCAATCACGCAGAACGGCCCAATCTCGACCTCTTCGTCGATCTCGGCCCGCGGGTCAATCACGCAGTTCTGGGCGAAACAGTGGGTCATCTCCGCGACTCCTTCACGGTAATAGGCTGCATGATCGCACCGTCGAAGTGACAGGTCGCCGCAACGTAGCGGCGGTGCATCTCACGAACCTGACAAAAGCCTCTCTTTGTTCTATGCGCAACGTTTCACGGGTTCGGCCATCTTCAGTTCTTCCACGATCGCGCGAACCAGTTCGCCGTTGAGGCGGTGACCGCTGCGGCAGGCGACGAAGCGGCCCACCAGGTCGCAGCCGGCCAGGGCCAGGTCGCCCACCAAATCGACCAACTTGTGGCGGACGCACTCGTCGGGGAACCTGAGTTGATTCTGGATGGGGCCTCGAGGGCCGAAAACCAACAGGTCGCGGAAGCTGGCCCGCTGGCCGAGTCCGCTGGCCTTAAGCTGCTCGGCCTCGGATTCGAGCACGAACGTCCGACTTGGCGCCAGATTCAGATGGAAGTGCCTTGGCGAGAACGAGATCTCGAGCGATTGGCGGCCGATGGAACTGCCCGCCCCGTAGTCCAGCTCATAGCGCAGAATCCGCTTGCCGGAAGCGGACGGCCGGGCCTCGATCCAACTGGTGCTGTCGCCAAACCGCATCGTGCGGCGGACGGTGAACTGCCGCCTCATGGCATTCTGCTCGATCGTTCCGACCCGCTGCAACACGTCGACGAAGGGCAGGCAGGAGCCGTCGCAGCCGGGCATTTCCGGCTGGTCGACCCACAGCTCGCAGTTATCGATCTGGAGGCCCGCCAGCGCGGCCATCACGTGCTCGATCATGTCGACCGTAGCCGCGCCGTCGCGAAGCACGGTGCGACGGGGCGTCTCGACGCGATTGGCGACCGTGGCCGCAATGCGTGGGCAGCCCGGTAGGTCGGAGCGGACGAAGACGATGCCGGTGCCCGGCGGCGCCGGCCGGAACTCGACGCACACGTCGCGGCCGCTCCAATACCCAACTCCGGCGATGGTGGCCGCGGCGGCGATCGTCCGCTCGTTTCGTGTTGCTTCCATGCCCTCAGACGCCCGCCTTCCGTGACTCGGTTGGAAAAGAGAATGCGCTCCGATGCAGTCGACGTGGCCTCCTGCCGCGCCGACGACGATTTAACGCGGATAGGGGTTCGCCGGCCGCGGATCGTTCCGCAGATCGGCGTTCGGATTCGGGGCGGCGACGCCTCGATTCAGCTCCACGAGCACCTGGTCGGTGATGTCGATGCCGCGATGCCAAACCACCGGCCGGCTCATCTCCGCGTAGACGCTGTCCGGGTTGTCCTGATTGAACTCCGTTCTGCTGCTCATGAGCACCAGGTCGTACCCATACTTCTGGCAAAGGTACTCGGTGGCCTGACGAACTTCCTGATAGACCATGTGCATTTCACGGGCCTCGCGTTGCATGAAGCCAAGCTCGGCCTTCTTCATTTCCACCTGCAATCGGGCCTGGAGTTCGGTGATTTTCTCCTCGCGCTCTTTGTACATGTCCGAGGCCTTGTCAAGCTGGCGAAGCTCCTCGCTCATCTGCATAATCTGCTTCTGCCTGGCGTTGATGTCTTGCTTGACTCGCATCGCGTCTTCCTTGAGTTGCACACGCATCGCTTTCAGGCGGGCATGGTTCTTGAAGACGTATACGACATCCAAAAGGGCGATCCTCGCAGGCTGGCCCGGCGCCAACGCCGTCGGTTGTGCCGTCGGTTGAGCCATGCCGGGGTAGGCCTGCGCTTGGGCCTGGGCAAAGGCGTGGAGACAACTCACGCCGAGCGACAACACCGCGGCCAGCACGGCCACCAAGATGGACTTCTTCACCTGAGCACTCCTTGCTGTTGCGTCGGTCTTCCTTGACTGACGGCGTTCGGACGCCTTACCGACTGGGTCCTTGGGGTCCAACAGAATCGGTTTCCGAGAGACGCGGTATTTTGCCGACTTTGGACGTTTGGGTAAATAGCAGATAATTCGACGGTGACTCGCGGACGCAAGTCGCGAAATCGCAATGGGTTGCAGCCAGGGCGTTCCGGCGTCAAAGCGCCGGTGCGACGATCATGGGATGCAAGTTGTGCTTTGCGAGAAGCTGGACGGCTCCGCCATAAAGCCGCGACCGTTGGTCGCGCCCCGACGCGAAAACGCCGTCTTCGGCGCGACCACCGGTCGCGGCTTTATGGCGGGTGCTGCAAAGCGCGACTTGCACCCACGATCGTGAGCTACTGCGGTTGCACGAACGGCGTGACCTTCGCGTCGTCACCGGTGATCCGCACTTGGATCGCACCGCCGAGATGCGTGTGGAACACCTGGCTGCCGACCGCGCGAAACGTGGCCTCGATCTCCGGCAGCGCGGAGCGGCCGTCGCCGCTCAGGACGACCCAGCGGGGCCGGCACCATGCGGCCAGCTTTGGCGAGTTGCTCCGCCGGCTGCCGTGGTGCGGGGCCAAAAGGACGTCGCACCGCTCCGGCTCCTCGGCGAGCACGTCGTCCAAGCCCGGCGACTCGAGATCGCCGGCCAGCAGAACGCGCCGCCCGAAGGCCTCGACGGCTAGGACGAGGCTGTTCGAGTTGTCCGAGGCCATCATGTCAGGCAACGACGGCCGCCGCGGGGGATGAAGCACTTCCAGCCGGCAGCGCTCGCCCCCGCGGAGCCGATCGCCGCCGCGGACGGTCCGTATCGGCACACCGTGGCGTTCGATCGCCGCTCGGAGCGCGGCCATGGACTGGTTCTGCTTTTCGAACATCATCGGCGAGACATAGACCACGCCGACCGAGAATCGTTCGAGCAGCTCCGGGACCGCGTTGTAATGATCCAGATCGGGATGCGACAGCACGACCGCATCGAGGTGCATGATTCCACGAGACCAAAGGAACCCGGAGACGGCGCGGCTGCCTGCCTTTGGAGCACCGGATTGGCCCGCGTCATAGAGGAGCGTTTGGCCGGAAGGCAATTCCAGGAGCACCGCGCAACCGTGGCCCATGCTCAAGAAGGTGCATTCGAGGCGATTCGGATCGTGCCGCCAATTGCTGGCGCAGACGCCGACAGTGATCCACGCGGCCACGAGGGCCAGGCGCCACCGTCGCGGCGGCCGGAGACGCGGAAACGCAGCCAGAATCGCGAGGCCGCCATAGAATCCCCAGAGCCACCAGTCGGCCGGACCAGGCAGCCAGAAATGTCCACACGGAATTCGCCTTGCGACCGTGACGCATCCTTCGAGCAGGCCGAAGTTCAGGTTGCAGAGCCCGCCGCAGAGATGTCCCAACGGCGGCACGACTCCGGCGACCACGAGCAGCGCCGCGCCGCTGACCAAGCCGATGGCCATCGGCAGCCAGACGATCGTGTTCAGCAAGATCGCAACCGGCGTGCAGAGGTGGAATCGGGCCATGACCAATGGCGTTGTCAAGAGCGCGATCACCAGGCTGACGATCGCCATGTGCCGCAAACCGCGTCGAACGCCCCAGAACAACCGGCCCATCCACGTCAGGTTCCGTTCGATCAATCGGTCCAGCGGATCGTTCTGTGTTCTCAGCCATCGCGGGGCAAGCCACATCAGCCCGGCGACCGAGAGAAAGGAGAGTTGCGCGCCGGCGTGAAACAGGTGATTGGGATTGATGATGAGGACCACGATTGCCGCCGCGGCGAGCGAGTTGAAGCTGAAGCCTCGCCGTCCCAGGCAGATGCCGAGACACGTGATGAGGACCAACACGGCCGCCCGGACGACGGGCGGCCCCGCGTCGACCAACAGCATGTAGAAGAGCGTGGCGACGGCGACGACCCCGGCGGCCCAGGCCTGGCTCAGCGGCGTGCGGCGCAGAAGCCAGAACAACGCGCCGGCCAGGATGCCGACGTGAAGACCGGCGATGACCAGCAGATGCACGACGCCGGTGGCCATGAAGTTCTCGATCCGCCCGGGCTCGAGTTGCTCGCGTTCGCCCAACAGAACGGCCTCGGCCATTTCGGCGTGTCCCGGATCGACATAGGACTCCAGAAGGCGATTGCTCTGCATGCGAACGGTGTCGAGCAGCCTCGTGACGCTCAGCCATCGGCCGGACTCGGTCACCGACAGGCATTCCGGCACTTCGGCCTGAAGGCCGCTCAAGATGCCCTCGCCACGGTCGCGCGCGGCCAGATCGAAGCCGCCGGGGTTCCGCGGTCCGCTCGGCACCGAGAGCTGCACGAAGCACCGCATCCGATCGCCGGCCATGAGCTGCGGTCTCGGACCGATGACCAGGAGCGTCGCTCTGCCAGACACCGACTGCCACGTCGAGCCGTTCCGCAGCGTGACCAGATCGACCGCCAGCCGGGAGATCTCCTCGTTGCGTGGAATGCCCTGCATCGGATCGAACGCCGCCCGCGGCATTTGGCGTGGCGAGCCCAGGGCGATGGCCTCGACGCACACCGGCACGCGCTTCAGCCGGGCGTAGCGGCCCAAGTCGTCATCGCCGCAGAGCGACCAGCGGCAATGATGCCACGCGCCGGCCGCTGCGGCCACGGCCAGCAGCACCGTGAAGCTGCCGATCGCCAAGACAGCCGATGTTGCCGGGCGAACATTGCCACTCGCCGCTTCCTCCATCCTGCGAAAGCTGCGCCACGCGATGCCAGCCCAAGCGGCCAGACAGACCACAGCCAGACAGGCCCAACACCAAAGCTGGAGCGGCCAAACGGAATCGAAGAGAATGCCGCCCGCGACGGCCGTCAACACGAGGACCAACGGCTGATAGGCCGGCGGACGTGGTCTGTCGGTCTCGCTCGGCTCGGCGTTTGTCTTCGCCAACGGCTCCATCGGGGGTTATTGTCGCCCCCGCCGCAGTTTTTCGCAAGGCGCCGCCGACGGGCCAGGGGGGACTGCATAGTCGTTCGTAGTTCCGCCTTTAGGCGGCTTTACTGACAATACCGGCTAAAGCCGGAACTACAAACACTTTACAATCGTCCCGCCGGATCGGGTGAACCGCGGCATCCATCTCGCAAAGTCAGTTCTCCGGCAACAGTTCCGTGGCCTTGTCGACACGGATCACCAGGCAGAGTTCAGGTCGATTGGGGCCGGACGTAAGGAGATGCGTGCCATCGAGAATCAACCGAGTGCTCCACGGCAGTTCGAGCTCGCCTTGGAGTCGAGTGGCCGCCGTCTCAGGCACTTGAACCGTAACGGGCTTGCCACCGGAACTGGAAGCCAACTGGAGTGTCTCCACCTTGGTGATCTTGGCAAAATTGCCGACAAAGCGGAGCGTCAGGTTGCCCTTTTCATCAACCGCTGGCTGAAGCTGTATCGTCGTTCCCTCCTGCAACACGCGGATTTGCGGCTGACCGTTCTTGACGCCAACGACCACTGGCGTCTGCGCGACGTCCGAGAGGCGGGCGGTTTGACCGTTGAAGACGGTGAGCTTCGGAAATTCAATCGCATTGGTCATGCGGTCCCGCTCCCAGCGAGAGAGAATCTCACGTTCGTCTTTCGTCTCGACGATCTTGTATAACAGCGGCGAAACCGTCTCGGTGATGTTTCGCGTCCCCGTTGTGGATGGGGTTTGCAGCAACTCGGGCTCGAAGGCCGAGTCACTCGGCTTGTTGTCTAGCGGATCGGAAATCAGCCCGGAAAAGCCCAGCCGCTTGATCTCGTCGCCGGTTGTCGTCAGAAAGTAGACCTGGATCGTCATGGCAGCCGTGCCGCGGCGATGTATCGCATCAAGCGTCTCACGAATCCTTCGATGGCCGGCGGGCGTGCTATCGACTTCAAGCGTGTTCTCGCGGTCCTTGGCCCAAGCGATCGTCGTCTCGTCTACAAGGACGGTGTTAGGATGCGCCTGCACGTAAGCCCTATCCGCCGACGCCAGACACAACTTCAATGCACGGACCAAGAAGGTCTTGCTCTTGGCGCGATCAAGTTTTCGTTCTTCTTGGATTCGAGAAAGAGCCTCGCCGACCGAGTAGTCCGCGCGGGACAAGGCGTCACGCGAGGCCGCCTGCTTCCGCGGCGTTGCTGGCGGCTTCTCGGCGTTTGAGCGGGCAAATGCCTCGCCCGATCCAAGCGTGAGCGCCGCTGCCAGAGTCATGATGGCCCAGCGGGCGCCGGGCAACAACCCATTGCAGTCACCGGTCTTCATGTTCGACTGTCCTTCCTTGGGTAGTAGTCACCACGCACACACGGGGGCGATTATCGCGGATTTCCGCCGATCCGGTCAACGTTGCTTTCCTCGGAGAGCGAATCGCGGCCTGAGTTCGCGGCAATCGTTGTGTGTCAAGATGGGCAAGTCGCTGGGTGGCACGCCCTGAGCCCAAGGCGAAGGGCGTGTGGCGACGGACGAAACCACGTCTTTCGCGCCTCAGAGCGTGCTCGCCCAACGCCACGATCGGTGACGGCGACGCTCGCAACGTTCGCCTTCTTGTTCCCAAGACGATCTGCTACAATGCCCGCGGTAGTAGTGGCGAGAACGGTCTGGAGCTCGATTCGAGCGTTCGGCGGTTCCCGCGGTAAGTGACTCTGCGATTTGCGTCACGGCTTTCTTGCTGGCGAGACGAAAGCCCATCTCCAGTTGCGGTCGATCTTTCGCTTCTACTGCGGCCGCGGCTTCTTCGACGGAGCGTCTGCCGGCGGGAATCAGCGGCCCGATCGCATTTTTCGTGTCGCGCATCCTGGAGCGTGGCGGAACCCGGAGTTTTAAGCAGCATGTATCGCCACGTCCTCTGCGTCTATCCTTACCCGCACACGCCTCGCTCGATCACGTCGTTCCCGCCGCTGGGGCTTGAATACATTGCCGCGGCGCTCGAACCTTACGCCAAGGAAATCGAGCTGGTCAATTTCCGGCATCAGCGGACGCCCGGCACCCGGCCGCTGGTCAGGCCGGACACCGACTTGGTCTGCTACTCGATCAACTGGCGGTTCAACGTCGAGCTGATCCGCGACGACATCAATTCGCTGCCGCCCGGCATCAGCGTCATCGTCGGCGGGCGGACGGCGACCGAAGACCCTCGCTACTGGCTCGAAGCTTGCCCGAACGTCAAAGCGGTCGTCTGCGGCGACGGCGAGCGGGCGATTGCCGAGATCGGCGAGGGAAAGCCCTGGCCGGAAATCGCGGGCCTGGTCCACCGCGGCGACGACGGCCAACTGCTGTTCACCCCGCCCCGGGCCAATGCCCCGCTGGACGAGAACCTGATGCCCGCCCGCCGGTTGCGGTCGCATCCCTACTACTTGACGAGCAAGGGCATCAGCGCGGGGATCAAGCTCGATCAGGTCACCGGCTCGCGCGGCTGTCCGTTCCACTGCAAGTTCTGCAACTTCTCGATCAATCCTTGGGGCGTGAAACGCCACTGGGCGCCGCGCTCGCCCGAGTCGGTCGTCCGCGAGATCGAACAGATCGACGCCGACCTGGTCATGTTCGTCGACGACGTGTTCACATACGATCCGGAGCGGGTCATCGCCATTTGCGATTTGCTCATCGCGCGCGGCATCCACAAGCATTACATCATCAATGCCCGGCTCGAGATCGCCGACCGGCCGGACGTCCTCCGCAAGATGGAGCAGGCCGGCTTTCTGGCCATGCTCGTCGGCGTCGAGTCGACACAGGACGCGACGCTCAAGTCGATGGGCAAGGGCTTCACGATCGCGCAAGTCCGCCGCCGTTTCGAGGTGCTGCGGAAGTCGAAGATGATCATCAACGCCTATTTCATCGTCGGCAATCTCGGCGAGACTGAGGAGCAGATGCTCTCGACGGCGTCCTTCGCCCGATCGCTCGGCATTGACCTCATCCACGTCTCGCGGCTTCGCAACGAACCCTATTCGGGCATCGAGGACTTGGTCGCCAACACGCCGGGCTATCACATCGACGAGGAGGGCTTCGTCTATAGCGACGCGCTCTCGTCGCACCAAATCGCCGAACTCCGCAAGACGATCGACCGGCGATTCCACTCGCCGCTGCACGTGGCCGCCGTCGTCATCAAGATCTACCGGCAGTTGAACTGGCGCGTGCGGCTGAAAGCCCTCCGATCGATTCCTCCCTTCCTGGCGATGCTCGTGATCACGCAGGCGAACCGCAAGCTTGGCAAGTGGTTCCGCCGCCACACGAACCACGAAAAAGCGGGCTAAGGCCAATACCGTTGAATTAGCGCCGAAGAACCTTGTTCCCATGCTCCCGCGTGGGAACACACTCGTGGCGACGCTCCCGCGTCGTGGGGATCGCCAACCAGTTTCGAGCCAATATGCTGAGGACGCCGGAGCGTCCAACCGGTGCGTTCCCACGGGGGACCGTGGGAACGAGATTGTCGGTTGCTTGCATAATTCAACGGTAGTGGGGCTGAGAGAGTGCCGCTCGCGGCGTTGGCTTGTCGGCATTGCAAGGGCGTCGTATACTTCTCTCCGCTTGGCGGCATGGCCTGCACGGCCCTCGCCAAGACGCCGAGACGGGCTCGGAACCCCGTCTCATGTCCCTTCGGAGCCCCTTCGATGAGCTTTCTTCGCCGATCGTTGATCGCGGTCGTTCTGATCGCCGCCGCGACGCCGTTGCCGGCCGAGCCGGCCAAGACGCCCGCGGAACCAGCCAAGGCGGCTGCGAAACCCGAGCTGGATGACTATGAACTGTTCGGCCTGCTGGCCGACACGATCGACCAGGTCGAGCGGAACTACGTCACGGAAGTAAACCGCCGGGAACTGATCGAAGCGGCCATCCGCGGTGTCCTGGCAAAGCTCGATCCCTACTCGAACTACATCGGGCCCGACGACATCCAGCGATTCCGGGCGGAGATCGAAAGCGAGTTCGGCGGCATCGGCATCCAGATCGCCACCGACGACGGGCAACTGAGGGTGCTCAGTCCTATCTATGGCACGCCCGCCTACCGCGCCGGACTCGTGGCTGGCGACCGCATCATCGAGATCGACGGCCGGGCGACCGATTCGCTGGCGGTCGACGATGCCGTTCGAATGCTCAAAGGCCAAGAGGGCACCTCGGTGACCCTCACCGTGATTCATCCCGGCAAGCAAGCCAAAGAGAAGGTCACGCTCAAACGCGAGAAGATCCACGTCGAGACCGTGCTGGGCGACCGCCGCAAGCCGGACGGCCAGTGGGACTACATGCTCGATCCCAAACTCCGCATCGGCTACGTGCGGGTGACGGCTTTCAGCCGCGATACGGCCGAACGGCTTCGCCATGTGCTGGGGGATCTCAAAGGGCAGAAACTTCGCGGCCTGATCCTCGACCTGCGGTTCAACCCCGGCGGGCTGTTGACCGCCGCGGTCGACACCAGCGGCCTGTTCATTTCCGAAGGACGCATCGTCAGCACCGAGGGGCGTAACAGCCCCGCGCGGGTCTGGAACGCCAAGAAGGGCGAGACCTTCGAGGGCTTCCCGATGGTCATCCTCGTCAACCGCTTCAGCGCCAGCGCCAGCGAGATCGTCGCGGCCTGCCTGCAAGACCACAAGAGGGCGGTGATCGTCGGCGAGCGAACCTGGGGGAAGGGGAGCGTGCAGAACCTGATCGGGCTGGAAGAGGGACGCAGCGCCCTGAAGTTGACCACGGCCAGCTACCGCCGCCCGAGCGGCAAGAACATCCACCGCTTCCCCGACGCCAAGGAGACGGACGAGTGGGGCGTGACGCCCGACGCCCACTACAAGATCGATCTGGGCGACGACGAGTTGCTCGCGCTGATCGAATCGCGGCGGCAACGCGACGTCTTGCAGTCGTCGGGGTCTGCAACCACGCCGACCGGGCAGAAGACAGATGCCAAGAAAGACGCGTCGGC
>JBDKUC010000064.1:0-10486 GCA_039679885.1 Thermoguttaceae bacterium | reverse complement strand
TTCGGCGCCCACGTGACTCGCTGCAAATCGGTGAGGAAATAGACCTCGTGTCGCACCAAGCGAGGATTCTCGCGGCCGACGTTCTCGACGAGCCGCCGCACGGTCGCCACGGCAGCAGGCAGATCGGCCCCGGCGTGCGGAAGCTGGAGCTCGTCGATCTCGTGCAAGATCGACGCGGGGCTCAGCGCGGCCGTGCCCACCACCACACGCGGCGTCGACGACATCAAGATCAGCGTGAAGGCATCCCCTTCGGCGCTCTCCTCGACGATCCGCCGGGCCAGTTCCTTCGCCCGATCGAACCGCGACTTATCGCCCGGCTTGTACGCCATCGAATAGGAACCGTCGAACACGAGCATGCGATGCACGCGACCGCCCGGCGCGAAGGCCAGCCCCTTCGACTCCAAGTACGGCTCGGCGACGGCCAGCACGACGAGGACGATCAGCAGCGTGCGGATCAGAAGCAGCAGCCACTGCTCGAAGCGAATGCGGCGAGTCTGCTGCCGCATGGCCGCCAGGAGATACTCCATCGCCGCCCACGTCGTCTCGCGATATCGCCGCCGCATCCACAGATGGATCAGCAACGGCGCAGCCGCCACCGCCAGCCAGCCGAGCATCGGCAAGCTGATCCATCCGAAGGCAAAGAGCGGCGGGGACATGGATAGTGGGTAGTGGGTAGTGGATAGTGGGTAGTTGCGGGCAAAGGCTAGACTTTTTTCTTGAGAGCATTCGTGAGACCGCTAAGCAGCCGTCCGACCTCCGCCGTCTGCATGACCAGCTTGCCGCTGACTTCGTTGGTGACATACCCGAGTCGTTCGGCGATTAAAACCTGCGTTTCGACTTCCTTGGCAGAACCCTGCGCAATCGAAATGAAATGCAGGAAGTCACGCGTGGTATTCCTGCCCTGCCCCTCGGCGATATTGGAAGGAATCGATACCGCCGCCCGTCGAACCTGTGCAGTCAGCCCGTATATCTCTTCTTTCGGAAACCTCGAAGTCGCGCGGTAGGTCGCCTCGACGAGATCCATCGCCTTCTGCCACGCGATGAGTTCCCGATAGCTCTGAATCGCCATCACAGCGGTCCTTTCCTTCACTACCCACTACCCACTACCCACTACCCACTACCCACTACCCACTATCCACTATCCACTATCCACTATCCACTATCCACTATCCCCGCGACGCCAAGTAACTCGACAGCCTCACTTCAAGCGACTCGTCGGTCCGCATGGGCACGTAGTCGATCGCCAACGCCCGGCAGCCGGCCTGCAACCGGTGGCGATAGCGGCCGAACTCGGTCTGATAGGCACGCCGCAGCGCCCGCGGATCGGCCAACACGTCGGGCAGGCTTTCCAGCCCGTGGAAGAGCGTCACCGCGTCGAACGCGAAATCGATCTCCGCAGGGTCCAAGACGTGCATCAGCACGACCTCGTGCCGGCGATGCCGGAGGTGTTTCAGGCCGGCGAGGATTCCATCCACATCGTCGAACAAATCGCTCAGCACAACGACGACGCCACGCTTCTTGAGCCGTTCGGCCAGGTCGTGGAAGATTGGCCCAATGGCTGTCTTTCGCTCGGCCGATGAGTCCTCCATGACGTGCAGAATGTCGTTCAAATGCGACGGGTTGCTGCTCGGCCGGATCAGCCTGCGGATTTCGCTGTCGAACGTCGTGAGCCCAACGCTGTCCTGCTGGTGCAGCACCAGGTAGGCCAATGCGGCCGCGGCCCGACGAGCGTAGTCGAGCTTCGACGGGCCGCCCGCCGAGCTGCGGTACTGCATGCTCTCGCTCGTGTCCAACAACAGGTTGCAAACGAGGTTCGTCTCTTCTTCGTACTGCTTGAGATAATACTTGTCCGTCCGGCCAAAGACCTTCCAGTCGAGATAGCGCAGGTCATCGCCCGGGGCATACTCGCGATGCTCGGCAAACTCGACCGAAAAGCCGTGGAACGGGCTGCGATGGACGCCTGACGTATAGCCCTCGACCATCAGCCGCGCACGAAGCGGCAACGCTTGCAGCCGGGCAAGCATCTGCGGATCGAGCAGGCGTTGTGACGAGTCCGGCATGCCCCTAACCCTCGCCCCTCTTCAACACCGGCGGCAGCTTTTCGTCGGCGGCCACCTCCCGATCGCCGAGGGTCTCGATCAGCCGGCAGATCAACTGATCGGACTTGATCCCCTCGGCCTCCGCATTGAAGTTTGTGACAATGCGGTGGCGCAGCACGGGCAGGGCCACCGCCCGGACGTCGTCCACCTCAGCGTGGAACCGCCCGTGCAGGACGGCGCGGGCCTTCGCCCCCAGGACCAGATACTGACTCGCCCGCGGCCCCGCGCCCCAACTGACGTAGTCGCGGATGAACTGCGGGACGTCGTTATTGGTGCGACTCTCCCCTCTCCCCTCTTCCCTTGGCCCCCTTTTCGGCCGACTCAGGCGGACCAGCTTCATCGCGTAGCGAACCACGTGGTCGGCCACGGGCACCCGGCGAACGATCTTCTGCAGGGCCAGAATCTTCTCGGCCGTAAGCATCGGCGCCACCGTCACCGTGACGTCGGCCGTCGTGCGGCGCACGATGTCGAACTCCTCTTCCTCCTCGGGGTAATCGACATACGTGTTGAACATGAACCGATCGAGCTGGGCCTCCGGCAGCGGATACGTCCCCTCGTGCTCGATCGGGTTCTGCGTCGCCAGGACGAAGAACGGCTGGGCCAGCTCGTGCCTCTGCCCGCCGGCCGTGATCTGGTACTCCTGCATCGCTTCGAGCAGCGCGGCCTGGGTCTTCGGCGGCGTACGGTTGATCTCGTCGGCCAGGATGATGTTTCCAAAGATCGGCCCCTTCAGGAACCGGAGCTCGCGGACGCCGGAGCGGCGATCCTCCTGAATCACCTCCGTGCCCGTAATATCCGACGGCATCAGGTCCGGCGTGAACTGGATGCGGCGGAACTCCAGGGCCAGGGCATCCGCCAACGTGCGAATCAGGAGCGTCTTGGCCAGCCCCGGCACGCCCACCAGCAGGCAGTGGCCGCGGGCGAACATGGCCACCAGCAGTTCCTCGATCACCTGTTGCTGCCCGACAATCACGCGTCCCAACTGCGTCGTGATCGCCTCGTAGGCCTCGCTCAGTTCTCGTACGGCTTGAAGATCGTCGTGTTCAGACATGAGTCACCCGTGATGTTCACAAAACCGCGACCATCGGTCGCGTCCTGTAGAAAGCCGCGACCGTTGGTCGCGCCCGGAGAAAAACCGCGACTGACGCCGCCGCCCGCCCGACCGCCGGTCGCGGCCTTGTCGATGGCGATCACTTCGGCGTCCGTTGCGATCAGAAGTTGCCCGGCGGCCGACAGCAGATTCCCGCCGGCGGCGCGGCGGGCAGCCAAGTCAAAGACTTTCCGTGGCTGCGCCGTTTCCCGGTCGAAGACATACAGTTTATCTCGCGTCGTCCAGAGGACGCAGTCGCCGGCCAGCAGCCCTCGGCCGTAGCCCGGCCGCTCGGGCCCGTCAGGCCAGACGTGCTTCACCCGTCCGCGATCCTCCTCGCGAAGACTGATCCAGTAGAGCCGCGGGCCGCCGGCAAGGAGCCAATCGTCGGCCGCCCCCAGCAGGTCGACCGCGTCCTCGACTTCCGTTCCCGTCTGCCAAATCAGTTGCCCGGTGCGCGCGTCGAAGGCGACAATCCGCGGACTGTCGCTCGGGGCCGCCAACAGCGTGCCGTGGTGCAAGACGCACGGGTTGAGCGTTCGCCGCCAGTGCGGCGAGAGCTTGCCGAGATCGCCGCGAAGCGCGCGGGGATATAGGCTCAACCAAAGGATCCGGCCGTCGTCAGCCCTGAGGGCCGCCACCGCGCCAAGATTCGTGTTGCAGTAGAGCGTTTCGCCCGCCAACGTCAGAAGGTTCTGCGTCGACTCAGGCAGCATTCCGCGAGCAGGCGTTTCGGCCGCGCAAACGAACCGCCGCCAGCGACGGCGGCCGGCGCCGGCGTCAAAACAGGCGACAGCGGCCTGCGGACGGACGCCACCCCGCCGCATGGCCACATAAACCGAGCGATCGTCAACCAACGGCGAGCCCTCGAAGGCCCAGCCTTCCTCCGGCGAAATCTTCCAGAGCAGGCGTCCTTCGGCCGCCAGGTCGAGACACACGAGACAGCCGACATTGGCGCTCGCCGCCATCGCCTGCGCCCGGTTCGTCACGATCGCGTCCATTCGAGCGTAGAGCCGATTGCGGCCGACGGTCATCGTGTAGGCAGTGTCCGCAAGGCCGGAGAATCGCGGCGAGGCGATCGCCGGGCCGCCCGCTTCCGACTGATAGATCACGGCCGATTGGCCCCATGCCGGCTCACCGCTCTGGCGTTTGAGCGCAAGGATTCGCTGCGAATCGTTGAACAATAGAAGGTCGCCGACCAGCAAGGGGTGGCAACTGGGCTGGCCCCGAAGGGCCCTCACCCCCTGCCCCGCTCCCAAAGGGAGAGGGGAGATTTCTTCGCGAAGCGCGTGACGCCACGCGATGGCGCCGACGTCGACCAACGCCGGCGCGATCTGATTGCGCCGTGGATTGCCAGCGAAGGTCGTCCAATCGCGATCGGCTGCCGCTGGCGGCGATGACGCGCTCTCGGCCAGGAGCGAATCGAGCAGCTCGACGTAGACGCCTTCACTGCCGCCGAAATGGCCGCGAGCGATGGGATACAACCGCCGGAACGCCGCCAGTTCGCTCTTCGCGCGTGAGAGCTGGCCGTCCATGATCGAGACGAGCACCAGCCGCGCACGGACGTGGGCAAGGGCTTGCTCGTCCTTGGTTGCTGATGGCTTCCCGGCGATCCGCTCCCAGTAGGCCCGGGCGGCCGCGTAGTCGCCCGATTCGAGAGCGATTTCGCCGAGGGCCATCAGCGCTCGATCGCCGTAGCTGCTGGCCGCGGCCCGATCGGCCACGTTCTGCAAGAGCGCCCGGTCCCGCCCCGAGATGCCGCGGTCGTACCACTCGCGAGCCACCGGATCCATCCGCCCACGATAGAGCGTCAAGGCTTCCGGCGGCAAGGCGACCAACTGCCGCTGACACCAGTCCTGCAATCCGACGTACCGGTTCGCGGCCACGGCGACAAGCTTGCCGTCCGAGGACTCGGCGAGCTTTCTGAAGATTTCGACCGCCTCGTCCCACTGCCGGTCGTTCAGAAACGCCTTCGCTCGCTCCAACTGCAGGCGAACCGCGTTGTCGATCTGCTCGACATCGACCGCTTCGGCCAGCTCGAACTGACCGCCGGGCATGTCCCCGAACCACTGGGCGCAAGCAGAGCTGTCCAAGCCGGCCAACGCGAGCGTCGCGGCAAGAACTGCGAGCCGAATCCATGCTTCCGAGCGGCGAGATGCCATTCCCTAAGTATAGGCGAGAACGGGGCTTGGCGAAAGAGAAGCGAGGGGGCAACGCCGGCGACTAGGTCATACGGCGGCCTGCGAGAACGCCACTCAACTGTCGCCAACCGTCAGAGACGTCCCACTCGGCGTTGATACTCCTCGGGCGACATTTCTATCTCCCTGAGGATCGCACGGATCAACGGCCGCCCAAGACCACGGCCGGCATGATGTGGAAGCGTGGTCGTTCGACCGTCCTCGTTGCGGTAAAAGGCGTGGCTCCCCCGCTGCCGCGTCTTCACAAAGCCAAGATCCAGCAGCAGCCGCTCCATCGTCCGACCGTCAACGATGGGCAAACGCGTCATGCTTCAACCGCAATCTGCTGGATCCCGACGAAGGGCGCCACCACAATCGGTTCACCCCGGCTCCGCTGCTCCTCCAGGATCAACTCAACCACTTCCTGGAGGTTGGCGTTCAACTCGTCGAGCGTTGCCCCTTGACTGTGCGCGCCGGGCAACCCTGGAATAGTGCCCACGAACACGGCTGCCTCGGGATCGTATTCGATGTAGGCGGTAAATACATGGCTCATGGCATCTCCTTCGCCCCAGTCGGCGGCACCTCGCCAGCAACTCTTCACGCCACCTGCCGCACCACGCCGACGACAACGCCCAAGACTCGGGCGTCTTTTACGTAGATCGGCTTCATCGACGAGTTGGCCGGCTCCAAGCGGATGCGGTTCTTCTCGGGGAACCAGCGTTTGAGCGTCGCCTCGCCCTCGCCGGTCAGGGCGACGACGATCTGGCCCTTGCGCGCGGTCCGCTGCTTTTGGACCACGACGAAGTCGCCATCGGCGATCTGGTCTTCAATCATCGACTCGCCGTTGACGCGGAGCACGAACAGGTTCTTCTTGTTGGGATCGAACATCTCCTGGAAATCGACCCGCTCGTCCTGTTCGATCGCCTCGTGCAGGACGCCGGCGGCGATGTTGCCGGCCAGCGGCAGGCCGCGGACCTCGATCGGCTCGGCCGCCAGTTGAATCGCCCGCGACATGTTCGGCTCGCGAGTGATGAGCCCCTTCTTCACCAGCGCTTTCAAATGGCAGACGACGCCGTTCGGCGAGTTGATCCCAAACTCGGTCGCGATTTCGCGAACCGTCGGTCCGTAGCCCCGACCCCGAATCTTCTCGCGAATGAACTCGTAGACTTCCCGCTGCCGCTCCGTCAAATTGTCGAACAGTGCCATGTGCCGTCTTCCTCGTCAGTCGATTCCCGGTTGTGGGCTCCAGTTCACCCAATCGTACAATATACGGCCGTACATAGTCAAGGCGCAACACAAAGCCGCGACCGGTGGTCGCGCCAAGAATGCTGCTGTTCAACCAACGCTTCTGGGACGCGAACGACGCTCGCCGGTTCGTACGTGGCGTTGTATGGGAAAATTCGTCCGCCGTTTCGATCATCCTTCCGTTGCGGCCACTAACTGACCAGTCTCACGAAAACGTCGGCCAGGCGCCGTCGCTCCGCACCAGCAATGGTCCGATCGGCCGCTAGGTCTTTTCTGCAACTATTGGCAGTCGTGCGCCCTGTCGGATGGCCATCGAAAGGCCGCCCCACCCCGCGAGAGCCGCTCAATCACAACACCCTCTCGTGGAAGGAAAAAATGGGACAAAACGATTGCAACGCCAGTTTCTTGACGGCGCGGTTACTGCGCCATAGAGTTCAGCGCGAAGGGGGCGGCAAGCGGCTTTGCTTCGAGAAAAGGCCGACATCAGAACGCTAGGCATCCGCCTCTCTGCTCGACATTGAGGGAGATTGCCATGCGTTGCACGCCGTTTTCCGCGAAACCGAACAGACAACGCGCGACGGCCAGATCGTGCACAAACGCATGTCACCGGGGTCGCAGCCTGCGTCTCGAATCGCTCGAAAGCCGCAGTCTGCTTTCCGTCTCGCCGCTCGGCGTCGCCGTCCCCTGCTGTGTTGCGACAGCAGCCGATGACGTCGCGCCGATGGCGTCGGCCAGTCCGACAGGCTATTCGCCGGCGCAGATCCGTCACGCCTACGGTTTCGATCAGGTCACCTTCAGCAATGGCGCCGTGGCAGGCGATGGCGCCGGCACGACGATCGCCATCGTTGACGCCTACGACGACCCGACCATCGCCGAGGATCTGCACCAGTTCAACCTGGAGTTCGGCCTGCCCGATTGCGTTTTCACGAAGGTCAACCAGTACGGCGGCACGGATTATCCCGACGCCGATCGGGGTTGGGCGACGGAAATCGCGCTGGATGTCGAGTGGGCCCACGCGATCGCGCCGGGGGCCAACATTCTGCTGGTCGAGGCCGCCAGCGCATCGATGAGCGATCTGCTGACGGCGGTCGATTACGCTCGGCGCGCCGCAGGCGTTGTGGTGGTGTCCATGAGTTGGGGCACCGGCGAGTTCCGCGGCGAAACGAACTGCGACAGCTATTTCACAACGCCGGCAGGCCACACCGGGGTGACGTTCCTCGCGGCCAGCGGCGACGACGGCGCGCCGGTCGGCTATCCGGCCACCTCGCCCAACGTGATTTCCGTCGGCGGCACAACGCTTTCCCTCAACGGCCAAGGCGTCTACCAGGGGGAATCGGCCTGGAGCGGCAGCGGCGGCGGCGTCAGCAAGTACGAAGCGCAGCCGTCCTACCAGCGGGGCGTCGTCACCCAAAGCGCCGTCTATCGCGCCAATCCGGACGTCTCCTACGACTCGAATCCCAGCACGGGCTTCTCGGTCTACGACTCCTTCAACAACGGGACGTCGACCCCCTGGGGCCAATGGGGCGGAACCAGCGCCGCCGCGCCGCAATGGGCCGCGCTGATCGCCATCGCCGATCAAGGCCGCATGTTGGCCGGCAACGGATCGCTCGACGGCGCAACTCAAACGCTGCCGATGCTCTATGCCGCCCCGAGCACTCACTTCCACGACATCACCAGCGGCAGCAGCACCGGGTCCCCTCATTACTCGGCCACCGCAGGCTACGACCTGGTGACCGGACGAGGAACCCCTGTGGCCGATCTGCTGGTCGCCGACTTGGCCGGAACTGGATCGACATCGACGCCCGCCCCGCCGACCATCTCCAGCATTGTCGTGGCCGAAGCCACGTTGCAGAACGGCATCCTCGAATCGAACGAGCAAGGCGTCGTCACCTGGGCCGCCACCAGCTCGAGCCAGGTCGTAAGCAAATCGCTCCTGATCGACGGTTCCCCGGCGCTGGCCACCTATGGCCCCTATGGCCCCTACAGCGGCGGCGTCTACTACTACTCAGGCGTCTTCGGCCCGCTGACGGCTGGCACGCACAGCTATCAAGTCCGGATGACGAACGCCGACGGCCTGACGAGCACCGCCAGTGGGTCGTTCGTCGTCTCGGCGACGGCCGCGCCGGTCGTTTCCAGCGTCGTGGTTGCCGAAGCGTCGGCCCAGAACGGCGTCCTCACGTCGAACGAGCAGGGCGTCGTCACCTGGGCGACCACGAATTCAGCCCCCATCGCCAGCCGATCGCTCACGATCGACGGCGCGACGGTCAATCCGACGAATGGCCCCTACGGTCCTTATAACGGCGGCGTGTTCTACTATTCCGGCGTCTTCGGCCCGCTGTCGGCTGGCACGCACACTTATCAGATACGGATGACCGACACCAACGGCCAGTCGGGAACCGCCAGCGGGTCGTTCACTGTCACTGCGACCTCCGCGCCGGTCATTTCGAGCGTGGTGGTCGCCGAGGCCGTCGGGGGAAACGGCATCCTGGAATCGAACGAACAGGGCGTCGTCACCTGGGCGGTCACCGATCCGAGCCCCCTGACCAGCCGGTCGTTGCGTGTGGACGGCGTTTTGGCCACCGCGAACTACGGACCCTACGGCCCCTATGGCGGCGGCGCGTACTACTATTCGGCCGTCTTCGGCCCGCTGACGGCCGGCGCCCACAGCTACGTCATTCAGGTCAGCGACAGCGGAGGCGGAGCGGCCAGCTACAATGGAACGTTCAGCGTCGCGACGCCCGCCCGCAGTCTCACGTCAGCGACGGCGTTGCCAGCCTTGGTCGGCGCCTCGGTGCGGTCGCAGACTCCGACCGCCGAGCGAATCCGGAGCGCGCCGGCCACACGATCCGCGACAATCGCCATGTCGAGCGACGTCGCGAGCCGCATGACCATCGAAGCAGAAAGCCTCGGTCAATCGAGCGACGACGATCATTGGACTGCCGCTCCGGCAACGGCCGCAACCACGGCGTCCGAAATCACCACGCTGGACCGCACGTCACCGGCCAGCGGCCCGACGGCGGCCGAGCGCGTCGAGCTGCTCGACGCCGTGGTTCGCGAGTGGGCGACCGGCGATAGCCTCTTGGACCTCGGCTGAGCGCTCGCGTCGCCTTCCCGGCGGCCACAGCCACCACACTCACTCGAAGTCCTCATCCTGCTCCACCTTTCCGGTCATTGTCACAAACTGGACCGGAGCGATCGAACTGCGGTCGAGCGTGCCATCGCGCCGCTTGACGATCAGCAGAAGCTCTTGGTAATGACGGCCCACCGGAATGATCAGCCGCCCGGCGGGAGCCAACTGCTCGACGAGCCGCCGCGGGACCTCGACGGGCGCGGCGGCCACGACGATCGCGTCAAACGGGGCGTGCTCCGGCCAGCCGAGATAGCCATCGCCGCATCGGATCGTGACGTTGCGGTAACCGAGCGCGGCCAACCGCGCGGCCGAAGCTTCGGCCAGCGCGCGATGAATTTCCAGTCCGTAGACCTCGCCGCACAACTCCGCAAGCACGGCCGCCTGGTAGCCGGAGCCACTGCCGACCTCGAGGACCCGGCACTCGGGCGATGGCTGAGCCAGTTGCGTCATCAGCGCCACGATATAGGGTTGCGAGATGGTCTGGCCAAGCCCGATCGGAAGCGGATGGTCGTCGTACGCCTCATCCTGGACGTCGTCCGGGACGAATCGCTCGCGGGGTACCCGGCCCATCGCCTCCAGGACCCTGCAATCGACGATGTCTCGGCCCCGAAGCTGGTCCTCGACCATCCTTCGTCGTGCCGCGGCGAAATAATCGCCCTCGCGGGCGTTCATCGATGGTTCTTGCCCAAGATCGTTCCCCACGAGAGGAAGGATAGCGCCCGGCGCGGCGGAAGGCAACCCGCTT
>JBDKUC010000330.1:0-8909 GCA_039679885.1 Thermoguttaceae bacterium | reverse complement strand
TCGACCAACTCGCGGATCATGCTTTCCACGTCGCGGCCGTAGTAGCCGACTTCCGTGTAGCGGGTGGCCTCGATCTTGATGAACGGCGCGCCGGTGAGCTTGGCCAGACGGCGGGCGATCTCGGTCTTTCCGACGCCCGTCGGCCCGATCATCATGATGTTCTTGGGAGCGACCTCGTGCCGCATGTCGCCCTGGAGCTGCTGGCGGCGCCAACGGTTGCGAACCGCGATCGCCACGGCCCGCTTCGCCGCATCCTGCCCAACGATATGCCGGTCCAACTCTTCAACGATTTGCCGAGGCGTTAAATCTCGCACGCCATTTCCTCCAGAACGATATCAGGCCTTGCGGGTCAGCCGCCGACGCATTCCGACTGCTTCTCGTAGAATGGAAATCCGTCGCGAAAACCTTGCTTTGCCCTGTCAAGAATCTTGAAATTATAGCCGCACTCGAAGGCCGCAACAATTGGGGGTCCGGCAGAAGGCGTTCGTAGTTCCGCCTTTAGGCGGCCATTCCGGTCAGAACGCCGGCCAAAGCCGAATTTCTCACCGAGGCGTACGGTGGGTCAAGCAAACCAAGGCGCTCGAAGGCCGCAACAATTGGGGGTCCGGCAGAAGGCGTTCGTAGTTCCGCCTTTCGGCGGCCATTCCGGCTCGCGTGACGTGGCTTCACGCGGAGCGTGAAGAGTACAACGACAACCTTGCAGTCGTCCTGGCCGGCTTGCGACGGGTCTCGCTGCGTCGGTCAATTCGTTCCGACCTTCGCGGGTTTCTCACGCGTCTGAAGCTGCCGCAAGATCATGGCGTCGCGGTATTCCTCGTCGTGGTTCCCCTCGAGCGTCTGCGGATCGTAGACTGTATCCAACAGCAACGGCGCCTCGGGGGCCGCGGCAATCGAGCGATTGACGAGTTCCAGGTCATCCGACCGGTACAGCGGAACCTGGACGCGCCTATTTCCGCTGGCGGCATCCTTGCAAGTCCCGGCCAACAGCCAAAGCCCGACGTTCGCTTTCACGGCGGCGGCTTCTGCGGCCGTGGGGGCGTCGGCAGTCGAACGGCCGGCGAGCGCCGAGGGCGAAACCGCCAGCCGCAAATTCTTTTCGCCAATCTTCCTGATCCAGTCGTTGCCGGATTGCAGGCGGTCGGGCTGCAAATAGAGCGTGACTTGCCGCCCGGCCGCTTTCCGAGCCAGCGACGCCAGCGTTTTCTCGAACGACTCCTCGGCCTGTTTGGGGCTCATGTTGTTCTCCGGCACGCGGTGCAGCCGGAAGATCAGGTCCCGCGAGCCGATCAGCGGCATCTTGTCCAACACATCGGTGATCGCTGCCATGCTCGCCGCATACTCTTCCGCGTCGTTGTCGACCAGCCGGAGCGTCGGGAACAGATTCACACCCGACCGGAGATCGACGTAGACACGAAGCCCTTGGCGAGCGATCCAGCCGGCCTCTCGCCGCAGGGCGGCCGGTTCCCGGTCATGCAGATAGCGCCAATCGACGACCACACCGTCGAAGTGCTCGAAGAACGTAGGCCGGGCGAGCACTTCCTCCTTGATCGACGCCGCTCGCCGCAACGGCAGCACGCATCCCCGCGGACGCGGCGGCGGCACGCAATGAGCAATCTCCTCGACGCCGGACTCGCGAACGCGGACGGCGAAAACGCGGACGTCGCCGCCGGCGATTGTCCGCTCGCTGTTGTGCCCCAACCCGCTGCGTCGAACGCACGAAGGCGCGTACTCCGGCGCGTCGCGCTCCGATTGGTCCAACGTCAGCTCCCGGATCGACTCGATCGGGCCGCAATGCGAGACAATCCGGAGCGGCAGCTCCTGCCATGCGTTATTAGCCACGCCAACGGTGTACCGTCCCGGCGACTTGCGGCAGGTGATGACGCTCAGACCGTCCGTTTCTACGCTGAAAAGCCGCTGGCTGCGGAAGATCGCGTCGAGCTTCTCACGGACTTCGGGCCGAAGCGTATAGGGCTTCGGCAAAAGCCGGTCGATGCCGCTTCGCTGCCGATCGGCTGGCAGTTTCCCGATGTCCACGCCGAATCCACCCGAAAGCACCGTAAGCTTGCCGCCCTTGCCCTCGGGCGCGCGAAGCCCGCCCGGCAGCCGGGCAAGGTTGCCCTCGGTGATGGCCAGCTGCCCGCCGTGGTCGAGATACGCTTGCAGCTTGTCACGCAACTCTTGCCCGCCGGACACGGCGCCGGCGACGACGACGACCGGATAGCGGGCCAAGAGCCACGACGGGGCATCGCTCAGCAGGCAGTCGGCGATGTCGCCGTAAGGCGTCGGCGCGAGGAATCCGGTTTCATCATGATAGTAGGACGCATTCTGATAGCCCGGATAAAGCATGTCGAGCACGCCGTCGGTCAAGTAATCGCCCGGCCCATAGGGCAGATTGCCCCAGACGCGATAGACGTCGTCGGTGTAGAGGTGACGCGGATACGTCCAGCCGGCATAGAAATCCAACAATAGGGCGACGGGCGTGTGCATGGCGCCGGGCTGGCCATGCTCCCGCACCCAACGCTGGGCCGCCTGCTGAATCGTTCCGATAGGCGTCAGCTTGTCGCCGGCGAGCCAGCCGCTCTCGAACCCCACGGCCACGCTGTTGTAAAGAATATGGCTGTAGAGCAGCCGTTTCATCAGGCTGAGGCTGGTGCCCTTCTCGGGTCCGAACTCGCCGTCGGGGCCGCGACCCTGCGAACCGTAGCTCTTCCATCCCCACCGGTTATAGACCGAGGCGTTGCCGAACCACGGCACGCCGTATTGCTTGCCCGCCCCGCGGATGAAGGCATATTGCACTTGGCCGTTGGGCAGGGCCTGGGCGGTCTCGGCGCCCAACAGAGTGTGCGTGCCTTCCTTGAGAAAGTAGTGTCCGAAGTTGAGCGAGACCAGCGCGGCCTGCTTTTGCCCCAGATCGTCTCCGAGTCCCTCGAAATGCCGCTGGAAATTCAGGTATTGCTCGAAGCGGCCGGCCGAGGCGGGCGTCATCTGACCGGCGTAGCCGCCGATGTAGCGGCCGTCCTGTTCGCCGTTGTCCATCCCCAGCCAGCGCTGGCCCAGCTTCGACTCGAACATCGCCAAGACGCTGGCCGGCGGCCTGATCTGGGTCCAATCGCCGACTGGCCCCGAGCCGGGGACATAGCCCCAAAGGTCAAAGAGATAGAGATCGCGGCGTTTGATCTCATCGACCACCTCGCCGACGTTCTTCGCAAACACGATCGGAGCACATGGCCATAGCACGTCCCCTAATTCGTACCGTCGGGTGTAGAGGTCGAGTTCCTTTCCGTAGTCGACGATCCGGTGCGTGGCTTCGTCCATCCGGAAGCCTCGAAACACGATGAAGTGCGTGCGATTGCCGAACGTGTCCCAGGTCGGCGGCTTGACCGCCCGGCGGGCATAGTCGGGATGCTCGCGCGGATCAAGCCCACGGCAATAGACGCGATGCGGCGCAACGGGCGTCCGGGCCGACTCCTCCGCAACGCACGACTGCGGCATCCATGCGACGACGGCTAGAAGAACGATCCAACATCGCGAGACACACATGCTTCTTATGTCCTTTTCGCTGCAAAGGGCACGATCGGGCGAGGGCCTGGTATCAGACGGCGAACCGGTTATTCCGCGCTCGGCATCTCTTCCACGACGATATTCGAGTTCGTATAGATGTCGATTCCGGCCGCGATGGTCAGCGCGGTGCGAACGATCTCGACGGCCGAGAGACTGGTGGCGTGGGCCAAGAGCGCTCGGGCGGCGGCCACGGCGTAGTTGCCGCCGGAGCCAATGCCGAGCACCCCGTCGCTGGGCTGCACCACGTCGCCGTTGCCGGTGATGAGCAACGTATGCCGGGCGTCGGCCACGGCCATCATCGCTTCGAGCCGTCGCAGAGCGCGGTCCGTCCGCCACTCCTTGGCCAACTCGGTCGCCGCGCGAGGCACATTCGACGGATAGTCCTTCAGCTTCGCCTCGAACCGCTCGACCAGGGCAAAGGCGTCGGCCGTGGCGCCGGCGAACCCGGTCATCACCCGGCCGTCCATCAGCCGACGGACCTTGTTCACATCCGCCTTCATGATCGTATTCGCTACCGTGACCTGTCCGTCGCCGCCCATTGCGACGACTCCTCGGTGGCGAACCGTCAGAATGGTTGTCGAGTGGCTTTTCATGTGTTCCCGCTTTCTCGTTTGCTCGTGGCTCGTGCTCATTGCCATAATATGGCGGAAGCTTGCCGCTGATGCCAGGGGAGGAGCGAAGATGGTGCAGAGCCGTTCGTAGTTCCGCCTTAAGGCGGCGGAAGCGTCGCGGAATGTGTTCCTCACGCTCCGCGTGAGGAAATGGGGGCCTGCGTGTGCCCCGGCTTCACGCGGAGCGTGAAGAGTACAAGAGCGAGCCACTCACGGTCAAGATACCGCGGCTGACGGCTGGTCGCCAGTCGCTGTAAGCGAACGGGGTGACCAAAAAGCCGTAGGACGGATTTCCCAATCCGTCCTTGAGTTAGACGGGCTAGGAAGTCCGTCCTATCGGCGAATTGCGCCGCAGGCACTGCACCGACGCCGCCAATCGGCGACCGCCACGCTTGCAGGGCTGGGCCGACGGTCTACTGATTCCGCAGCCAGCGACGACGGCCGATGCACAAGAGCCCGATCGCGCCGGCGGCCAGCAAGGTCAGGCTGGCCGGTTCAGGGACCGCAGTCGAGATGGAGTTGATGGCAATGTCGGAGCCCACGTTGCCGGTTCCATCGATTCCAAGCACAATCGCGCCGACGTGGGCGAAGTCGACCGCGACGCCGCTCCCCAGAACGGTAAAGCTGGTGTAAGGGATGGCAACCGTTCCGGTCGTCCCCTCGGCCAGCGTCGCCGAATAGGTGGAGGCGTGGGTGGCGTCCGTGTAAACCGTCAGCGTAACCGCAACCCCGGTCCCCGTCACGCCCGCGACGTCCAAAAGGAACTCCTTCTCTGCCGACAGGTCGGCGTTCAGCGAGTAGCTCAAAGAGTCCCTCGCGCCAGGGCCATCCCAAGTGATCGTCGTCTTGGCCTCGCCGGTTCCCTGAGTGAACTCAAGAATGTTGGCCTCATCGGCAGCCGCAGCGACGTAGCTCGCTTGGCCCGAGAGCCACTGCAGCGCGATGTCGCGGTAGCCGCCAATCGCAATGCTGCTGCCCGGATTCCCCTGGTCGTATGCCGTGGTCGACCTACTTGTCACCCGGAGAAATTGCTCGCCATCGCCGAACGAGTCGATCAGCGTAGCCATCGCATTGCCGGTTGAAAGAATGGAAACGACCGTTACGAGGAAGAGGGTTCGGATGGCCACGATCGAGTCTCCTGTTTTTACTACTCTTGAGCTGAAGCAGTTCTCACTATGCGCGGTATGCGAAAAGTGTTCTACGGGAGCTATGGGTGATGTCTGTAGGATCGCCACGGGGGGTCAATGCCAATCATAGACCCATTCCCAAAGCACACCTTGGCCAGTGCCGTCGCCACGGAACCGAACCGCCCGAAAAAGACGGTGACTGTTGAGCGCCTTGATGGTCTCGTGCAGCCGTCGTTTCGGACTGACGTCCCCTTGCGGAATCAGCGGGTCGAAAATGCGAGACGGCCAGCCCTCTTCCTCGAAGGCTGCCAGGACGGCTTCCTGGTTTGGCGCTGGCACGCGGAATCGCTTGACAATTTGGCCGTCGACGACCAACTCTCGGCGCTGCGAGTCCCACCGAGGAACCTGCGGAACGACGGCGGGTACCGCTGAGCTTCTCATCACGAAGGGATCTCTGGCCGGGACACGTTGCTTCCGCACCAAACGATAATGGCTTGCACCGCCTAGTCTATCAAGGGGGTGCCAAAAAAGTCTATGGGAGATACGGGGGAAGACGGCGGGGGGGTGCCGCCCAGGAACCCAAGATCAACACGCATCGTGCCATCAAGCGGCCAGCGCATGGACCGGCGGCGACTGAGACCAACAAAAAAAGCCGGCCCGGTTCTTGATCCGGGCCGGCTAAAATTCTCCACCCCACGCGACAGAGGGGGGCACTGCCATCAAGCGACGAAAGGTCGCCTAGGCTTCCGACTTCCGCTCCTGGCGCTGTTTGCGGCGCTCTTTGGCCTTCTGTTCGATTTTCTCTTTCTGCTCCGCTGTCAGAATCGACATGACTTTTTCGCGGGCTTCCTTGGAAACCGCCCGAGATTCTTTCCCGACTTCCTTGATCTTCGCTTTCTGGTCGTCGGTGAGCTTCATTGCCTCGACGGCGGCTTTGAGGACTTCCGGCTGTTTTTTTCCGGCCGCCTTGGCTTCCTTGGCTGCCTCCTTCGCCGCCTTGTTTTGGTCGGCCGTGACAATGCCGTCCCGCTTCTCATGAAGGGCTTTCAGCTTCCGACCGCATTCCTTCCGGATCTCGTTCACTTTGGCCTGTTGATCGGCGGTGAGCTCTACGTCTTTGAGGAAACTAAAGGCGGGGGCTTCACGGTGCTTGCCTTCGGCAGGCTTCTTTCCATCGGCGGCCAACAAATTGCCTGCCAATGCCAGTAATGCAGCCAATCCCAACACAACGCCAGCGGCTCTCATCTTGCGATTCCTTTTTCCAAAAATGGGGACATTTGGGGGAAGACCGGCGCGGCCGTTTGTCCGCAACAGACAATTCGTCGATAGCCAGCCGGGGGCGTGAGAAAGCCACTCCGCCGCATCTTGACGCCGGAGTGGACTTGTCACGCGTTCACTAATTGTTTGAACACCGTCGAGCGACGGCGGTTCCGCCGGCAGGCCTACCGGATCAGCTTCTTGATCTCCGTTTCGAGTTCGACGATCGACACGGCCCGACTGACAACCTTGCCCTGCTGGTCGATGAGGATCATCGTGGGCACGGTGACGATGCCCAGGGCGTTGGCCGGGCGGCTATCGAGCCCGCCTTCCTCGAAGATTTGCGGCCACGGCAGCGGGTTCTCGCTCAGGTAGGCGTTCAGATCCTTGGCGTTGTTGTCCAGGCTGACGCCGATGACGGCCAGCGAGCGGCCGTACTTATTGACGAGTTCCTTCAGCGTGGCCATGTCAGACTTCGCAGGACCACACCAAGAAGCCCAATATTGGACTACGACCACTTTGCCGCGGTAGTCGGCCAAATCGATCGGCGTGCCTTGAGGGCTTTGGCCGCTCAACGAAATGGGTTTGCCGATCGAGTCGAGCCGCATCTGGGCCCCGGCCGCCTTCCGGCCTGCCGGCGTATTGGGGAACTCCTGGCCGATTCTCGCATACCACCGCCGGGCGTCCTCTTCCGTGCCGGTGAACTCCTGGTTGATCGCCAATTGGAGCATGGCCTCGGCCGAATCGGTGGCGGTCGGATACTGCGAGATGTAGTTCTCCAAGGTCTTGTGCCACGCGGCCTGAATCTTGGTGAAATCAGCCTTAGGCGCCCCCATGGCGAGGAAGTGAGCGGCGTTCAACTGGCGGAATTTCACGTAGGCCGCCAGATTCTTCTCTGCGCTCTGCTTCTGCAGCTTGTCGAAGATCGCATTGAGCCGCTCGGTGCCGTCCGGATAGTTGCCCGACTGCACGGCGGCGCTGAGCATGTCGGCGAGTTGGCGGATCCACATCGCGCGATCGTCCGGCGTCTTCGCGGCGTCGGCGATCTGCTCGAGCAGGTCGGCCCGGCGTGCCGTGTAGCGTGCCTGATCGGCCGGCGACGAGGCGTTGTTCGCCTCGCGGTCGAGGCTCTCCAGTTTGGTCAAGAGTTTTTGCGAAGCCTCGGTCGGAGCTGAGGCGGACGATTCGTTGTGCACGCTCATGCCGGCCTGGAAGAAATAGCCGGCGGCGTCCGCTTGCGGCACATCGATCAGCCGCCAGACGTCGCCAACCTGCACCAGGGTGCCGATCTGAACCTGCCCCTGCTTCCCGTTCGTGTCGACAATCGCCGTGACGTTCTCGTAGACGCGAACATCCTTCGCTGATTGGTCGGTCCCCGCCGGCACAATGCCGGGCCGAGTGGCGCCGAATTGAACCCAGGTGGTCTCGGGGCCGATCGCCTTCTGCTGGCCCAGCGCGGCCGAGAAATTGGTCGCCGCCTTAGCGAGCTTGTCGGCAACGCCTTGGGCTCGGGCCTTGCTGAGCCCCAACGATCGAACCTCTTCCGGCGTAAGCAGCAGCCGGGCGAACCGGTCGGCGTCGCGCGTGGCAATCGCGGCCACGGCCTCGGCCGTCACTTCCTCGGCCGAAATCTGCTTCCACGAGTCAATGACGCCGTCCTCGTTCGGGTCGAGGCCCCAGCGGGTGCCGCCGGTGTTGAACCAGCGATACTGGTCGGCTTTGCCGTTGAAGTTCGAGTCGATGTCGCGGTAGACCTCCAAGCCGTCCTTGTAATAGCTCCACTGGTCGACGACGTTGTCGTTGTTCGTGTCCACGAACTTCCGGAGAATGACGCCGTCGGGGCTCTCGACGATCCAGCCCACGTGACCGTCGATCCGCTTGGCGACGATCTTGCACTTGGCCGCCACTTCCGGGCTGGGCCGATCATAGTCGACGCCCGATTGCACCGGCACAAGCTTCAGCGCCTGGTCGGCCGAGGGAGAATCGGCCAGCGAGATGGCCGGCAAGAGAGTCAAGCTGCACAAGGCACCGAGTAACGCTACTGCGGGGGGGTAGAACCGCTTCATCTTAGCCCTTCCTTCGCTAGAGAGATTGACATCGCGCCGATCCGAGCCCGGCGGACGTATCATCTACATGTTTCGACTTCCCCGGGGCGGAACATAAGCAGATTGCGGGAGTTTTTCGGGTCATAGCGGTAGTGAGGTCTTAGGGCTTAGGTCTTAGGTCTTAGGTCTTAGGTCTTAGGTCTTGAGGTCTTAGGTCTTAGGTCTTAGGTCTAAGGTCTTAGGGCTTAGGGCTTAGGGCATAGGTCTTAGGTCTTAGGTCTTAGTTCTTAGTTCTTAGGTCTTAGGAC
>JBDKUC010000211.1:0-3959 GCA_039679885.1 Thermoguttaceae bacterium | reverse complement strand
ACGGCGGCATGATCACCGAGGTCCTGGAGCTCGTCGATGCAGACCGCTCCTTGGCACAGCCGGTCTCTGGCGACTACCTGGGCGCGGAAATCGTCTACGCAGTCACGCACGAAGGAGCCCTCCACCTTGAGGACATACTGACCAGACGGACACACATTTCGATCGAGACGGTTGATCGAGGCAGCGCAGGTGCGGACAAGGCCGCACGACTTGTGGCGCCGCTATTGGGCTGGGATCGGAGCCAAATCGCGCGCGAAGTCGCACGTTATCGAACGCGGGTCGACGCCGAAATCGAATCTCAGCGGCAGCCCGACGACGCTGCGGCCAACGCAACCAGGATCGGCGCTCCCGACTCGCGCGAGATCGCGCGCACCACGTTGGCCCACGCCTAACCTAACGCCGAAGCTTCTAAGGAGATTGCCATGAACGCCGTCGCAGACCTGTTCGCGCGGAACGAGTTCGAAGAGCTGATCACGACCGTGAGGGAGCGCATCGGCTCCGACCGAAGGTCGCTCACAGACCCCGATATCAAACGGTGGTGCGGACAGCGGTGGCGCGCCCTGTTCCTGAGCGAAGCACAACGAGACGAACGCGCCGTGAAGGTTGCGACCCGTCTGCTGGACAAGCGACCAATCCGGCAGCGGCTAGCGGAGCGCTTCCTCGCCGAGGACATCGACGACTGGCGGCTAAAGCTCCCGTCGCCGACAACCACCACCGTCAACAGTGCACTGATGTTCGTCCCCGGTTTTGTACATCGAGCAATCCCGGTACCCGGTCTGGAAGATCTCGAGCCAGTGGGTGAGCAGTTCAATACCTCTGTTGTACGTGCGGACACGCACCCTGTTCGTTCATCCGAAGCGAACGTTGCCGATGTTCTGGGCGCAATGGACGCCACCAACGGTGAGGACGTCGTCATGTTCGGGTACTCGAAAGGGGCGATCGACGCATTGACGGTTTTGGCGAAAAAGCCGGAAGCCGCGGCCCGCGTACGTGCGCTGGTCTGTTGGGCTGGAGCAGTGGGCGGAAGCCCAATTGGCGATGACGCGCTGAACAAACTCAGCGAAATCGAGGTTGAAGCTATCTTCGATAATCAGTTGGCCATGGCTTTCCTCAAGGCGCTGTTGCCTATCGCCCAGCTGGAGGGAATGATCGAGCGGCCGGACGAGTGGGACCTACGCGGGGCGCTCACTGACCTTTCTACTGCCCACCGCGATCGATTCGACGCCGACTACGGACCGGCCATAGATGCTCTCGATATACCGATCTTCAACGTCGTGGCGAAGACGTCCCCGCGCGAGGTGCCGTATTTCCAATTGCAGGGGTGCCTCGACATCGGCAAGCGCATCGGACCAAACGATATGCAAGTCGCTGTAGTGGACCAGCAGGTGACAACACCCATGGGCACAACCCTGGCGGTGTGCCACGCCCATCACTGGGATCTGGCATTAGGGCCGTTCCCACTGACGCACCGTCTTGGCTCCCAGAATCTGGACAATCCCTTCCCTCGCAGGGCAGCGGTGACCGCAACTGTGCTCCTTCTCGCTGAACTGGGGTTGCTCGATTAGCTAGGGACCTAGCGGAATGGCACGGCAGGTACGCAGAGAATCACGAGCGCGATCTCGAAGAGAGCCTTGACCTTCTGACCCACCGTGGAGCACAACGGGGTAGCTGGTCCATCGGCCGTAAAAACAACGGATATGGGCGGGCGCCTTCTCCTGTCTCGGTGATGATGCTCGGATGTCGAGTCGCGTTTTCTCCGATGACGAGCTATCACGGTTGCGCGGTTTTCCGGAGATCACCGGCGACGAGCTGATCCGGTTTTTCACCCTGACCGAGGCTGATCAGGCGTTCGTTAATCCTGGTCGTGGACGTTCGCCTCGGGATCGGCTCGGTCTTGCCGTTCAGTTGTGCACACTGCCGTGGCTGGGGTTCGTGCCCGATGACGTCACCGCCGCGCCGCCGGTAGCAGTAGCGCGGCTGGCCGAGCAGATCACCGTCGATCCGAGCGTGCTGGCCGGGTACGGCGAACGGGAACAGACCCGCACCGATCATCTGCGACTGGTCCTGCGTTACGCGGTGGCGACCGGCACGCGATCTTGAGGTCAAGGAGTTAGAGGAATTCCTGCTGGCCCGAGCCATGGAACACGACTCCCCATCGTTGCTGTTCGGACTGGCAAGTGAACATCTGCGCACGTCACGGGTGGTGCGACCGGGTCCGGTCATACTGGCTGAGCGTGTGGCCGCAGCGCGGGCGAGAGCCGAGCGGGAAACCTATGACCGCCTCGCGCACCTGCTCACCGACAAACGCCGCAGCGAACTGGACGCGTTGTTGAGCGTTGACGCCGAGATCGGGATGAGCCGCCTGCGCTGGATCGGGTCCGGGCCAACTGAAGCCTCAGCGACAGCGGTGAAGCAGTGGCGTGTCCCCGGTGAATGAGTCCGCCCTGTTTTAGAGTCCTGTAGCCCGGAATCGGGCCGGAAGGGACTATTAAGCACATGGCTGGCCGGAAGAAGCATTCCGCTGAGGACGTCGTGCGCAAGCTGCGCCGCGCTGACGAACTCGCCGCAGCAGGCAAGACCAACGACGAGATCGCTGCCGAGCTCGAAGTGTCGTCGGCGACGTTGTACAACTGGCGCCGCTCCTATGGCGGCATGGACGTCGACGCCGCGAAAGAACTGCGTGAGCTGCGCGAACAGAATGCACGGTTGAAGCGGCTGCTGGCCGAGGCCGAACTCGAAAAGGACGCCCTGCGCGAGGTGGCGAAGGGAAAATTCTGAGCCCGGACGCCAAGCGCCGTGCCGTGGACATGCTCAAAGAAGTGTTGAGCATGTCCGAGCGGCTCGCGTGCAAAGCGGTCGGGCTTGCCCGTTCCACCTACCGCCGTATCCCGCTCGCACAGACACCGGCCGATCCGGATGCGCAGCTGCGGGAATGGTTGCGCACCTACTCGACGAAGAACCCGTGTCACGGGTTCCGGCGGGCGTGGGCCGCGCTGCGGTTCGACGAACACCAGGGCGTGAACAAGAAGAAAGTTCACCGGCTCTGGAAGGAAGAAGGCCTGCAGCGCCGTGTCCACAGTGTCCGTAAACGCGCAGGTCAATCGTCATGCCCGATGGTCGACGCGGACGCGCCGAAGGTGGTGTGGGCGATCGATTTCCAGTTCGATTCCACCATCGACGGCAAAACCGTCAAGATCGCCTCGATGCTCGACGAGCACACGCGTGAATCGCTGCTGAACATCGTGGAGCGCTCGATCACCGCCGACCGGCTCACCGACGAACTGGAGCGCTGTTTCGCTGCCGCGGGTGGACCGCCGATGGTGCTGCGCATGGACAACGGGCCCGAGTTCATCTCCACCGCGCTACGCGAGTTCTGCGCCGGCAAGGTCGGCGTCTCGTACATCCCGCCCGGTACGCCGTGGAACAACGGCTACATCGAATCGTTCAACAACCGCCTCAGGAGGGAGTGCCTCAACCGCAATCACTGGACGAACCTGCTCGAAGCCCGCGTCGTCATCGGCGATTTCAAACGAGAGCACAACACGCGGCATCGCCATTCAGGCCTGGGTTACCTGACCCCGGTCGAGTACGCTGCCCGATGCAGCCACCAGCACCACCCAGTGGCCTGCGACTTCAACTGAAATCGGTACCAATCACAACCTGGCTCTACAACCGGATGGACCGACTATCGGGGACCTGCCACCACCACTGGACCTGTCCCAGTCGTCATATTTGGATGGACTATCAACAGACGACGCGGCTGAGTTCTTGACCTTCGGCGGCCTTATGTCGACCATGGTCGGCGCCGGACGATAACCGCCAGGGCCGGGACCAACCAAAGCCCGCCGAGCAGCTTCGGCTAAATCACCCGCAGTTTGATAACGCTGGACCGGTTCCTTCGCCAACCCGGTCGCAATGACTTCGTCGAACGCAGCCGGAATTGCTGGATTAAGAAGTGA
>JBDKUC010000307.1:0-5667 GCA_039679885.1 Thermoguttaceae bacterium | reverse complement strand
ATGATCTTCTCGATGGCAAACTGATGGATTTCGTCCTGGCTGACCTCGGGGCCGTGCTGGGTCGAGAGGACGACGGTGTCGATCCGCACCGGCTTCAGCCCGTCATATTCGACGGTGACTTGGCCCTTGCTGTCGGGCCGCAGCCAGGAGACCTCGCCGTTCTTCCGAGCCTCGGTCAGCCGGGTGAGGATTTGGTGCGAGAGTTGGATGGGCAACGGCATCAATTCGGGCGTATCGTTGCACGCATAACCGAACATGAGGCCCTGGTCGCCGGCGCCAATTTCCTTCCCTTTGGCCGAGTCCTCGTTGACGCCCATCGCGATGTCGGGGCTCTGCCGGTCGATCGAGAGCATGACGGCGCAGGTGTCGGCGCAGATGCCCATCTTGTCATCGATGTAGCCGACGTCCCGGATCACTTGGCGGACGACCTCGGGGTAGTCGATCACCGCCTTGGTGGTGATTTCGCCGGCGACGATGGCGATCCCGGTGGTGACCATCGTCTCGCAGGCGACGCGGCTGTAGGGGTCCTTGGCGAACAGGGCGTCAAGAATGCCATCGGAAATCTGGTCGGCCAGCTTGTCGGGATGCCCCATGCTGACCGCTTCACTCGTAAACAAGAATTTGCCTTGCGCCACGGAAACCTCCCATCTCGCATAATTGCCTGTCTAAAGCGGCAACAGGCTCTAGAACGTAAGACGCGAATTATAGGGCCTATGACGGTAAATTAGCAAGAGACCATCGAACCCATTCCGGAGAACGGCATCGTCGTTCGTCGTTCCAGCTTTAGCCGGTCGTTCTCCGCCTAAAGGCGGGACTGCGAACGCGGATGTCGAGACGCGGACGGCGGCGATGCCGGCGGGCAAACGCCTACACCGCGGGCGGTTCAATGCCGAAGTCGCGGATCGAGAGCAAGCTGGCGAACCGATAGCCTCGCTGGGCGAACGCCTGGGCTCCGCCCTCCATCCGGTCGATGATCGCCAGGACGCCGGCGATCTTCAGCCCGAAGGACTCGGCCCGTTCAATGGCCACAAGCGACGAGCCACCGGTAGTGACGACGTCCTCGACGATCACGGCGGTCTGGCCCGGTTGCACGGGTCCTTCGAGGTAGCGGTTCGTGCCGTGTCCCTTCGGCTCCTTGCGGACCATGAAGCCCAGCAGCGGGGTGTTCCGAACGGCCGACATCGTCACGACGGCTGCCGTGATCGGATCGGCGCCGATCGACATCCCACCGACGGCGTCCGGCATTTTTCCGGCGGCCAGCAGATCGAGCAGTCCCTCGGCCACGAGCTTGGCGCCGGCCGGATCGAGCGTCACCTGTTTGCCATCCAGATAGTAGGTGGCTTTGCGGCCGGACGCTAGGGTGAACTGGCCGAACTTGAGCGCCTTTTGGCGGACCAGGGCGATCAGGGCTTGCTTATCGTACATGGCGGAAAACGGATCGCAGGAAACCAGGGAGGAAAATGACTGTCTGAGCCATTTACTCTACCAACTGGGCACTGAAGTGCCCAGCCCTCGTCGCCGGCGAATCGCTTATCTCAGCACGGTGACGCGGGAGCCGACGGACAAGATGCCGAACAAGTCGCGAAGATCGCGTTGGCCGACGCAGATCGTGCCCGGATTGTTGTCGCGGCCAACGGCTTGGGGATCGGCGCCGTGGATCCCAATCCGGTCGGTCAACCCGATCCAGGCATCACGGAGCGGGTTTCGTGGGTCGCCCGGCTGAACTGCGAGCCCGTCAGGGCTGTAGTAGACCGGGTTGACGGCCTTGTTTCGCACCGTGTACTCGCCGTCCAATTTCGGCTGGTCGCGGCCGACGCCGATCGGGAACCGGCCGGCGTATAGCGAGAGCGACTGCTGTCCCTGGCGATACGGCAGCCGCAGGGTAAGCTCCTTCCGGTCGAGCCGGACGGTGGCGTCGAACGGGCCTCGGACGACCTTCAACTCCAGGCCTGCCGGGAGTGGCTGATCCTTGGTCGCCCCTTGGGTATTGGCGGCGTCCGGAGGCATCAATCCATTGATTCGCGCCAGCAGTTGCCACGGGACATTGTACTTCTGCGCGACCTTTTCAATCGTCTCGCCAGGCTGGGCGCTGTACGCCGGCTCCAAGTAGTGGCGTTGCGAGTAGATGACGGTGCCGGCAAGTTGGTCCAGCATCGCGGTGATTTGCTTGGACTGCTCCGGTGGAAGGTTCGCATCGTAGAGCAAGCTGAGTGCGATGTGGGCTTCGACCAGCTTGCCCTCACGCAGCGTGGTCTGCACCTTCTCCATGACAGAGTTGACCTCGTTCTGCACCTCTCGGTCGGTCGCGGTCTGTCGCGGCGGTGGATTGCGCGGCGCGTCGGCCATTGGCGGCGGGAGAATGTTGACGCCGTTGGCAGAGGGCGAGTTGCTGATCGGCGAAGGCGCCGGCACGCCGGCCGTTGCTTGACTGGCTGGCGATGACGGCATCGGCCCGCTCGTTGGCATCGGGGGGCCGAGCGTCGCAGCAGGCCCCGCAGCCGACAAACCGCCGCTGCCAAGCGGCGGCGCCGCCGAGCTGGAAACGGGCGGAGCGGTCGGCGCGGATTGCCCCAGGGGCGGCGCGATTGTCGGACTCCCGCTTGCGCTCAGGCCTGACGGGCTTGGCGCGCCACTCAAGGCAAGCGGTCCTCCCAGCTTCGGCGCCGTGGTCCCTGATGTGTCAACTTTCGGTTCGGAAGCCAATCCGTCGGTCACGGACAACTGTGGGCCGGAGTCCACGTTGTTTCGCTGGAGCGAAACATATACCCCATAGCCCACCGCTCCGAGAACGGCAATGATCATCAGGTTCTTCACGGAATTCATGGTTCGTCCTCCTTGACGAATCACGCTGAAGATAAGCGGGCAGATCATACTCAGAATCACGGAACGACGCTATGGCAGTACTCGGCAAGATGTTGGTCAAACCAATGGATGACCGACGACGCAGTTGCTAAGATGGTGAATCGAGGTGGTCTGGCCAATGGCCGGCCGCCTTAGCTTCGTGGCCACGCTTGACGGCAGGATTCAGGCCCGAGGGCGTTGGCGGCGACGAAGTGACCTGACCTGACGAAGGTGGTGGACTACACGGCCTCTTCGTGCCGAACCTTAAGCGTAGCGGCTTGCCGTTCAGGGCTCTCCAATTGACGCAAAAATGGCAACGATGCATCCGACGATCGCTAAGCTTATTTCCGGTGGACCTGTGGTGACCGATGGCGCCTGGGGGACGCAGCTCCAGGAGCGGGGGCTGCCGGTCGGCGCCTGCCCTGATGCGTGGAACCTCTCCGAGCCAGCGAAGGTGGAAGAGGTCGCCCGGGCGTACGTCGAGGCGGGCAGTCAGGTGATTCTAACCAACACGTTCGGAGCGAATCGCTTCGCCTTGGCCCGCGTTGGACTTGCGGACCGCGTGGCCGAGATCAACCGGCGCGGCGTGGAGATCTCTCGCCGTGCGGCCGCCGGCCGCGCGGCGGTCTTCGCCTCGATGGGTCCAAGCGGCGTCATGCTGGTCTTGGGCCAGGTCCCGGCCGACGAGTTGAAGGCCGCATTTGCCGAGCAAGCACAGGCGATGGCCGTCGCGGGCGCCGACGGCATCGTGATCGAGACAATGTCCGACCCGGCAGAAGCCGCGCTGGCCGTTGCGGCCGGGCATGAGACGGGGCTGCCGGTCGTCGCCTGCATGACGTTTAGTTCCGGCGCGAAGCAGGATCGCACCATGATGGGGACGACGCCCGAACAGGCCGCCGAACAGCTCTCAGCCGCCGGCGCCGATGTGATCGGCAGCAACTGCGGACAGGGTGTCGCCAAGATGGTCGAAATCTGCCGCCGGCTGCGGGCCGCCACCGACCGGCCGATCTGGATCAAAGCGAACGCCGGCTTGCCGGAGATCATCGATGGCCAGACGGTCTATCGCCAGACGCCCGCCGAGTTTGCCGCCTACGTGCCGCAGCTCTTGGCCGCCGGCGCGCAGTTCTTGGGCGGCTGCTGCGGCACCACGCCCGCGTTCATCCGGGCCGTGGCGGCGAGAATCGGTCATTGACGCATTTCGCGCTGCGCTCGGCCGCGTGCCAGCAACCGTCGCCGTCACTCGCAGTCTCTAAAGGCGCAAGTACGGGTTGGCTGTCAGATTAATCACGCGAAGCGACAACTCGTCGTCGCCAAAATAGAAGTGGGCCCGAAAGTGGACGCCGCGGCCTGGCCCGGCATTGCAGTGGAAATCGAATTCTTGAGCGCGGACGACACGGCCGCCTGGCAATTGGTAGATGGTCCGCCCTCGCTTTCCGTGATGCAAGGGATCGTCCGCCAAGCGGTCCATCGCCTCCTCGACGGCGTCGACGAGTTCTGGGGCATCGAGTTCGCTCGCAACGGCGAACAGCCGATCAAGAGCGTGATCGCCGTAAACGATCTCGTACTTCATCCATCGCCTTTCCGGATGGAATGCCCTTGTCGGCCTCCAGCGAGGCAATCGCCTGACGATCCTGGCCCACGTTGAGCGACATGAGCGATATGTCGCGGACTTCGTTGCGGAAATCGTCCGCGCCATCGACGTTGAAGTTTCCCGCCTCGCATGCGGCGATGACATCAAGCAATACGGTGCTCCGTTCGAGCCACCATCGGTACGCGCCGCAGACGGCCTCGAAAGAATCCCACGAGAAATCGGTTGCGCCCTGCTCGACTTCACGGGCCGAGGTTTCGTGCCAACGACGAATGTTCTTGAGGATTGCCAAGCCAATAGCGACCGCCTGCTCGACGTCTCGACAGGCCATCGCCTTATGATGGTCGCTCTTCCAGCCTTCTGCACGCTCCGAGAGTTGGTCGTAGCAGATTCGTTGCTCGTTGAGAATGCAGTCCATGGCGGTCGTCAGTTGGGCATGGCAATCTAAGTCAAAATCCTAGACGCGAGACTCGGGCTGGGTCAACCGCACTTGTCGACGCCCACATCGCAGCCAACCACTGAGGTTCCACATCAAGGCCCAATTGAACAATAGCCTCGCCGCCGCGCAGTTTCAAGAGCTTCCCCCCGTGGCGGACTGCAAAGTCCGTTGCAGGCGTTCGCGTAGTTCCGCCTTTAGGCGGCAAATGACCGGCTAAAGCCGGAACTACGAACAACTTTGCAGTCGTCCTGCCTTCCCCCCCGTGGCGCCGTTCAAGTCAACAAGCGGGGCGATCGTTCCAAAGTCGCGGTTGTCGGCGCTCGCGGGCTTACGCTCCCACCAGTTCGCTCTCGCGCACCGGAAGCCCGGAAGCAGCGATCGGGGCGGGCACGGGCGACGGAACGACTGTCGGCGTCGCAAAGTGGCAGACGGGCACTTCCGGCCGGTCTGTGACGGCCGCGTTCCGCTCGTAGAAGGTCGGCGGCTCGTAGCTGAAGCCGGCTGCCAGCCGCTTCTCTTCCTTGCGAATCTTCGCCAACACCCAGCGGCTGCCGATCGCGGCCGCGATCCGCGACTTCCAGCCATATTCGGCGTTCAACTCTCGCAACAAGGCCGTCATCTTGGCGTACATCTTCGGCTTGTTGCGGTAATAGAGCCGGGCGGCGCCCACGAGGGCCGAAAACGATGTGGCCAACTCGCGGGCCTCCCACGCGAAACGCCGCCGGACGCGCTCGTCGGAATGGTTCTTATGGCGACGCCAGCCGGCCAACGTCGTCCGGACGATCCGCACGGTGCTTGG
>JBDKUC010000359.1:0-8071 GCA_039679885.1 Thermoguttaceae bacterium | reverse complement strand
TGTTCACGATCCCCGGCTCGTTCATCATCATCGGGGCCGGCGGTCTGGTTTACGCGCTGGTGCGATGGGGCAAGTCGGTCGAGCGTCGCGCGGCGATCGCCCGTCGCAAGCGGTCGCGGAGATTCTTGCGGTCTGGCGGGGCGGCAGGCGTCTGTCCGTTCGTGCCGCAAGGGGCCGACATGACCAACAGCCCGGGCACGACTCTGAAGTTCCGCCTGCCCATGGCCGGAGCGGCCGGCTGGGCGCTTTTCGGGCTGTTGACCTTCTGCGTGCTGTGGAATGCGGCCGTCACGGTGCTGCTGGTGATGGCGATTCGCGGCCACGTCACCCACCATGCGGACTGGCCGTTGACGTTGTTCGTCATTCCGTTCTTGGTCATTGGACTGGCGGCGATTGGCTACTTCGTTCGGCGATTGTTCGTTGCCGCGAGCATCGGCCCGACGCGGATCGAGATCTCCGACCATCCGTTGCAGCCGGGCAACCGGTATCGGTTGTTTTTGGCGCAATCGGGTCGGCTTCGGATGAAGACGATGCGTGTCTGCCTGGTCTGTCACGAGGCGGCCACGTACCGCCAAGGAACCAACGCCCGGCGCGAGACCCGAGAAGTCTGCCGCATCGAGCTTTTTCACCGGGAGGATTTCGAGATCAGCGGGCAGTCGTTCGAGGCGGATATCGAGCTGACGGCGCCGGCCGGCGCGATGCACTCCTTTGCGGCCGAGCACAACGAGATCAACTGGGCGGTGGTTGTCGAGGGCGAGCCGGCCGGCTGGCCTGCCTACCGCCGCGCCTTTCCGGTGATCGTTTATCCTGCGGGGGGAGCGCCGAGGTCATGAGCGACGAGCCAATCGCGGTCATCCTGCTCGATGGCGAAACGCACATCCTTCAGCCCGGCGAGACGCTGTCGGGCGAGTACTGGATTGAGTCGCTCGAGCCCGGTCAGCTCAAGGCCGTCGAGGCTTCCGTCCTTTGGCGCACCGAAGGGAAGGGAGACGAGGACATGGCCGTCCACGATTTCTGGCGGCGCGACGCCGAGCCCGATCAGCCGCTGGACCCGCGGCAGCCGCAGCGGTTCGCCACGGTGTTGCCCAGCAGTCCGTTGAGCTACGAGGGGCGGATCATCAAGCTTCGGTGGTGTGTTCGCGTCCGCGCTTTCTTGCATCGCGGCAAGGATATTGTGGGGCAAAAGTCGTTTCAGCTCGGCGAGGTGCCGCCGATCCGATCGCGCGGAGAGTGACGATGTCCGAGAACCCCTTCTGCACGGGGCGCATCCGACCGGGTGCGTTGCCGTTCTTCTTCCCCGCCGGCCTGAACGCGGAAAAACTCGCCGAGCAGCTTCGGCAGAGCGGCGGGTGGGGCGAGATCGTCGGCCGGCACGGCACGGGCAAGTCGGCTCTCTTGGCCACGCTGATTCCGGCTATCGAGCGCGCCGGGCAGCGGGTGCTCGCCCTCGAATTGCATGACGACGAACGTTGTCTGCCGTTGGACCTCGACCGCCGTCATCGCGTGCAGCCGTTCTCGCTTCTGGTCGTCGACGGCTACGAACAGCTTGGCCGATTCTGCCGGTGGCGGCTGCTGCGGCGCTGCCGGCGTCGCCGCTGGGGATTGCTCGTTACGACGCACAAATCGGTCGGTCTGCCGGAGCTGTTCCACACGGTCCCGACACCGGAGCTGGCCGAACAGATCGTCCGGCATCTGCTGGGCGGGCGCTTGTCGCCGTTTACGCCCGCGGACGTGCTCGAGCGCTACGAGCGGCGCCGGGGGGATATGCGGGAAATGCTGTTCGATCTGTACGATCTTTTCGAGGCGAGAGACTCGTCCTCGGGACAAAAGCTGAACTAGGCTTGATCATACGCGGCCCTAGGTTCGCACGCTCATGCTGAGCGTGGGGGAGTCAAATGGGGCCGCAAACTCGTCGCAGCACGCAAGGACGGCAAAGTCGGCGGAATCGAATTGCCCGTTCTCGATGTTGCGGGATGTTGTCCGCTTGACGCTTTCGCGCGAGCGCGGTTTGATTGAATGAGATCGTCTCACATCGAGTTCGGAGGTTAGCCATGTTGCGCCGATTCGTCCCTGGCCTGTTGCTTGCGTGCACGGTGGTGACAGTCGTATTGGCGATGCCGGCGCAGAGCGGCGC
Source organism: Thermoguttaceae bacterium (assembly GCA_039679885.1). GTDB lineage: Bacteria > Planctomycetota > Planctomycetia > Pirellulales > Thermoguttaceae > JAJFUI01. Next base: position 5,937 of record JBDKUC010000359.1, on the reverse strand, counting down.
GGCAGGCTTTTTCGAGTGCCTGTTTGGCCCCTCGGCTCCGTCTTGCACGACCTACGCGCCGCCGTTCTCGCCGGAATATGCGGCTCCGGCGGCCGTGCCGGCTTGTGTGCCCCCTTGCGCGCCGACCTGTGCGCCCGCGTGCGCTCCGTGCGGCTCGTGCGCGCCGCAGACGTGCCAGTACATGCCGGGCGTCGTCTACCGGGCGCTCTATGCGCCGACGGCGGTGGCTGCCTACCGACCGGTGTGCGGCGCATGCGGCGGCGGGTGCGCGACGTGCGCTGTGCCAGTCAGGGCGGCATATCCGGTGACGAGCTACCGGCCGTTGCTTGGCACGTATGAGACGCGGCTTGTGCCCTACACGACCTACCAGCCGCTCTACACGACGGCCGTCTCCTACCGTTATCCCTATGCCGCGTTGGGGTCTTGCCCGGGCGGTTGCGCGGCGCCGATCTACGGAGCGCCTGCCATGACGACCGTGCCCGCTCCGGCCTCCGGCTGTTCGAGTTGTGCCGCCGGTGTGCAGAGTGCGCCGGCATATGCTCCGCCGGTAGCGCCGCCGACCAGCACCTATGCTCCGAACGGTGCGCCGCCGGCCAATAGCAATCCGCCGGCGCTCAACGACGGCAATCCGCCGGCGCCGATCAACTCGACGCCGCCGGCTGGCGCGACGGACCCGCGCAAGACGTTCCAGGGCGTGGAGAAGCCGATCTCTGGGCCCGAGTTGAATTTGCCGAAGGGTGGGGAGGTCAGGCCGAATTCGATGCCGGCCCCCACGCCCCCCGCGCCCTCCGAATCGAGCAACGGGCGCGTCGCCAGCGTCGGAGTCGCGGTGCAGCCGGCGTCGTGGAACGCTCCGGCCGAGCCGGCTGATGCCGATGGGTGGCGTCCGGTTCGCGAATAGCGAAGTCGGCGATCGTTTCGGCGTGAGCCGGCAGCCGTAACGTGCCGGCGGAAGGGAATGGCGAACGTCTCGCCCCTTCTCTTGTCCCTTCCCCCGTGGCGGCCACAGTTGTTACACTGTGGGTGCGCCGCTCGCGAAGCCACCTGAACGCCGGTACGCCATGCCTGCCAATCTGACCCCGCAATACCTGAAGGCGGAAGAAGAGTACCGCCGGGCGACGACGCCCGAAGAGGAGTTGGCTTGCCTTCAGGTCATGCTGAAAGAGATCCCCAAGCACAAGGGGACGGACCATCTCCAGGCCGATCTGAAGGCGAAGGTCGCCAAGCTGAAGAAGGAGTTGGTCGCTGAGAAGAGCGCTGGCAAGCCGCACGGGCTGCGGATTCCGCGGCAGGGCGCCGGCGTCGCGATCTTGCTGGGCGGTCCGAACGCTGGCAAGAGTCAACTGGTGGCGAGCCTGACGCGGGCCACGCCCGAGGTCGCGCCGTATCCGTTCACGACGACCGCGCCGGCCCCGGCCATGATGCCCTTCGAGGACGTAAGCGTGCAGTTGATCGACACGCCGCCGATCACGGCCGACTACATGGAGACGCACCTTCAAGGGCTGATCCGCGCGGCGGATCTGGCCCTGTTGATGGTCGACCTGGAGAGCGACAGCGGCATCGAGCAGTGCCAGGAGGTGCTCGACCGGCTTTCGCACACCAAGACCCGGCTTGCGGCCAAGTCGTCGCTCGACGAGCAGGACGTCGGCTTGTCCTATACGCAGACGTTCCTGGTTCCCAACAAGATTGACGCGGAAGGCGCGGCCGAACGCCTGGAGCTGCTTCACGAACTCATTCCGCTCGGCTTTACCGAGTACGTTGTTTCCGCAAAGCATGGCACGGGGCTCGAGACGTTGCGCGAGGCCATCTATCGGTCGCTTGATGTGGTCCGCGTCTACTCAAAGTTGCCGGCCGCAAAGGAGGCCGATCGGCAGCGGCCGTTCACGCTTCGGCGCGGAAGCCAGTTGATCGAGATGGCTGGCATGGTCCACAAGGACTTCCTGTCGACGTTGAAGTTCGCCCGGGTCTGGGGCGCCGCCGTGCACGATGGGACGCAAGTGAAAGGGGACTATGTCTTGCAGGATCAGGACGTCGTGGAGTTGCATGCGTAGGGTAGTGGATAGTGGATAGTGGATAGTGAAGAGTGGATAGTGGATAGTGAAGATCGTGACTCGCCGCCGCAACAAGGGCTGGGCGGTTCACCGCCCAGTGAGCACTGGTTAATGATCGACACTTGGAAGTGACCACGAACCGCGTACAATTGCCGTGCCAGGGAAGAGATTTCGTTAAGCGCCCCTCGCCATGACCAATCACCAGATTGCCGCCGCCTTCGACCAAGTTGCCGATCTGCTCGAGTTTCAGGGCGCGAACGCTTTTCGCGTCCGGGCCTATCGGAACGCGGCGCGAACGATCCATGACTTGCCCGAGTCGGCGGCCGAGATTGTGGCCGATCCGAACCGGTCGCTAATGAAGATCGAGGGGATCGGCAAGGATCTGGCCGAGAAGATTGTCGCCCTGATCGAGACCGGCACGCTGCCGATGCTCGAAGAGTTGCTGGCCGAGGTGCCGGAGAGCGTGCTGGCCATTCTCCGCGTGCCCGGCTTGGGTCCGAAGCGGGCGTCGCAACTCCATCGCGAACTGAAGATCGCCACGCTCGACGAACTGCGCGAGGCGTGCGAGGCGCACCGGGTGCGGGGCCTCAAGGGTTTCGGCGCGAAGACCGAGGCCGCCATCTTGCAGGGCCTCGCGATCGCGTCCGAGGCCGGCAAGCGAATCCTCTGGATCGAAGCCGATCAGCACGTGCAGGAAATCCTGCATCACATGCGGGAGTGCCGTGCCGTCGAGCAGATTACGGCCGCCGGCAGCTACCGCCGCGGCAAGGAGACGGTCGGCGATCTGGATTTCCTCGCCGTGACGCGGGACGTTGCGGCGACGATGGACCACCTGGCGGCATTCCCGGGCGTCGCGATGGTCACGGCTCGCGGGGATACGAAGATGTCTCTGCGTCTGGCGGCCAATGTGCAGGTCGATCTCCGCGCGGTCGAGGCCGAATCGTTCGGCGCGGCCTTGCAGTACTTCACCGGATCGAAGGAGCACAACATCGTCCTTCGCGGGCGGGCGAAGGCGAAGGGGCTCAAGATCAACGAGTACGGCGTCTTCCGCGGCGAGGAGCGGATCGCGGGCCGCACGGAAGAAGAGGTCTACAAGACGCTCGGTCTCCCCTGTTTCCCGCCCGAGCTGCGCGAGGCGCGGCGGGAGTTCGAGTGGGCCGACGCCGGCCGGTTGCCCAAGCTGGTCGAGCCGGGCGACATCCGCGGCGACCTGCATGTCCACACCACGTGGACCGACGGAACCGCGTCGATCGGCGAGATGGCCTACACCGCTCGCGCCCGCGGGCTCAAGTACATCGCCATCACCGATCACTCGAAGCGGGTGTCGATGGTCCACGGGCTCGACGCGGCGAAGCTCCGCGAACAATGGGAGGAAATCGATCAGCTCAACCGGCGAATCGAGGACTTTACGGTCCTCAAGGGCGTCGAGGTCGACATTCTCGAACATGGCGGGCTCGACCTGCCCGACGACTGCCTCGCCCGGGCCGATTGGGTCGTGGCGAGCGTTCATTACGGTCAACAGCAATCGCGGGAGCAGATCACCGCTCGCGTGATCGAGGCGTTGGCAAATCCGTATGTCTCGGCCATCGGGCATCCGACCGGCCGGATGCTGTTGCAACGGAAGCCGTACGAGATCGACCTGGACGCGGTGCTGCGGGCGGCCCGCGAACACGGCAAGATGCTGGAGCTCAACGCGCACCCCGTGCGGCTCGATCTGGACGACGTGGCCTGCGCGATGGCGAAAGCCGTCGGCGTGCTGATCGTCATCAACACCGACTCGCACCGGCCGGAAGGGCTCGACGTGATGCGTTGCGGCGTTCAGCAGGCGCGGCGTGGCGGCCTGACCAAGGCCGACGTTGCCAACACCCGAACGTGGCCGCAGTTGAAGAAGCTGCTCCGGAAGGCGTGAGGTTGGGACTGTCTCAGTATCGTGGCGGTGCTCAGCAGCTGCAAGCCGTTCGTAATTCCGGCTTTAGCCGGTATTCCGAGTGAAATCGCCGCCTAAAGGCGAACCTGTGAACAGTCGGGTGCCATGTCCCACGCTTGTCGTGGGCATGAGGAAGCGGCAAACATGCTTGCTGTCTCGCTGCGCTCGCTTAGCAAGCATGGCACCCATAAGTCACCATTTGTTTGAGACACTACGCTAGTAAGTCGCCGCCTCAAAAGGCGGAACTACGAACACCCTGCAATTACTCTTACTTTCGCTGAGCCTCTTGACATCCCCCACGGCGGCGGGCATTATCATTGGGGGAAGCAGCGGCCCCGTCGGTTGCCTCGATCGGGAGGTCAACGAACTCGCGGGCTATTCTGCGGCGGCTTGACCGAGTTGTTCTGACTGTGGGATCCAACCACCGAGGAGTGAATCATGCGGGCCACTGAGCGTGTTGCCTTTGTTGCACTGGTTGTGCTTGGTTTCGTTGCATCGGCCGTCGCGGAGCCATCCCCGGCCGGGACGCCGGCGAGGAAACCGATCAGGGCCGGCGGCGCGACGGCGCCAGGCGTGGATTCATCCAAGCGACCGATGAACGATACGCTGCCGCCGAGCGCACCGTCGGGATATGGAACTCATGGCGGCTTTTCGCCGGAGATGCCCGCCGACGTTGAGCAGCGAGCGTCGTGCATCGTTCAGATTGACGGCGTCGGCGCCGGACTTCCTTCGTTTAGCTACGAAAGCAGGCAAGGCCCGCGTTTCGATCCGGCCACGGTGTCAGGGTTGCTTTCGAGCACGGTGTTGAGCGAGCCGGTGGTGCAGGCGACGCTCAAGCTGAAGCCGGGCGCGGTGGGGCGGCAGGTGCTTATCGCCGCGGCGCCCTCCGGCCGTTTCTTGCGATTGGAGGTTTGCCTGAAGAAGGCCGAGAAGCCCTGGCCAGACGATGCGGCCAACAGGCTGCTGGTCGCGTTGGTCGAGCGGGTGCGCGTGGCCGCGAAGGAGTCGAAGAAGGCGGAGGATGCGGCACGGATGTCGCGGCTTGTCGCGATGAAAGAAGAGTTGGCGGCTCTTCAAACGCGTCGTCAGGAGGTTGGCGAGTCATTGCAGAGCGTGCGTGCCGTCCTGGGTCAAGAGAATTGGGGCGATGTGACCGGCGCGGTGCGGACTCTCAAGATGCAAAAGACACAGCTAGAGGCCGAGTTGGCTAATTTGAAAACGCAACTGGCGACGATGGAAAGCGACGCGGTGACTCTTGGCGACGCTGAAGTGAAGTCGGCTGAAAAGACACTGGCCAAGTTGACCCGCGGCGTCAAGCGGGGCGAGGCGGATGTCGATGCGGTCGCCGACGCCGCTACGAAACTTGCCGAAGCCAAGGCGAAGTTGGCGGCTGCGAAGGCCGCGGCCGGACCGGGAAGCATGCGCCATCAGGGACACCAAGTCGATGCCATGCGGGCCATGATTGCCGAGCGCGAAGCGCGGCTGAAGTCTTTCAACGAACGGCTTGCGAAGCTCGCGTCGCCCGCCATGGCTGCCAAGCTTGTCGCCTACGGCGACGAGCAACGCGAAGAACAGCGGATGCAAAACGAGATAGCGGTGCTCGCCGATCGTCTCCGTGGTCTCCAGTCTGCGATGCGTGATCGGACTCCATCGACGTTCACGATCCTCGACGGGAATCCGGTCCCTGAGGTTGAAAAGTCGAAGTAATCAGCGATCAGCTTTCAGCGATCAGCCACGGACAGCGGGTCGGGATGCCGGCCTACGGTTTTTCGGCCTCCATTCCGTTACGGCGACTCGGGACACCTGCAAAGCGTTCGCAGTTCCGGCTTTAGCCGGTCATTTCCGCCTAAAGGCGGGACTACGAACGCCTGCGGCCGACGTTGCGGACCTGTGAGGAAATAGGCACAATGCGGCCTGCGTGGCTTCACGCGGAGCGTGAAGAGTACACTATAGGATGCA
>JBDKUC010000156.1:0-9430 GCA_039679885.1 Thermoguttaceae bacterium | reverse complement strand
GTCCTTGACGAAATGCTCGACGAAGAAGCCGGGGGCGAAGTTGTCGGCAATAATCCGCGGGGCCAAGTTCGAAAGCGACCAACTGCCCGCCGCCCCGCTCTGCACCGACTGCATCACCGCATCGAGATTCAGTCCGGCCTTGTAGGCGTAGAGCAGCGCCTCGCAGACGCCGACCATGTTCCCGGCGATGAGAATCTGGTTGACCAGCTTGGCGTGTTGGCCCGCGCCCGGTCCGCCTTGGCGGACGAAGGTTCGTCCCATCGCCTCCCAGCAGGGGCGAAGCGACTCGATCGTCGCGGCGTCGCCGCCGAGCATGATCGAGAGCCGGGCCTCGCGGGCGCCGACGTCGCCGCCGGAGACCGGGGCGTCGATTGCCACCGCGCCGACGGCCGATGCACGCGTGGCGATCTCGATGGCCAAGCTCGGTTCGCTCGTGGTCATGTCCACGATGATCTTGCTCGGCGTGCAGCCGGCCAGCACGCCGTCGTCGCCGAGAATCACCTGCCGGACATCGGTCGGGAAGCCGACGATCGTGAAAATGACGTCGGACGCCTCGGCCACCGCCCTAGGGCTGCCGGCCCATTTCGCGCCGGCTTGCAAGAGCGGCTCGGCTCTGTTTCGGGTTCGATTAAAGACGGTGGCGGCGAAGCCCTTGTGCATGAGGTGGCCGCACATGCTGCCGCCCATCACGCCGGTTCCGATCCAGCCGATACGAGTTTTGCCGGGTTGAATGGTCAATGTCATGGAACCATCGTGTTCCGCTGACGCAGCCAAGTCAAGAGGGTGGAAGCCGACGAGGGCCGTTCACGGCCCTAGATGACGATCGGTAGAATGTCCGAATACTGAACGGGTAATCATGTTGCCGCTTTGCGGCGGGAATCGAGGTCGTCGTACACATGCATTTCCGGATCGTCCCAACCCGCACGTCGCCCAAACTGCTGGAGCTGAAAGAGTCGCTCCTTTTCAGTGACAGGATCATCTTCGAACAACGGCGTCGAAGTCGTCGGGCACTCTGAACTCGCCCGCGCAAAGCCCGAAGGGGCGCGGACTTGGGTGAACCGATGGCAAGGGCTTCAACTCGGCAACCGGCTTGCCTTCCTTGAGGATGACAAGGGGCTCAAGTTGGCGTGGCAGAAGCCAGAACACAGGGTTCGGCCCCTCTCCCGAAGCGGGAGAGGGGCGCCGTGATGCCCGGTCCCGTCGCGCAACGTCGACTAACGCAGCCGATTACCACGGGCCGCGAATATAATAGTCGCCGAACTGGTCGGTCGACGCGGGCCAACGCGGCGTCGGGCAGAACGGATTGCAGCGAGCGCCTGGCCCTTCCGGACCAGGGTAGCCCTTCTGGAATTGGTGCCGAATCGGCGTCACGCGGGTCGCGCCGACACCCCAGGCGTAGTGGCTCTGGGTCTCAGCGGTTGGCGGCACGACGACCGCCACCGGCGTTCCCCACGCCACGTCGTAGTAGCCGTAATGCCATGGATAGGTCTGGGCCTTGTGGTACGAGACCCGGCCTTTGAGCGATCCATAGCCGGCGTTGGCCTTGTCGGCCCAGCCCCAGGCGGCCAGCATCGCGGCCGCGATGGCAAGTATGACAAAACGTTTCATCGTTTCGTGCTCCTATTCTTTGTGCTGGACGTCTTTGCGGTGACGCCGAACGACCGACTGCGCCAGATGCCGCTTCGAGGGCGTCTCTCTCATCCGGCGCGACGTCGGTGTCCGCGGCCAGTCGATCATTAATCATCTAGCGAGTCAGTGCGTACTTCGTCGGATAGAACTTCGCGAGGCCGGTGCCGCAGCCACGCCAATGGACCGACGTCCGCGTGCGTGACGCGTCTTCATGAGACGTCTTGTACACGCGATGGTGGGTGTAGAGGAACTCGTGCGGCATCAGCGGCTGGTATGTGATATAGGTGTGGCCGACCAAGGGCGGCGTAGGCCGAGGCGAGACATACAGCTTCGCCCCAACGTTCGGGCAGCCGACGGGTGGAACGTAATAGTTGCAGAACAGGTCGCCGGCCGTTCCTTGGCCGACACAGACCGCCTGGGCCGGCGCAGCCATGCCGAAGACCAGCCCGCAGACGCTCGCTGCGGCCACGGCAGTCAGAATTTTCGCCAGGGAAAACTCTCGCTTCATGACTTCAACCTCCGTGTTTCGTAAGTGTTCACGAGCTGGAAGGCGAGGGGACGACGGCTTTCGGAATCCTGCTTCGTCCCTTTCCTGGGTGCCCGTGTGTCAGTTGTGGACGCGGCATCCCGCCGGCTCGCGTCGCGGGCATCGTCTCGGGCAGTTGGAAGCGGCAATGTGCCGCGTCTTTCGCCCGCCGGTCGACACTTCTCGCGCCGCTTAGTTACCAATCTCGGCCGTGGCGGACTTAGCGGTGAATCTTTGTGTGCGGCGTGGGAAAAAGCCCCGCAATCTGCCGGGAATTTGGAAAAAGCCGTGTGGGATGCGGCGGAAAAGTCGGTATAATCCGTTAGACCCATGCCACCGCTTTATGCGGACCGGCGTGCGGAAAGCGGAAGCTGCATCCGGTCGTCGGACCGGGGCTGCACCGCCGCCACGGTCGCAGCCGGCCATAGAGCCGCAACCGGCCCCACAAGGCCGCGACCGGCCCATAAAGCCGCGACCGGTGGTCGCGCCCCCTAATGGTGATGTTTGGTCCGCGAATGGACCCGGCGCAACCGTTGATTTGCCACATCGAGGAGCTCCTGGATTGACCGTCAGTGCCACCCCCAAATTGGAGTCGCCGGCCTCGGCCGGCTCAAATGGCAGCGCCGTCAGCGGCAATGGCAACGGCAACGGTGCGCTTACGCCCAGGCCGCGTCGCCGGGCAACCGCTCAGTCGATGGCCGCTAGCCAGCGCGACATTTCCGTCAGCGAGTTTTTTGCCAAAAACCGTCACCTCTTGGGTTTCGACAACCCGCGGAAGGCCCTGCTGACGACCGTCAAAGAGGCGGTCGACAACGCACTCGATGCGTCGGAAGAGGCCGGCATCTTGCCTGAAATCTGGGTCCACATCGAACGCGTCGGGCAGGATCGCTACAAGGTCGGCGTCCAGGACAACGGGCCGGGCATCCTCAAAAAGACGATCCCCCTGATTTTCGGCAAGCTGCTTTACGGCTCGAAGTTTCACCGGATGCGCATGAGCCGCGGACAGCAGGGCATCGGCATCAGCGCGGCCGGCATGCACGGCCTGCTGACCACCGGCAAACCGGTCAAGATCATCTCGAAAGTCTCCAAGCGAGAGTCGGCCCACTACTACGAAATCCAGATCGACACGAAGCGAAACCTGCCCGAAATCCTCAACAACCGCGGCGAGGGCGTCGAGATTCCGCCCAACGGGCTCGGCGAGAAGCTGATCGAGAAGCACGGCATCGAGTGGGAAGAAACGGTCGAGCACGGCACGCGGGTCACCATTGAACTGGAGGCCCGCTACCAGCGCGGCCGCGGCAGCGTCGACGAATATCTCGAGCAGACGGCCATCGCCAACCCGCATGTGGCCATCCATTACATCGACCCGGATGGCAACAAGGTGGACTACGCGCGTGTGACCGACCAGCTTCCGCCCGAGCCGAAAGAGATCAAGCCGCATCCGTACGGCGTCGAACTCGGCCGGCTGGTGACGATGGTCCATGAGACGAAGGCGCCGACGATCGCGCAATTCCTGACGCACTCGTTTTCGCGCGTGAGCTCGGCTGTGGCCAAGCGGCTTTGTGACTCGGCAAAGATCAGCACTCGGTCGAGCCCGAAGAAGGTCGGCCGGCACGAGGCCGATCTGCTCTATCAGGCGATCCAAAAGACGAAGATTCCGGCGCCGTCGACCGATTGCATCGTGCCGATCGGTGAAGAGTTGATCCTAAAGGGCTTGCGGCAGGTCGTGCCCGGCGAGTTCTACGCCGCTGCGACGCGTCCGCCGGCCGTCTATCGCGGCAATCCGTTCCAGATCGAGGTCGGTCTGGCCTACGGGGGTGTTGCGCCGGTCGCCCGCGTGACGCGCGAGGGGCTCTCCGAGATGCTCGAAGAGAGCGACGCCCGCACGTTGCGGCAGTTCCTCATCAGCACGTTCCAGGGACTTGGCGCCGAAGCGGCCGACAAGATTCTGGCCCAGGCGAACGTCGGCATCCGGGTCTCGCCTGGCAAGCTGAAATCGGCCGACGTGGACCGGCTGCATCAGGCCCTGCAGACGGTCAACATCAGCGAGGGCCAGTCGATGAACGTGCTGCGCTACGCCAACCGCGTGCCGCTGCAATTTCAGGCTGGCGGCTGCGCGATCACGCAGACGGTGATGGGCACCAACTGGCGGTCGTACGGCCTGAACCAGTCCCGCGGCGGCCTCCCCAGCGGGCCGGTGACGGTGATGGTTCACATGGCCAGCGTCTGGGTCCCGTTCACCAACGAGTCGAAGGAGGCCGTCGCCGCATATCCCGAGATTCAGAAGGAGCTGCGGCTCGCCCTTCAGTCGGTCGGCCGGAAGCTGGGAATGTACTTGCGCCGCCGGCTGCACGTCCGCCACGAAGGCCAGCGGCGGCAGATCTTCCTCCGCTATCTCGGCGAAGTGGCCACGGCCGTCAGCCGCATCAACCAGACTGACCGCGACAAGCTCTATCAGCAGCTTCTCGAAGTCGCCAAGAAACGCACCGCCGAAGCCGACGTCGAGCTCGACGACCGCGGCAAGCCGATCGAAGAGGCGGAAGATTTTGGAGACAACGTGATTATCGTGGCGGAAGAGGCGAACGAGGGTAAGGACGGGAGCAGTGAACGGAGCGGACTAGATTAGACACTGGCAATGATCAACGTCGCTGCAACAAAGGGTACAAGATGACCGCTCGATCATGGCTGATGTCACTAGTTGTGTTGGCGATCATGCTTTTCGATCTATGGCTTGGCATAATGTGTATCAGGGCTGCAAGGCACCCCAATCCTTTTTCCATCCCGTTCCTTGCATCGATGACGATCTGTTCACTGTCCGCCATCGTGGCCGTTATTTACCATAATCAAATAACGCGGTGCATCCAAAATAGTCTCTACGGCTTGGCAGTCGTTGCATATGTTCTGCTCGCGAGTCAGTGGCACTCTGACGATGATGGCGCCGGCACGATCTTGATGATCATCGTCGGACCGAGTCTGTTTATCCCCGCGATTGTATTCATGGCATCGGCCCTGAGAATTGAGAGATGAGATTGTTCGAGCGCGTGGAGGCTCTAGCCCGAAGGGCTTTTGGAGGTTAGCTCAGGTTGCCGCGCAGCGGCTACCCTGGGTTGATGGAATGATGAACAACATGAACCCCAACGGGGTTCCGGAGCTGCGAAAGGGTCAATGCCGCAATCATTGGCCAACGTGCTGGTCCGCATTATGTTCTTGACGAAAGAGCGGCGAGCGATGCTGCAAAACGCCCACTTGCGGATCGAGACGTACCGTTATCTGGCCGGCCTTAGACTCGCGTTCGCTTTTCATATTCAACCATCGAGGCAATCATGCCGTTAAGAACCGCTTGCCCGAAATGCCGAAAGCCGCTCACAGCGCCCGACGAAGCGATAGGAAAGCAGGCGAGATGCCCCGCGTGCCAGCACACTTGGCGGATCGCTAAACCGCCAGAGAACGCTCCGAAGAAGCACGTTGCGGCGCCGGCGAAAACAGAGGCTGACGACTCGCTGTTCAGTTCCGGCAGCGTCTTCGACGAGATGATGGCTGATTCTTACTCTCTTTCGGTGAGTGAGGCGTCGGCCGATGTCGCGACGAGAGCCGCGCCCGCCGGGCCAAGGTCGGTCGGTCTGTGGCGAGATGGCTCGCGGTTGGTCGTGTCTTTGGACGGACAGCGTTTTCCCCGGGTATGCCTGAAGACCGGCCAGTCGACCGGCATAAGAACGACTCGCGTTAAACTGGCCTGGCTCCCTATGCAGGCGATCTTTCTGATGTTCGGCCTGGTCGGCACCTTGATTGCGTCGGGGGCGACACGCCAGACGCTTGTGCTGGACGTGCCCGTTAACGCCGACTGGTTTAAGCGATACGCGATAAAGCGACTCTTGGGACGGTTGACCATGATTGCCGGATGTTTCTGCGCAATGTATGGACTTATTGCGTATCGCAACGTCTTCATGACTCCCAATGCCGCTACCGAGGCGCAGAGGCAATCGCTGACTTCTTGCCTGACTTCAGGCGTGTCGATTGCCGTTGTCGGTGGAGCCTTCTTGGCAATCGCGTGTCGTCCCATCTTGTCACTTCGTAAAGTGCGCGATGGTCACGCATGGCTGACAGGGGCTGATTCGCAGTTCCTGGACCAATTGCCCGACTGGGAACGATGATCAAGACACCACCGTTGATGATAACCCCGACGCACGGCCCGGTGACCTATCTGTGTCCATCCGTGTTCATCTGTGGTTCTTTCACTGCTGATCGCCGAGGCCGTTGATTGATGATTGTCGACGTTGACCGTCTGAACGAATTGACCGAACGGATCATCGGCTGTGCCTATGCAGTGAGCAACGGCTTGGGGGCCGGCTTTCTTGAAAAGGTCTACGAGAATGCACTCGCTCACGAGCTTCGGAAGTCCGGCTTGCACACAGATCAACAACAGCCCATCAAGGTTACATATGACGGTACGGTCGTCGGTGATTATCTGGCCGACCTTTTGGTGGAAAACTCCGTGATCGTCGAACTAAAGGCGGCAAAGGCCCTCGACGACATTCACTTTGCGCAATGTATCAACTACCTCAAGGCAACCGGCATGACGGTGTGCTTATTGATCAACTTCGGTCGCCCCAAAATCGAGATCAAACGATTCGTTAACTGACTTCGTCCGCCGATGCCCACACGCAGACGGACAGAAACCACAGATGGACACCGATGAACACAGATGGCAGGAAGTTGCGGAGCGTGTCACAATGAAAGGCGCCGCCGTAAATGATGATTTGAACGCGCGGTCCCCGATGACCTATCTGTGTCCATCCGTGTTCATCTGTGGTTTGTTTTTTCTTCCTTGTTTTTCATCCGCCTACACCGATGCCAACCAAACTGACCCCTCGTGACGCAAAAACGATGAAACGCCTGGCCGAGCTGGCGGACGGCGTGGTGGAGATGGCCGCGCGGCGGCGCGACCCGTTTGTCGACGTGCCGACGCGCTCGCTCTCGAACGTCAAGTACAACAAGGCCCGCCGCTTCATCGAGATGGGCAAGGCGACCAATCGCCGCCAGTTGTTCAACCTCTCGCAGGCCAAGAGCTACATGCAGACGATGCTCGTGGCCAGCGGCGTGACGCAGTTGCTCGAACAGGGAAAGACCACCAGCATCCGTGGTCTCTTCTACCTGTTGAAGCACACGATCGAAGGCACCAAGGAAGAGACGTTCTCCGATCAGGGCGAGTGCGACCCGATGATCGAGGACTGCGAGGTGCTGCTGAACAGCCTTCGCGAAGAGCTGCATCTGTACGCCCAGAAGCGTGGCGAGATGGTGGGCGAGCTCGTGTTGACCGACACCGGCGACGACATCGATTGCACGCGGATGGGCTCCGGCGGCTACGGCGTCCCGTCGATCGTCGAGCCCGAGGTGATCCAGTTCAAGCGGTGCGATGCCAAGTTCATCCTCCACGTCGAAAAAGACACGGTCTGGCAGCGGTTCAACGAAGACAAGTTCTGGCGCAAACACAAATGCATCCTCACGCACGGAAGCGGCCAACCGCCGCGCGGCGTGCGTCGGATGCTTCACCGGCTGCACAACGAGCTCAAGCTGCCGGTCTACTGCTTGCTCGATAACGACCCGTGGGGATACTACATCTACAGCGTCATCAAGCAGGGCTCGATCAACCTGGCGTACGAGTCGCAGCGGATGGCCATCCCCGACGCGAAATTCCTCGGCCTGCGGTCCAAGGATTTCGAGGAGTGCAAGCTGTCGGACAGCGTAAAGATCTTGCTCAACGACACGGACCGCAAGCGGGCGAAGCAGATCGCCAACTACCCTTGGTTCGCCCACAAGCCGCAGTGGCAGAAAGAAATCAAGCGGCTGTTGGACAACGGCTTCAAACTCGAAGTCGAAGCCCTCATCAGCAAGGACATCAGCTACGTCACCGAGCACTACACGCCGGCCAGGCTCAAGGCGAAGGACTGGCTGGACTGAGCGGCCCGTCGAAGAATCGGTTGGCGGTTCGCCCGTAGGACGGATTTCCTAATCCGTCCAGACGCGGAGGGCAGATTGTGGGTCCGACGCCCCACTGACTTTTTTGCACGAGCCCTGTTGGATTGTCAGTGAGAGCACTGTCCGACGCAAAACGGCGACCGTTCGACGAGAATTGCAGAAAGGAAGTCGGCCAAGGCAATCGTGGGTGTTGAGCCTTCCACTGAACTACCAATGAGCGAGCCTTCTCGCTCGATAATGCCGGCAACCAATTTGTAGCAAAACGGCTCCATATCCGAAGAACACCGCCACGGTTCCGTGAGACTGACCGTCAGAAAGCATCTTGACGAAATGCTCTTTCCGTCACTCAGGGCGTTCTCGGCTGCCGGATCAGTGATTCTGAAATCATACTCATACCCAAGAACCGTGAAACGCGCTCGCCATGCCTGAGAATTCTTGTGATCGCGGAAGAACTTGGCATTTCGAGGATTCAACCAATTGTAGAGAGCTTCTGCCAACCTTGGGCAAGGCCATCAGTTCCCTGGGCGATATTCTATCTGAAGAATTGTGAAGCACCGTTCTCGATAACATGGCGTATCGTGATAGGGATTCGATCTTAGCTTGGCCGACTTTCCGCCATGGGGTGTCATGCAACATCCAATTTTCTGGTTGAAACTCCCCCGCACTCTGCCTGTTTGTCAGCGGGATTTCCAAAATGTCCAGCAGGCACGGTTTTTCCCCTCCGGGAAGCCTCATCATTTCCTCTGGGATGGCTCCGTCGTATCTATCGGAAACAGGCCGGACCCATGCGTGCCGCTCCAAGTCGATGCCGGCAACGCAGAAGTGATTATGCTTTCTCGATACGGCAAGACAAATGATTTCTGCCACTACGTTCCTCGATTCCGGCGCATAGCGTCCCCACGACCACCACGTGGACGGCTGTGATCACTTACAGATGGACGATGCGAAAACCGCCGAACTTCGACAAAAGATACTCGGCGGCCAAGCGGCGGTGGCACTTGTGTGCAGTAGGTTCACTGCAGAGAAGACAAGCGCCGGCCAGCAGTTCGATGGAGATGCTCTTTTCGACCTGCCGTTTCGATAGTAGATTGCTGTACAGCCTTTCGTAGCTGACCCAATCCATGCTCCCCTTCTTGTACGCTTGCAGCATCTCTTTCGTCGGGGCGAAGTCTTGAAGATGCCGATATTCTATCCCTGCGATTTCTCGCAGAAAGAAAGCGAGGTCCGGCTGCCTCGTATATCCGGCAAGCTGCGATGTGTTAAACAAACGCACGTCCAATACTCTTTGGACCCTGGCAT
>JBDKUC010000119.1:0-7951 GCA_039679885.1 Thermoguttaceae bacterium | reverse complement strand
AGACGGGCCAAGTCGTCGTTATTGACGATGCCGCCCATGTCGGTGTCGCCCAGCAGCGCGACCTTCGCCGTGACGAGGCCGACGCCGTCGTCGCTGTAACCAACGCCACAGCCCTGCGCCGCGCCGGTCGAGGTGTACATCGCGCCCGAGTGCAAGCTCGAGCGGATGGCCGCGACGGGCGTGGTGGTGTCGGTGTAGTTGAACAGGAGTTGTCCGCCCTGGACGTCGGCCGTGTGGGCCAGGACCGTCGCGTACGCAGCGGCGTTCATCTGAAGCACGCCGGCCTGGACCGTGGTCTTGCCGGTGTAGGTGTTCGCGCCATTGAGGATGAGCCAACCGGCGCCTATCTTGGTCAGCGAGCCAGCGACGCCGCTGGCATCGCTCAAGACACCGGTGGCCACACAGACGTCGACGTTGCCTTGGTGGAAGACCGGGTTCGCACCGAGACTCGCATTGGTCGAAATGGTGCCGCCGCAGTGGAGCGTGCCGCCGTTGAAAGAGAGCGACCCAAGGCCGGAGACATTGCCCCCCACATTCAACGCGCCATTGTCGAACGTATAGCTGCCGGTGGAGTTCGTGTACCCGCGAATGACCAAATCGCCCTGCAGGTTCACTTCTCCGCCAGTCTGATAGACCGCGCCTGAGCCGTAGCGAGGCGTACCGACGTTAACGGTTACCCCCGAACCGGCCATGATTCCGCTGGCATTGACGACGCCGCCTGAGACGTTGAGCGTGCCGGTGCCGGCCATGCCCACGTTGATGGAACCCGCATTGAGCGTTCCGTTGTCGAGGTTATAAACGCCGGTGGAGCCGGCGCAAAAAGCAAACTGCATCTCTGCGGTCGCGTTGACTGTTCCGTCGGTTTGATGGACGGTGCCCGAGCTCCACGTAGCGACGCGCATGGTGGAGGCAGTGAGCACGCCGCCCGACATGTTATAGGCGCCGGTGCCGCTGTTGCCGATCCCAATAAGGCTCCCAGCCGAAATGGTGCCACCCGTCTGATTGATGGTGCCGGCGCTTCCGGTTTGGCCCCCGGCAGTGATGCCGTTTACAGAGTAAAGCGACCCGCCGTTCATTTCGTACGTCGCAGTGCCGGCGTAGCCAAGCGAAAAACCAGAGTAGTCGCCAGTAACCTTGAAGAGTCCGCCGTCCTGGATAAGTGTGCCGGAACTGCCTGCGGAGCTGGCCGCGAGGAGTTGGTAGTCGCAAGCAAACGTGCCGCCGCTGATGTGATAGGTTCCGGTGCCGCTGGCGCCGATGTAAGTGTAACCCTTCTCCCCGTTGCCGCCGTCCCAACCCGTGGTCGTGACGTTTCCGCCGGTCTGGGTGACAATGCCGGTGCCGCCGGACCTCCCGATGCAGAAGTAGCCGCTGGTCGCCGTGAACGAGGCGCCGTCGGCGATCGTCAGCGTGCCGGTGGCGCCGTAGGCGGCCCCGATTCGCGCGGAGCCGCCGCTTAGAGAGGCGCCGTTGAGCAGATCGAGCTGGCCGCTGGCGTACTCAGCGCTGCCCAGATACAAGTAAGCCACGTTGGGAACCGCGGACGACAGCGTAGCGGCGCTGGTGCCGCCGTACGCCCAGCCGATGTAGGCATTGTCGCCATTCATCGGCACGACGCCGTTGGTCCAGGAGCTAGCCGATTCGTACTCGCCCGAAGGGACGTTGAAATACTGCTCCGTGGCCGAGGCCATACTGGCGGCTGCTAAGACAATAGCAGCAGCCATCGCAGACACAAATCTTCGCGTTGACATAAGGTAACTCCCATGTTGGTGATGTTGCGAATGCCCTCTTACTTACAAAGCAACCGATCGCATGCAACCTCGTGCCATGGCGAGAGGGGCGATCATCCCTCTCGCTCGAGCCCTCTTGTTCGAGACTTATGCTGCCCCTTAAATGTTGTCTTGCTTGCCTCCTCTCCGGTGAAGGTCAGCGACAATCGAAAAACCTGTGTCACGTTCTATGGATTGCAACAATACTCCCTATATGACAATAGCGGCTTGCCGGAATTTTGGACACTTAAAGCTGCTCGCAACCCGCCTTAGGCGGGGTTCCGAGCGAAATCGCCGCCTAAAGGCGGAACTACGGACTGCCGTTGACAGGCGACCCAAAAGAAATCCGGCGTCGCCGGGGACCATGCCCCCCAGCGACGCCGGAGATCGTTCCATTCAGTCAACCGTGCGAGTCGGTTGGCTGGTTATTTCCGCTTCCGCCAGGCGTAAGCGGCCAGGCCGAGCAGGCCAGCGGTCAGCAGGACCAGGGTCGACGGCTCGGGAACCGCGCCGCCGAGGGCCTGGGCCTTCACGCTGCCAAAGCCGGCGAACGTCTTGCCCAGGTTGCTCAACAACATGGCCAGGTCGTCGTTGTTGACCTTGCTGTCGTAGTTGAAGTCGCCCTGAACCCAGAGGCAATCGGTGCCGCCGAGGGCCGAGAGCAGACGAGCCAGGTCGTCGTTGTTCACGATGCCGCCCATGTCGGTGTCGCCCAAGAGAGCGACCTTCGCCGTGACGAGGCCGACGCCGTCGTCGCTGTAACCAACGCCACAGCCCTGCGCCGCGCCGGTCGAGGTGTACATCGCGCCCGAGTGCAAGCTCGAGCGGATGGCCAGGACAGGCGTGGTGGTGTCGGTGTAGTTGAACAGGAGTTGTCCGCCCTGGACGTCGGCCGTATGGCTCAGGACCGTCGCGTAGGCGGCGGCGTTCATCTGAAGCACGCCGGCCTGGACCGTGGTCTTGCCGGTGTACGTGTTGGCGCCCTGAAGGACGAGCCAACCGCCGCCCGACTTGGTGAGCGTACCAGCGACGCCGCTGGCGTCGCTCAGGGCGCCGGTGACGACGCAGACGTCGCTATTGCCTTCGTGGAAGACCGGGTTCGCACCGAGACTCGCATTGGTCGAGATGGTGCCGCCGCAGTGGAGCGTGCCGCCGTTGAAGTAGAGCGTTCCAAGGCCGGAGACATTGCCCCCCACGTTCAACGCCCCATTGTCGAACGTATAGCTGCCGGTGGAATTCGTGTACCCACGAATGACCAAATCACCCTGCAGGTTCACTTCTCCGCCCGTCTGATAGACCGCGCCAGAGCCGTAGCGGGGCTTACTGATGTTGGCTACTCCCGAACCGGCCATCAGTCCGTTGCCATTGATAACGCCGCCTGAGACGTTGAGCGTGCCGGCGCCGGCCATGCCCAGGTTGATGGAACCGGCATTGAGCGTTCCGCCGTCGAGGTTATAAACGCCGGTGCCAGCGGCGACAAAAGCAAACTGCATCTCTCCGGTCACGTTGACTGTTCCGCCGGTTTGGTGGACAGTGCCCGAGCCCGAAGTAGCGAGGCGCATGGTGGGGCATGTGAACACGCCGCCCGACATGTTATAGGCGCCGATGCCGCTGTTGCCGATGTTGGTAAGCGTCCCACCCGACATGACGCCACCCGTCTGATTGAGGGTGCCGACGCCTCCGTCTTGGCTCGCGACCGTGAAGCTTTGCGACGTTATAAACGACCCGCCGTTCATCTCGTACGTCCCAGTTCCGGCACAGCCAACACCAAAATAAGCGAAGTCGCCAGTGACGGCGAGGAGTCCGCCGTCTTGGACAATCGTGCCGGAACTGCCTGCGGAGTTGCCCACATAGAATTGGTAGTCGCAAGCAAATGTGCCGCCGGTGAGGTGATAGGTTCCGGTGCCGCCGCTGCCAATGTAAACGTAACCCTTCTCCCCGCTGCCGCCGTTCCATCCCGGGGCCGTGACGTTTCCGCCGGTCTGGGTGACAATGCCTGTGCCGCCGGCGATCCTCCCGATGCAAAAGTAGCCGCTGGCCGCCGTGAATGAGGCGCCGTCGGCGACCGTCAGCGTGCCGGTCGCGCCGTAGGCGTTCCCGAGTCGCGCGGAGCCGCCGCTCAGAGAGGCGCCATTGAGCAAATCGAGCTGGCCGCTCGCGTACTCAGCGCTGCCCAGATACAAGAAAGCCACATTGGGAACCGCGGACGACAGCGTGGCGGCGCTGGCGTCGCCATACGCCCAGCCGATGTAGGCATTGTCGCCATTCGTCGGCACGACGCCGTTGTACCATGAGCTAGCCGATTCGTACTCGCCTGAAGGGACGTTGAAATACTGCTCCGTGGCCGAGGCCATACTAGCGGCTGCTACGACAATAGCAACAGCCATCGCAGACACAAATCTTCGCGTTGACATAAGGTAACTCCCTTGTCGGTGATGTTGCAAATGCCCTCTTACTTACAAAGCAACCGATCGCATGCAACCTCGTGCCATGGCGAGACGGGCGATCGTCCCTCTCGCTAGAGCCCTCTTGTCCGAGACTTATGCTGCCCCTTAGATGTTGTCTTGCTTGCCTCCTCTCCGTTGAAGGTCAGCGACAATCGAACCGCCCGGCCCCGCTTCGGAGCAGTGAACCACGCACGACCCGCTGTATGAGGGGAAACATGCACACTGGCCGGCGGGTTCGATAATTTTCCATCAGCAAATAGCAACAGGGCGGAATTTTGGACAATGGCATGGCTGCAGCCAGCCCGCCGGCCGAGAAACGGCCCTCAGAGGGAGGGGAGGCGAATGAGATCCCACAGGACGGATTTCTTAATCCGTCCCGGAACTGGACGGACTAGGAAGTCCGTCCTACCGCGCAATTGCGCAAGTTGTTTCGCGGCGACGTTTACTGCCCGGTGTGCTCGACCATCAGTTCTTCGCGCTTTGGGTCGTAGACGTAGCGGTCGCCGGGGGGCAGGTCAGGCAGCTTGATCATGTTCTCCTTGATGATCCGCTGCATGTACTCGGCGTGATCCTTCGGCGCGCGGCCTTCGGTGGCTTTGAACAACTGCATCGCCTTTGGGATCTGAATCTCGAAGACGGCCTTCTCACGGATGGCCCAATAGGTCTGCGGGGCGTACATGCCGGCCGGATAGTTTCGACCCTTCTCGCCGACGCCCACTTGGGCCTTCTCTCGCGGCGGCTCCGGCGAAACTGCCGACGGATTGGCCGGTCCAAGCGACGGCCCACCCGACGAGTCCGCAGCAGGAGCCGCGTCGGCCGGGCTCGTCTTGGACGGGGCAGGGGAGGGCGTCGCCGTGTCGGGCTTCGGCGACATCGTCTCAACCGCCGTCGAGCCCCCGCTGGTCACCGGCGAGGTCGGAGCGGGCGAAGACGGCGAGGGCTGCGTCGCCGGCGGATTGTTGGCCGGCGCCGAATGCTTGGTCCGCCCGGCCGGCTCGCGATCGCCGCAACCGACCAGCGCGACGGCGAGGAGGCCGCAGAGAAGTAGACCGCAGCGTGGCACGCCCTGAAAGCGCGTGGTCCGCGCCGCGTCAGTGCAACTCCCACGCCCTTTCAGGGCGTGCCACCCAAGGCGCAGGGCTTCGTCCTTCACCCATTTTGCGAATCCAGTCATTGCGTCTTCTCCTTCTTTTTCTTTCGCACGACGCGGATCGGGGAGGCGAACGCGGGGGTGGCTTCCGCTGCCGGCGCGTCCGCTGGCTCCGGCAGGTCAAACTGCCAGTTGGCCATCTGGGCCAGCGCACTGCGGCGCGTCAGATCGTAGTCCAGCGGCGTGATCGTCACTTTGCCTTTATCGAGGGCCGAAAGGTCCGTCTCGCCGGCCGTCGGCGCCGGCGGACCGCCCATCAGCCAGTAGTAGTCGCGGCCCCAGGGGTCGGACCGCTTCTGGTACGTATCGCCGTAGCGTGTGACGTTCATCGGCACAACGCAAACCTCCGGCGTGCCTCGCAACGCGGCCGTCGGGATGTTGACGTTGAACAGTTCCGGCGCGGCGCCTTTCTTGTCGAGCACTTGCCGAATCACGTTGCAGGCCAACCGGGCGGCGTCGGCAAAACGGGCGTGCTCGTCGAACTCCAACGAGACGGCGACGCTGGTGACGCCGAAAAAGGCCCCTTCGACCGCCGCGGCCACCGTGCCCGAGTAGAGTACGTTGATGCCTGCATTGAGCCCGCCGTTGATCCCGCTGACGACCAGATCGGGCGTCCGCGGGCAGAAGACCTGGATGCCGAGCTTGACGCAGTCGGCCGGGCTCCCTTCGACAGCCCAACCCCAGCGGACATCGTTCGAGCCGTTGCGATACACCTCTTTGACGATCAGCGGCGTCAGATAGGTGATCGAGTGGCCGACGCCGCTCTGCTCCTTGGCCGGGGCGACAACCACCACGTCGCCCAACCGCCGCAATTCGTGCTCGAAAGCCGCCAGGCCCGGAGCATAGATTCCATCATCGTTGGTCAGTAAAATCAGCATGGGTTCATCATATCCGTGCCTTGTGGACGCGGCAACGGCTCGGGGCGCGCCGGGCGCCATCACGGCCGCAAAGCTGCCTCTCGGGCTGCTTGACGCCGGGGGACGAGGCCTCTATCGTGTGGTGGCAATGGGGGACCCGCCGTGGCACTGCAATTTGAATGGCATTCTGCCAAAGCAAGAAGCAATCTGGCAAAGCACGGCGTCTCGTTCGACGAGGCCAGCACGGTGTTTGGGGATCCTCTCTCTGCTACAATCTCAGATCCACTGCATTCCGGCGACGAACTGCGGTTTGTCCAGATCGGCCGGTCGTGCAATAATAGATTGTTGGTTGTTGTGCATACGGATCGCCGGGATCGGATCAGGATCATTAGTGCCAGAGAGGCAACGCGACGAGAGAGGCGAGACTATGAAGAAAATGCGAGATGACCCTGATTTGCTGGAAGAGTATGACTTCAGCCGTGGCGTCCGGGGAAAATACGCAAAACGGTTTGCGCAGGGCGCGAATGTCGTGGTGCTCGACCCAGACGTGGCCAAATACTTTCCCGACCGCGAGTCGGTCAACGAGTCGCTGCGCGGTCTTGTCGCGATCATCAAGCGGCAGGCTCGCGCGAAAAAACGCCATTGAACCCCAACGACTACGAGCGATTCTTCGGTTGACGCCCACTAGGCGGTCGCCCCGCGAGGGCTTATAATTCGGGGTTTCCCCCCGAGGGCGGGCGATGAAGCGGGTTGCCGACGAAAAGATTTTGGTCCTGGATTTCGGGTCGCAGTACGCGCAACTGATTGCGCGGCGGGTGCGGCAGCAGCACGTCTATTGCGAGATCGTTCGTCACGACATTACGGCCCAGCGGATCGCCGAACTGGCCCCAAAGGGCATCATCCTCTCCGGCGGCCCGAGCAGCGTGTACGAGGCGGGGGCGCCGAAGTGCGACCCCGGAATCTTCAAGCTCGGCCTGCCCGTCTTGGGCATCTGCTACGGGCTGCAACTGGCCTGTCAGGCCCTAGGCGGCCAGGTCAAGAGCGTGCCCCGACGCGAGTACGGCCGGGCGCGATGCCGGGTGATTGAGCCCGACGGGCTGCTGGCCGGCGTCTCGCGCGAGACCGACGTCTGGATGAGCCACGGCGATCAGGTAACGCTGGCCTCGGAAGACTTCCAGCGGCTGGCCGAAACCGACACCTGTCCCATCGCCGCGGTTCGCCACCGAAAGCTGCCGATCTACGGTCTGCAGTTTCACCCTGAGGTGACCCACACGCCCGAGGGCGCCACAATCCTGGGCAACTTCCTTCGGACGGCTTGCGGCTGCCGGGGCACGTGGCGTTTGGGCGATTTCGCCCGCGAGACCGTCGAGTCCGTTCGTCGCCGCGTCGGCGGCAGCCGAGTGATCTGCGGCCTAAGCGGCGGCGTCGACTCCTCGGTTGTCGCGGCGTTGCTGGCCCAGGCCATCGGTCCGCAACTCACCTGCATTCTGGTCGACAACGGCCTGCTCCGAAAGGACGAGGAAGAGGCGGTCATCGCCGAGTTCACCGGCCATTTCAAGACTGACCTCCACGTGGTCAAAGCCGAGGACAAGTTCCTGGCCGCATTGGCCGGCGTTGTCGAGCCGCAGGAAAAGCGGCGTCGAATCGGCCACGCCTTCATCGACTGTTTCGCCGAAGAAGCGGCCAAGGTCAAGGACGCCCGATTCTTGGCGCAAGGGACGCTCTATC
>JBDKUC010000415.1:0-18127 GCA_039679885.1 Thermoguttaceae bacterium | reverse complement strand
GTTGCTGCTGCGCCGACAACAGCGAGCGTCACCGCTCTCGCCGCCTGACAAACGTCTTCTTTCCGCTGCCCTCGCCGGCGTCAGCATGGCCAGCTACAATGGCATTCGTCGTGCCGAACACACGTGGCATGGAACTTATTATTACTGATTTGGGATTTTCCTACGACCTGTCCGCTGTCGTTGATGCTGTAGGCAGTACTATTTGTTCCGCCGAGTGTGCCGAGGTTTTGCATCCCGCCACCGCTGGTCCAGAGGAAGGCGTTCTCGGCGTTACCAATAACAGTGCCCTGTCCCACGACTTGCCCCACGTTGTTTATGCCGATGGCCTCACTGAATGGGCCGTCGAGCATGCCGAGGTTCTGCATCCCGCCGCCGCTGGTCCAGAGATAGGCACATTCGGCACTACTTGACGTTAGGGCCGCTCCGCCCACAACTTGGCCTATGTCATTGATACCATTAGCACACTCCGCGGCCCCTAGATCGGTGAGAGCGTATTGATGCCCCCGGGCCTTTTCCGCAACGACCGACGACAAAATCGCCAACGCCAAAGCTGCCTTGAACAGTCTTCTCATTTTGCACCTCGCTTGGAACTGTAAATCTGACCGACCCTGCACCGCCACGCAGGTGGCATTCGCACCCAGCTATTATAGTGCCACCATGAGCGCAATCAACCACCCCCCACTCTACCGATTCGTTGTCGCCAGTTCTGTCACGTTGAACCCGGAGGGAGTTTCGGAGCACCCAGCACCAGTGGGTCGGAGCCCTTAGAACGAGTCGCCGCGACTGAAACTTCATTCTCCAAAGAAGTTGCGGCGGCACCAAAAGTCGCAAGGCGAGTGCAACATGAGAGTTGCGCTCCGAAACCCCGAGACACCCACAACCTGCGCGACAGGCGCTATGGCTGAAATTCCCTTGCCCCGCTCTCATCGTGGCCCAGAGTTGACTTGTGAACCGGCCTCGCGTCATCCATCTCGAATCGCTTGACGCCCTTCGGGCGGCCGAAGGGGCATGGGATGATCTGTGGCAGCGGAGCGATGCGACTCTGCCTTCGCTGAGGGCCGAGTTGCTCGCCCAGTGGGTCGAACAGTTCGCCCGGCCGTGTGATTTTCACGCAGTCGCGGTCGAGGACGATGGCCGGCTCGTGGCTGCCCTGCCGCTGGTGCGACGCCGGCTGGGCCACGTGCTCACCGTCGCCGCGATGCCCTGCAACGAGTGGTCAGCCAGCGGGGAACTGCTGTTGGATGCGGGCATCGCTGCCAACGTCGAATCACCTTCGCCGTCCCAGGGCATCACGGGGGTGGCACGCTCTGAGGAACGAAGGGCGTGGTGGCCGTGCGGAACTGGCCCTTCGCTGCGATCAGGAATGTGCCACCCGCCGCAATCGCCCGTTCTGGACATCCTCGTCGCCGGAATCCGCGAACTACGTTGTTCGCTCCTCTGGCTCGACGAGGCCGTGCTCGACAGCCGGCGATGGGGGTCGCTAAGTCACGCGTTTGCATCGGCCGGAATGAACGTGGTCGAGGTTCCGCGCTGGCAAGTCGGCCGCGTGGCGATCGACCACGATTGGGAAAACTACAAGGCCCGCTGGTCGCGGAAGCATCGCCAACAGATGGCCCACGCCGCGCGCGAGTTGGCCGAGCGAGGCGAAGTGCGACTGGAAGTCCTCGGCGGACCATCGCCCGACGACATCGCGACAGCCATGCAGCAGTGCTTCGCCGTCGAGGAGCGGAGCTGGAAGGGGCCAGCCGGCGGGGCGGTGCTTCGCAACCCCGGCCTGGCCGACTTCTTCATCCGCCAGGCCCAACAGGCCGCCTGCTGGGGCCAGCTCGAATTGGTTACGCTCCGATGCGGCGGTCGAACCATTGCGTTTGACTATGGGCTGTCGGCCAAAGGCGTGTTCCACTCGCTCAAGATCGGCTACGATCCGGCCTTCTCGCGGCAACATCCTGGCCAACTGTTGCGTTATTATCTGCTTGAACGGCTTTTCGCCGATCCGACGCGAACGGGGCTCGATTTCCTCGGCTCGATGACCGAGTCGCACGCCGCGTGGCTGCCGCAAACCTACACGGTCGGCCGCCTGGTCGTCGCAACCCGCGGCCGCCTCGGCCATCTGGCCGCCTGGACGTACAAGAACCTGTGGCGGCGTCTGAAGCGGCAACCGGAGATCGAGTCGTAGCGTCACCGCCGGATCGCTTTGGAAAAGTCCGGGGCATCGCGGTGCAGATAGGCGACGTAGTTGACCCGCGCTCGCTGCCGCGTCTCCTCGTACGAGCCGTGATGTTCGATCAAGCCCAGGTCGTAGGCCAAGTGGTCGCTGCAGCCCGGCAGCAGCACGCGATAATCATACGGCACGCTGTCCGGATACAGATGGTTGATGTGGTTGCGGATGTTCGTCGTGCAATTGTTCGTCAGGGTGTCGTAGAACTCGGGCTGCGTATCGAGCTTGTTCACTCGCTTCATCACGTCGACGAACAGCTTTCGCGCCTGCTCGGGCGTGGCCGTCGAGTGGTACAGAAAAACGTCGCATAGGTCGCAATCGACGCGCCGACCGATCACGTCCCGTTCGCTGGCCACGACGTACATCAACTCGTACTGCCGGAAAAAGCCCTTGGCCGGATTGAATGCCTCGCCTCGTTCACGGCGAATCTCCGCCGAGACGGCCAAGACGTCGCCGTCCTCGAACACGAAGCTGAGCATCGTGTGGCCGATCGTCGGAAGCTCGTTGAACGGCACGACGATGAAATCGACGTGATGCAGCTTCTCGAGGTTGTACGTCCGGTCGTAGTACGAAAGCTTGAAGTCCTCGGTCGTCCGCCAGCGGCAATCGCGGATGTTGTGGACCGTCACCTGATGCCCGTGCATGTCGGCGTGGGCGAGCAGGGCCAGTTCCGGCGCCCAATCGCGATGGTTCGACGGCGTCGCCCACTTGACTAAATCGTCGTTGAACGCGAGCGACGGGTACATCGCCTCTTTCGGCCCATCGGCGACCGCCGGCTCGCTGAAACCGGAATCCAGCGACGTCGGCAGTCCTTGGCAGCCGGCCAGCGAGAGGGCAGCGAGAGTGGTGCAGACGAAGATGCGCCGCATGGGCATTTTGGGAAGAGTGTCACCGCCCGCCAATGCCCCCAGAAAAGTCCGCGACAAGAAACCGACCTTATTACCGCGAAGCTCACCTTTGTGCAAGACGAACCGGCCGGAAACGTCGCGTGAACCGGCCTGTCCCTGCCGCGGCGGTCTAGATAGAATCGCCAGCTATGTTGCACTACCTCACTGCCGGCGAATCGCACGGAAAGGCCCTGATCGCCCTAATCGAGGGCTTTCCGGCCGGAGTCGAACTGAGTCAGTCGACCATTGACGCCGAGCTGCGCCGCCGTCAAGGCGGGCACGGCCGGGGCGGTCGACAACAGATCGAGTCCGACCGCGTCGAGATCCTCAGCGGACTCCTGCATGGCAAGACGATCGGCAGCCCGATCGCCCTGCTGATCGCCAACAAGGATCACGTGATTGACGAGCTGGCCGAGCCGACCAGTCCGCGGCCGGGGCACGGCGACCTGGCCGGCGCGATCAAGCACCTCAGCGCGATCCGCGGCGTCTTGGAGCGGGCCAGCGCCCGCGAGACGGCCGCGCGCGTCGCCGCCGGCGCGGTCGCGCGACAATTGCTCGCCCATTTCGGAATCGATGTCCTCGGCTACGTGACGGCCATCGGACCGATCAGCGTCGCGCCGCCGACCGGCACGATCGCCCAACAGCGCGCCTTGCGCGATCGGAGCGAACTTTACACACTTGACCCGAGCCGCGATGAGGAACTGAAATCGCTCATCGACCAGATACGCCATCGCGGCGACACGATTGGCGGGCTGATCGAGGTCCGCGTCGAAGGCGTCCCCTTCGGCCTCGGCTCGCACACGCAATGGGATCGAAAGCTCGACGGCCGCTTGGCCCAGGCCGTGATGTCCGTTCAAGCGATCAAGGGCGTCGAGTTCGGGCTAGGTTTCGAGTGCGCTCGGCGGCCGGGCTCCGAAGTCCACGATCCGATCCAATACAACGCCGACGAGGCCGACACGCCGTCGCTGGGTTTCATCCGCTCGACGAACAACGCCGGCGGCATTGAGGCCGGCATGACGAATGCCCAGCCAATCGTCGTCCGCGCGGCGATGAAACCCATCGCAACCCTCGAGCGCGCGCTGCCGTCGGTCAATCTCGAAACGCATCGGCCCGAACCGGCCACTTATCAGCGCAGTGACGTCTGCGCCGTGCCCGCGGCAAGCTGCGTCGTCGAGAACGTCGTCGCCTTCGAGATCGCCCGGGCCCTCGTCGACAAGTTCGGCGGCGACAGCCTCGCGGAAATGGTGGAACGATACAGACTGTTTCAGGCGATGGCCAAGACAAGAACTGGACAGTGAAGGCGCCACAGAGACACGGAGAGCACGGAGGAAAACAAACGTAAAGGGGGGAAGAGTATCGATGGGACCGCTCAAGCACGAGAAGTTGACCGAAGCGTTTATCGGCGCGGCGATTGAAGCGCATAGGGCGTTGGGGCCGGGGCGATGGAGTCGGCCTATGAAGAGTGTCTTTGCTATGAACTGAGCGCTCGCGGCTTGGCCTTCGAGCGACAGGCCGCCTTGCCTATTCGATACAAGAAAGTGAAACTTGACTGCGGCTATCGGATGATATCGTGGTCGAAAACGCCGTGATCCTCGAACTCAAAGCTGTGGAAGAAATGTTGCCAATCCACCAAGCGCAGTTGATGACTTATCTGAAGCTGAGTGGAAAGACCGTTGGCCTTTTGATCAATTTCAACGTCCCTGTGCTTAAGGACGGCATCCTGAGACGCGTGAACTAGCTCCTGTTCTCCGTGTCCTCCCCGTCTCCGTGGTGCATTCCCTTTCGATGTTTCGTCTGCACGACACAACGCGACGGCGGATTTGCGTCAGCGGCTTTCTGCTGCTGGGCGTCCTGCCGATGCTCCTGATGGCCGGCTGGTGCACAAGCCGGCATTTGCCAGGCCGTGCGCGGTTCGAAGCGCGACAACTGGCCGCTCGAATTGGTCTCGCCGTGAAGCTCGAAGGCATTCGCTACCTTCGGCCCGGCGCGGTGCTCTACGAAAAGATCGAGCTGGCCGATCCTGAGACAGGCCAAACGGTGCTCCGTTGCCGCCTGCTCGAGGTCGCCGCGGGTCGTGAAACCGACGAACATGGCAAGTCGCGGCCGATGCTTTCCATTTCCGCGTCGCAGCCGCAAGTCGAAGCGGCCGCCATCCCGCGGCTCTGGCTTTGGCTGCAGAGCCTGCTGGCCAGCCGGCTCGGCCAGATTGAAACCGATGTGCAACTGGCCGCCGGCGAGGTTACGCTTCGCGGGGCCGATGGTTCGCAGACACTCACCGATCTGCACGGAATCCTCGAACAACCGCCCGGTGGAACCCGCGCTGAGATCCACTTCCGGCTCGTCGGGGCGGACACGCCCGAACCCGCCCGCATCCGACTGGTCCGGAACCGCCAGGTCTCGCCGCCAGCCAGCGGCTTCGAGCTCTACACTGGCGGCGGCGAACTCCCGTGCAACGTCCTGGCGATGGGGCTCGACGCGCTTCAGCCGCTCGGCCCGCGATGTCGCTTCCGCGGCTACATTTGGGCCAACGAAACGCCCGACGGCTGGCAAGGTGAGGTCACCGGCCAACTGGTCGATCTCGATTTTGGCCGCCTCGTCAGCGACCACTTTCCGCATCGCATGAGCGGCGTCGGCGAATTGATCATCCAATCGGCCCGGTTCCATCGCGGACGCCTCGAAGAAGGAAGCGGTTTCCTGACCGTTGGGCCTGGCATGATCGATCGTGGCCTTATGGCCGCCGCCGTTGAGCGGCTCGGCCTACGGCCGGCCGCCAACGCGTCGTTGCTCGAAAAGAGCCGCAGCGAGGACGCCCTCGCCCGGAACGAGCTGCGTCCCACACTCCCAGCCGGTCGCGCCCATGACATGGGCGGAGACGTCAACAAAAGGCTGCCCTACGATCAATTGGCCGTTTCCGTCACGCTCGATTCCCAGGGATTGCGGCTTCGCGGTCGTTGCGTCGGGACGGAGCCCGGAACGATCCTGCGAGACAGCCGCGGGCGATTGCTTGGCGAGCCCGAGCAGGCGCCCCGGCCGGTCGCCTCGCTGGTGCAGACGCTAGTGCCTCGGAGCGTCGTGCTCGTTCCGGCCAGCCGGCAGACCGATTGGCTCCTCCGGCATCTTCCGCTGCCCGACGTGATCTCGCCGGTCGGCGCGGAGTCGGCAACGCCCGTCGCCCGCCCCCGGCTGCCCGACCGCTTGCAGCGCTAGAAGCATCTTCGCAATTCGCCAGATTCACTCTAGCGAACCTCGCGTGCGTCGAATCCGGGGATTGGACGATCTGCAGACTCGCCAAGGGATGGGGGCGCAAGTTGTGCTTTGCGAAAAGCTGGAAGCTTCCCGTCATAAAGCCGCGACCGGTGGTCGCGCCCCCCGGGGGATTCTCACGAAAACGATGCCTTCGGCGCGACCAACGGTCGCGGCTTTGTGGCTGGTGCTGCAAAGTGCAACTTGCACCCGAGGGATGGGCCGAAGGCAAACCGGCATTGGAGATTCGTTGCGTTGGTGGTATATGTTGGCCATCGTCGTACCAGTCCATCGACGCATCGCCCAATAGCGTCCAGTCGTTCGAGATGTGGCGAGACGCCCAATCTCCTTGGGGAACCATTCCATGCATAACCGCCTTACTCTTCTCATTGGTCTCGTTGCCATCGCACTTTTCGTGTCGGCCCAAGCCCTCGCCGCGCCGCGCGGCGGTGGTGGCGGCGGCGGTCATGGTGGGTTCGGTGGCGGTGGCGGTTGGGGCGGAGCGCATCCCGGTGGCGGCGGGGGCGGTCACAGCTACGGCGGCGATCACGGGGGCCCCGCGGCACGTCCGAACGCCTCGCACGCGCCCGCTCATGCGCCCGCGCACGGCTACACACATGGACCGGCGCACATGCCTCCGCACGGCGGCTTCGATCATCACTACGCCGGCCACTACGGTTGGCACGGCTACGGGCATCCTGTCTATGGCTGGTATCATGGCGACTGGTATTGGCACCATCCTTGGCACTACTGCCCGGTCGCCTGGGGCATTGGCATCGGCTTCGGAGTCGGCCTTGCTTGGGACGCCCCTTGGTACTGGGGATATTATCCCTATTACAACCCTTACTACACCGAGGTGGTCGTTGTGCCGGGCGGGGTGATCGACTACTCGCGGCCGATCGTCGTTGCCGCGCCGCCAGGAAGTGCTGCTAATCAAGCGGCCCTCGACGCCGAGAAGGCCCAACTGCTGGAAGCCACTCGCGACGCGTTCACCAAAGGCGACTACCAGTTGGCCATGCTGCAAGTCAATCGCGCGATCGCCAAACAACCCAACGACGGCGTGCTGCACGAAGCCCGCGCGTTGATCCTGTTCGCCACCAAGCAATACAAAGCATCAGCGGCTGCCGTCTACGCCACACTCTCGGCCGGCCCCGGCTGGGACTGGGCCACGCTCTGCGGCTTTTACCCGAACATCGAGCTCTACACGGCCCAGCTTCGCGAGTTGGAGCAGTACCGCAACGCGAACGCGGACAAGCCGGAGCTGCACTTCCTGGTCGCCTACCATTACATGACGTGTGGCCACCAGGACGCCGCCGCACGCGAACTGCAACTCGTCGTCCAGCTCAGCCCGAAGGATCAGTTGGCCAAGCAGTTGTTGGCCGGCCTGTCGGGCGAGACGGGAGGGACCGAGACGGTGCCCGCGCCCGCCGCGACGCCGACCGGCCCCTCGCTGCCCGTCACCGCCGCGGCCCTGGTGGGCAACTGGGAGAGCAGCCGTTCCGATGGATCGAGCTTCGCCTTCAGCCTGACCGACACCGGGTCCTACTCCTGGAAGTACACGCGTGACGGGAAGACGCAGGAATTTGCGGGAACGTACTCGGTCGCCGAAGGTTTGCTGATCCTAAAGCGCAACGGCAGCCCGGCAATGGTTGGGCAGGTCAGCTTGCCCGACGCCAATCATTTCAACTTCAAGCTGGCCGCGGACAACCCGGCGGACACTGGGCTGACATTCAGCCGGAGATAACCAAGTCCCAAAGAGAAGAATAATCCACCACGGAGGCACGGAGAGCACTGAGAGGAGAACAAAAAGACATCGAGAGGCGGGCAGGGACCTCACGCAAAGGCGCAAAGAAGAACGGAAGAGTCTTCTGTCCGGTAGGCGAGCGTTCTTTCTCTTTCGTGAAGTCCTTTTGCGTGAGACTGTTGGCGTTGCTCAATGTCCATCATGCATTAACAAGACAGGGCGCTCCGTGTCCCCGATGGACTTAGCGATACATAGTAGTACAAGGCATGGAGGACTATATGGCCGATACGCTATTGCATGTTACGGAATCGAGCGCCGTCGACATTCCGCTGCCCCCGACGCCGACGAGCCAGCGTGAAATGCGGCTCTCTCACGGCCGCACGATTCGGATCGACTCGCCTGAGAATGCGATTGACGGCGTTCGTCTTCGTTCGCTCTCTGCGCACTGCGATCATCGCGGCTGGCTGATCGAGCTTTATCGGGAGGACGAATTGCCGGCCGAGGATCGCCCGGTCATGGCGTACGTGAGTGAGACGCTGCCGGGCATCGCCCGCGGCCCGCATGAGCACGTCGATCAGACCGACTACTTCGCGTTCCTTGGCCCGGGCGAGTTCATGCTTTACCTCTGGGACGCCCGACCGGCCTCGCCGACCTTCGGCCGCCGCATGAGAGTCGCCGTTGGCCAGTCGAACCGCACGTGCGTCGTTGTTCCGCCGGGCGTGGTCCACGCCTATAAGAACGTCGGCGACGTTCCCGGCTGGGTGTTCAACGGCCCGAACCGTCTCTACGCCGGCCGCCGCCACTGCAGCCCCGTCGACGAAATCCGCCACGAGCAGCAGGCCGACAGCCCGTACCGGCTGGATTGACGGGCTGAAGCTGCAACTTGGGCCTAGACTTCAACCCGAGCCAAGAGTTCAGCCGGAGAATAAGCTGGAATATGGCTTGCTGCAAATCCTGTTGGATCGCGCGTAACGATCGCATCAAGACCAGCTTGCGTTGCAGCGGCGATCTGAATGTCGTCTTCAAAATCGGAGCCTTGCATCGCTAGCGCCGCTTCCAACGTGTGGCGATCAATCGGCAAGACATCAAACGCGTCCAAGCAGTCTCGCACGGCAACACGGGCTTTGTCGAGACCGGCCAGCCGACGTCCGACATAGAAGATGTTGGCGATGGAAAGCGTTGTGACTGCGCCGTCCAACTTTCCTTTCCGAGCAGCTTGGAAGATCGCCCCTGCCTCGACATGCCACGAAAACCGAGCAAGCAGTACGTCGAGCACGATGTTCGTGTCGAAAAGCACTCTCATCATCCGAACTTCCTCCGCCGTTCCTCATCGAGAATCGCTCGGACTTGTTCATCATCGGGAGGCGGTTGGTCTCCAGCCAGGACGCCCACCAAATCAGCGAGCGGCTTACGGCGCGCCGGTCGTTCGTGGACCGACGAGAGTATTTCGGACGCCAGCGAAATCTGAAGTTCCTCAGGCCACGCCTTGACTCGCACCAACACATCTTGCAGTTCACTGGCTTGAGGCATACTCATGGTTTCGCCTGAGTCTAAGACAACCAGAACTCTGAAACATATATATTATCATTGCCCCAGAAACCGAGTGTCAAGACTTTCAACCACGGGGAGTAGATTCACGGTCTGTCTGTACGGGTTCTTGCTGCAATGGGCCCGTTACGGAAGTAACGCCGCAAGGGGACAGCCCAGACACTCATCCTACGTCTCCCAGCTCCAGCGCCTTCCCGTAGCGGACGAGCATCATCCGCTGCAACTTGGCGTGCTCTTCGCTGGCGAGGCCGGGATCGGCAGCCACTAGGTCGTGGGCGTCGCGGCGGGCTTCTTCCAAGAGCGGGCCGTCGCGGAGCAAGTCGGCAATCCGCAGCGGCGGCAGGCCGTGCTGCCGGGTGCCAAAGATGTCGCCAGGGCCCCGAAGCTTGAAATCCGTTTCGGCCAGCTCGAAGCCGTCGGTCGACGCGACGAACGCCTTGAGCCGCTCGATGGAATCGTCCGTCTGCGGATCGCCAAAGACGCAGCAGAAGCCAGGGAACTTTCCGCGGCTGATCCGCCCGCGAAGCTGATGCAACTGGGCCAAGCCGAACAAGTGGCCGCCCTCGATCGTCATCAGCGTCGCGTTGGGGACGTCCACGCCGACTTCGATGACGGAGGTGCAGATCAGCACCTGAATGTCGCCTTGGCGGAAGCGGTCCATGACGACGTCTTTCTCGGCTGAGGTCATCCGGCCGTGAATGAGCCCGAGCCGAAAGGCCTCGAGTTCGCCGTTGGCCAGCGACTCGTAAGTCTCATTTAGGCTGGCCGCCGCCCGAGCGTCCGACTCCTCGACCAGCGGCGCGACGACGTAGCCCTGCCGCCCCTCGCCGAGCTTCCTGCGGAAGAACTGCCACCACTTGGCCCGCTGTTGCTCGTTGGCCAAGTAGGTGTTGATCTTCTGCCGGCCGGGCGGCATGTCGCGCAGGGTCGAGATGTCGAGATCGCCGAACAGCGTCATCGTCATCGTCCGCGGGATCGGCGTCGCGGTCATCACCAGATAGTGTGGATCGGGCAAAACGGAGACTGGTTCCGAGCCATTCTTGCAGCCTGATCCCTGGTTTGCCACCGGCGGCGAGGTGCCTGTCCCCGTTTTACTCTGTTTGAGCTTCGCCCGCTGAAGAACGCCGAAGCGGTGCTGCTCGTCGATCACCACCAAACCGAGATTGGCGAACGAGACGTCGTCCTGGATGATCGCCTGCGTGCCAACGACAACATCGACCTGGCCCGAGGCGATTTGCTCGAGGACGGTTGCACGCTGGGCAGCCGCCAGCCCGCCGGTCAGTTGCGCCCAACGGACTTGGCTCCCGGTGAGCAACCGTTTGAGCGTCATCGCATGCTGCCGGGCGAGCACTTCCGTCGGCGCCATCATCACGGCCTGATACCCATGCGCGATGGCCAGCAAGATTGCGTACACTGCGACCACTGTCTTGCCGCTTCCCACGTCGCCTTGCAGAAGCCGGTTCATTGGCCGGGGGCCGGCCATGTCGGCGGCGATCTCCGTGATCGCCGCCCGCTGGCCAGGCGTCAACTCGAATGGAAAGAGCCGGCGGATCCGCGCGTCGATCCGCGCCGTGGCCTCCAAGGCCGGCGCCAGGCATTGATCGTGCTGCTGCTGCCGCTTCGTGGCCAGCGCAAGCTGCAAGATCAACAGCTCCTGATAGACGAACCGTCGCCGGGCGCGGTCCAGGCTCTCCTGCCCGTCAGGAAAATGGATCAGCGGCAACGCCTGCCGGAGCGGCAGCAGGTCGTGGGCCTGCAAGTAGGATTCGGGAAACACCTCGTCGAGCACGCCGGCGCATGCGTCGACCGCCGCGCGGGTGATCTTCCGCATCTGCCACTGGAGCAACCCTTCGGTCAACGGATAGACCGGCAGAATTTTCGTCACCGGCTCATCATCCTCTTGATCGAGGACTTCGACACGTGGGTGGACCATTTGCCAGACCAGCCCCTCGTACTTCGGCTTGCCCGAAAGCATCACCCGCTGGCCATGCTGGAAGCGGTCGCGCATGAAGGGCTGATTGAACCAAAGCCCGCGGAGATAGCCCGTCTGGCAGCGGATCGCGACGCCCAGGATACAGCCGCCGGAACTGGTGCTTCGGAGGTCGACGTCCTCGACCACGCCGCGAACGCTTTGCAGCTTGCCTTCCTCGAGCCGGTCTATATCGCGCTGGTCGGTGAAGTCCTGGTAATCTCGCGGGAAAAAGAAGAGAACGTCGCTGGCCGTGCGAAGCCCAAGCCGCTCGAGCTGTTCCGCCCGCGCCGGACCAACGCCTTTGAGGAATTGGACGGGCGTTGCGAGTTGCTCGGCGGGTGTCGGTTCTGTGGCGGCCATGCCGCTTATTCTAAGGCGATCGGCAGCGGACGGCCAGCGATGCATCCGCCGACGGCATGTCGGGCTCCGCAGCGCTGGCCACAAAGCCGCGACCGTTGGTCGCGCCCAAGCCGCCGCCTATGACGACCAAAGGGAGGGGGCAAACGCTAGGTCGCCCGAAGCTCGGCGTCATGCTTCGTGCGGCAAGCCGCGACGACACGCTCGCGAATTTCGTCGGCTTGTTGGCCGGTGAGCGTTCCCTCGGTCCCGCGAAGGATGACGGTGAACAGCAGGCTTTTTCGCCCAGCGCCCAGCCGCTCGGGGTCGCGATAGGTGTCGCGGTATTGGAGCGATTCGAAGCACGGGCCGGCGTGTTCGCCCACCGTCGCAGCCACCTCCGCCCAGCGGATCGTTTCGGCCACGACCAGGTTCAGGTCCCGACTCACGGCCGGGTAGGGCGACTGCCGCACAGAGCTCGGAACCAGTTCGGCCAGTTCGATGAGCGGCGCGACCCGGATTTCGGCCACGCTCGCCGTGCCGCGGAGATCGCACTGTTGCAGCGTGTCCGGCGTCAGACCGCCGACGAACCCGAATGTTTCCCCTCGAAGCCGCAGGCGACACGAGGCGGCCGGATCGAGCAGTGCGACACCCGCATCGTCCGCCTCGAGCGACTCGGTGATTTTCAACTCCGCAAGAATCGCCTCGACGACACCCCGAAGCACGGCATAGCCGCGGCCACTCGTGACGCCCAGCAACAACTCTTCCTGCGGCAGTTGGCGTTCTCGCGGCAAATATGCCTTGGCGATCTCGAACAACTCGATCTCGGGGTTGGCCGACGCTTCGTTCATCCGCCGAGCGGCCAGCAGGCTGGGCATCAAGCTTCGCCGCAGGCAATTCGCTCCGCGGACGACCGGCGTCACGCTTCGCAGCGGCTCGGCGTCGGTCCAGGGACTGAGCAGTGCGGAGGTCTTCTCATCGACCGCGCTCAAGGTGACGGCCTCGTCGAAGCCCGTCGCGGTGAGCACGCGGCGAATGCGTTCGAGCACACGGTCCTCGCGTCGCCTCGCCGACGGGACCATCGGCACGCCCACGTCCTCCGGAATGGCCTCGTAGCCGTGGATCCGGCCAACCTCTTCAATGAGATCGATTTCGCGGGTCAGATCGCGGCGCCAACTCGGCGGCACGACGGTGAGGGACGAGGGGAGAGGGGAGAGGGGAGAGGGCTCTTTGCTCTCCGCTCCCTTTGGGAGAAGCGCCGGGGGCGAGGACGGCGCGGCTTGGATGGCGGCCGGGCTCGTGGTCGCCGTACCGGCGACCGCTAAATGGTTTGTTTCGGTGGGCGTTGAACCGTGGACTTCCACGTTCCCCAGTGCGAGCAGAATCTCCCGCACGCGCTCGACCGGCACGTCGATGCCGAGGATTCGCTTCAGTTGCGAATAGCGTAGCGTAATCGGCTCGCGCGGCGCGGGCGTCTTGCCGGCAACGTCAACGACGCCGGGGGCCAACTCGCCGCCGGCCAGCTCGAGAATCAATTCGCAGCAGCGGCGACTGGCCCAATCGAGCCCTTCGGGATCGACCCGCCGCTCGAACCGGTAGGACGAATCGCTGTGCAGGTTCAACAGCCGGGCGGTCGTTCGGATCGAGACCGGCTCGAACTCGGCCGATTCGATGAGCACGTCGCGGGTGTCGGACGATATCTCAGTCTGCGCCCCACCCATCACGCCGGCGACGGCCACCGGGCATCGGGCATCGCAAATGACGCACATCTCCGGTGCGAGCACATAGTTCTTGTGATCGATCGCCTCAATCGTCTCGCCCGGCTTCGGGCGGCGAACAATGATCTCCGCCCCTTCGAGCTTCGCGAAATCGAACGTGTGGAGCGGCTGCCCGCATTCCATCAACACGTAGTTGCTGATGTCCACAATGTTGTTGACTGGCGTCAGCCCAACCGTCTCCAGCCGGCGAGTCATCCACTTCGGGCTTGGCCCAATCTTCACGCCGCGGATGACCCGAGCCGTGTATCGCATGCACAGGTCGGGGCAGTCGATTCGCACCTTTACGAGCTTGTCGACCGGCGGAACAGCCGGCGGCGAACCTGCCGCCGGCGCGGCCGCGGGCAGCATCAGTTCGCTTCCCCAAAGGACGGAAATCTCGCGGGCGATGCCGATATGGCCCAGGCAATCCGGCCGGTTGCTCGTGATTTCCAGATCGATGGCCAGATCGCCGCCGACCTCCGTGGTCCCCTCATGGTTTAGCCCCGCCATCATCAGCCGCTGTTCGAGTTCGTTGAGCGACATGCCCAGCGGCACATATTGCTTCAGCCAATTCCAGGAGACGATCATGGCAGGGATTAGGGGATTAGGGATTAGGGGATTAGGGGATTCGGACGGGCCAGCAGGATCGTTGGCTCAGCCGTCATGTCGGTTCGCCTTATGCCCGTTTACGGGCATTGTCCGCCGCAGGCGGTTGAGGCCCGTGCTTCAGCACGGGTTCGGCTAGCGATGCATCATCCTCCATGGTTGGTCCATTCGACACTGTCACGCCCGTTCACGGGCGTCCTGCTCGTCATCGAACGCGGCGAATCGTTCCAAGCGATCGAATGTCTTACCCTGGGCATGGTGCTGGCGTTGGTTGCGGACGTACTCCTTCACCCAATCCAAATCACGAGTTCCAAAGCTCACGACGCCGTAGCCAGTCTGCCACTGGAGGACACTTTGACCGTGACCCACCAGCTGATTTGCTTCGTGGGCGCACGCACCCTTCAGTTGGCCGATCCGTTCGCTAATCGCGATCGTTGGTGGAACAGTACAACCAGATGGATATGCGTTTCGGTGCCGCCGATTTCGTGGAAGAATATGCCCTTCTCGTTGATCACTCGTTGTTTGATGTATCGATGAACGAACGGCTCAATTGTCGGCGTGAGGAGCAGTAGGCTGTCTTTCGTGTGTCAGGTGATGTGCAGATTGATTTCGCTGTAGGTGCGCCATCGGATGTTCTCTAACGCACACAGGAGACCCGTGAACGGGCCTGACCGTTTCGATCGTCTCGTCACGCCAACCCGGCGTGAACGCCGGGCCTAAACCGCCTTCGGCGGACAAGGGCCGTAAACGGCTCTGCGAAAGCCAACCCCAAACGCCCGCCGCTCACCGGTCTATTCCGATCCTGCAGGCGTATTCGCCGAACTCGGCGTCATTGCCTGCGCATCCCCCGTTGCCACACCTTCAAGTCGCGGAAGTTCTCGCCATCCATCGCCCGCTCCTCTACCCCCCAATCCCTAGTCCCTAGTCCCTAATTCCTCTCAAAACTGATGGAGGAATCTCACGTTATTCTTGAACAGCTCGCGAATGTCGGTGATGCCGTGCCGCCGGGCACAGATGCGCTCGATGCCGAGGCCGAAGGCGAAACCGGTGTACTCCTCGGGGTCGTAGCCGACTGCGCGGAGCACGTTGGGATCGACCATGCCGGCGCCGCCCATCTCCATCCAGCCGCCTTGCCAGCTCATGTCGACTTCGACGCTCGGCTCGGTGAACGGGAAAAACGAGGGGCGGAAACGGATGTGGACGTCGTCGGCGAACGCGCTGCGGGCGAATAACCGCAACATGCTCTTCAGATCGGCCATCGTGACGCCGCGATCAATCAGCAGCCCTTCGATCTGATGGAACATCGGGTAGTGCGTCGCGTCGGCCGTGTCCGGTCGGTAGACGCGACCGCACGAGATGATTCGCACCGGCGGCTTCGTCTTCTCCATCACGCGGATCTGGACGGTACTCGTCTGGCTGCGGAGGAGCAGGGGAGAGGAGAGCGGGGAGACGGAAGAGGGCGAAGCCTCTGACTTCGGAACACTGCCGACTGCCACCTGCCGA
The DNA here is from genome assembly GCA_039679885.1 of Thermoguttaceae bacterium. GTDB lineage: Bacteria > Planctomycetota > Planctomycetia > Pirellulales > Thermoguttaceae > JAJFUI01. Next base: position 2,313 of record JBDKUC010000415.1, on the reverse strand, counting down.
CTTGCCACTTGGAGATAAAAGTTCTCGAGCGGATCGCGGGCGGGATGCTCAGCCGGGATGTTTAGGGCCTCGAAGTTGTGCCACGAGTCCTCGACCTCGGGCCCCTCGGCCACGCTGAAGCCGAGCCGGCCCATGATCTCCTTGATCTCTTCGATCGTCTGCGTGATCGGGTGAAGACGCCCCAGCCGCACGTGAACGCCCGGAACGGTCGGATCGGCGCAGACACCAGTGGTCGCAGGGCCAGCCGCGGAGGCCAGCCGCTTTTCGGCTGACTCGAATGCCGCCTCGATCGCCTGCTTGACCTCGTTGAACCGCTTGCCAGCCGCCGGCTTGTCGGCCTTCTCGACCTGGCCAAGCCCCTTCTGCACGCTCTTGAGCCGGCCGCTGCGGGCGCCGATGTACTCGACGCGGACAGTCTCCAATGCGGCGGTGTGGCCGGCCGCGTGGAACGCGGTCTGCGCTTCGCCAAGCAAAGCGTCTAGCTCCGCAACGAATTCGGAGAGAGTCATGGGAAATGCACCACGGAGGCACGGATGCCATGACGAAGGCCAACTGACGAATGACGAGGAGCTAGAAGCTTGAAATCCGAAGCCCGAATTCGGATTTCGGACTTTGGGCTTCGGATTTCCTTCGTCATTCGAGCTTCGTCATTTCCACCCCCGCGACTCCGCGGCGTTCTCCTTGATTGACGTGTTAACCCGCGAGGGCCTTCTTGACCAACTCGACGACCGTCTGGAAGCCCTGCGGATCGGCGATGGCCATATCGGCCAAAACCTTGCGATCCAACTCGATCTTGGCCTCTTTCAGCCCAGCGATCAGCTCGCTATAGCGAAGACCGTGCAGCCGGGCGGCCGCGTTGAGGCGGATGATCCAGAGCCGGCGGAAATCACGTTTGCGGTTGTGGCGGTCGCGATAGGCGTAGACGCCCGCCCGAACAAGGTTCTCCTTGGCGGTGCGGAGAAGCCGGCGACGACCGCCGACATAACCCTTGGCCTTCTTGAATAGACGGTTCTTAGCCCTCGTGCGGGCTGCACCCTTGGTGGTTCTCATCGAAAAAACCTTCGGTCTTGTGCGGGAGCCAGGCCCTTCCCACTCAGGAAGCGTTTCTCAATGCCCGTCCCGCTGGTCAAATCGCTTGACACAATGGCGCGACCGGTGGTCGCGTCCTGCGTCGCGACAACTACGAACTGTGCTTGCCCAGGACGAGGCGAATCTTCGCCGTCTCGACCGTGTCGGCCGTGTCCGTCCGGCGGAGGTTCCGCTTGCGCTTGTGGCTCATCCGCGAGGCCAAATGGCTGGTCCCCGCCGAACGGTGCTTCACCTTTCCCTTGGCGGTCAGGCGAAAACGCTTCTTCGTCCCCTTGTGGGTCTTCATCTTAGGCATGATCGGTCACCAATCCTCTTAGCTCGGCGATAGGCAGATAGAATTGCTATTGTAACGAATCCGCGGCGCGGCGGAAGGGGTATCAGTGGGGAATGCCTCGGCTCATGACTGACGCGACACCCTCGCGCGGAGGGCCTCTGGACAGCTCATCCCGGCATGCCTACGGGCGAAACTCGGAGAGCCTCGCGCCGAGTAGTCCGACGCGGTGCCCGTTTTGCCTCAAGATGGTCGTTGCCTTTCCGTTGACTACGAGCAGGACCAGAAGCCCGACACAGGGGATGAACGTCAGTAAGCCGAACAAGACGCCGGCTGCCGCGCCATAGAGTTTCGCCGCCAGAAGGACGACGAAGAGCAGTGTTGCGAGTTCGGTTACCAGCAGGACCACGGCCAGACCAGGCAAGTAGCCCAGCACGTCGGGCTGGCCAGCTTGTCTGACCACGGACAACTGGCTCATCATACCGTACGCAATAGCCAGGAAGCAAAGGAGATAGCCCAAGATGCAGACCATGATGCCCTTCTGACACAACGCCACGGCCCACAGATCTTCGCGTCTGCCACCTGGAACACCGATCGCCTGCCCCTGATCGGCGAACGGACACTGACCGCTGTTTTCGTCCACCATCGGGCCTCCTCCCCGTCGGGATCACTCATATTGCAGGGCGATCAACAGGTTGAGCCGCGACGCACGGGCCGAGGGGAGCCACGCGGCAAGCAGGATCACCGCCAGACCGGCCACGAAGCAGATGGCCATCAGCGACGGGTGCAGCGTGAAGTCAGGCTGGTAGCCCAGCAGCGGCATCGACGCCAGGTTCATGACATACGCGCCAACCAGCCCGCCGGCAATGCCCATCACGAGGCCGATCAGCCCGATGATGGCTGCTTGCGAGAGGATCGTCTTTCGGACCTGACGCCGCGTCATGGCGACGACG
>JBDKUC010000242.1:0-9576 GCA_039679885.1 Thermoguttaceae bacterium | reverse complement strand
GTGGCCAAAGACGTGCAGGCCGACCGGACGGCCGGTCAGGGCCTCGAACGTCTTCGGCCCAACCAGCCGGGTAGCGGACCGGGTCATGACGACCGTCACGCCAGCCCCGGCCTGCACCAACTGGCTCACCAGGGCGGCCGTCTTGTAGGCTGCAATCCCGCCGGTTACGCCGATCAGCAGTTCGCGTCCGGTCATGCGCATGGGTGTTAGGTTTTAGGTCGTAGTTCTTAGGTCTTGGTGCTCTGTCGTTGAACCCAAGACCCAACACCTAAGACCCAAGACCTCTTTGCTCAGAGATTCCGGAAGTCGATTTCCAAGGGGCTGGGCTCTTTCGCACCGGCGGCCACTTGCACGTTCAACTCGCTGTCCAAGAAGATCTTGTCCTCGAGGATCTCGTCGATGACCAGTTGCATCTTGTTGTCCGTCTTGGAATTGACCAGCGGCCGAGCGCCCGCGTTGAGCTGCACGAGCCGCTTCTGGATCAACGTCGAAAGCTTGAACCGACCTCCGACCTTCTTGACAATCGCTTCTTCCCGCAGTTCATCAATCATCTTGGCTCTTCTCCCATTCTTTGATCAGTAGGTCGCATATTTCCTGCACCGCGCGGTCCAAGCGGTCGTTGACGACTTGGTACCGGTAGCGGCCGGCCAGGGCCAACTCGGCGTCGGCCTCGGCCAATCGGCGGCAGATGGATTGCTCGGTTTCGGTGCCCCGGCCGCGGAGCCGGCGTTCGAGTTCCTCGCGCGAGCTGGGGCGAAGGAAGATCGTGACCGCGTCGGGAAACCGCTCGATGACCGTCAGGGCGCCGTGAACGTCAATCTGTAAGACTACCCATTTGCCGGCCGTTAAACCAGGGGTTATCTCCGACCAGAGCGTCCCGTACCAGCAGGAATGGTTAAAAACCTGGAAGCACTCGACGAATTCCCCCCCTTCGCGGCGGCGAGCGAACTCCTCGTCCGAGAGAAAATGGTAGTCTCGGCCGTCCGCCTCGCCAGGCCGCGGTGGCCGGGTGGTGGCCGAGACGCTGCGCACCAGCGGCAGCGGCGATGCCCGAAACACCCCTTCCATCACCGACGTTTTGCCAACGCCGGAGGGCCCGGAAACGACGACCACTCTGCCTTGGGCTGTTGCGGGCACGGACTTAGGACTTAGGACTTAGGACTTAGGACTTAGGGCTTAGGGCTTAGGGCTTAGGGCTTAGGACTTAGGGCTCGGGATATCGAGAACGCTGGGACTCTAAGACCTAAGACCCAAGCCCCAAGACCTACTCCACGTTCTGAATCATTTCCCGGATCCGCTCGATCGCCGTCTTGATCTCAATGACCTGTCGAGCGATCTCGACGTCGTTGGCTTTCGAACCGATGGTGTTCGCCTCGCGGAACATCTCTTGGGTGAGGAAGTCGAGTTTTCGGCCGGCGCTCTCGCTCGAGTCCATCGTAGCCTGGAACTGTTCGAGATGGCTCCGCAAGCGGACGATTTCCTCGGAGATGTCGCTGCGATCGGCAAACAGGCCGACCTCCTTGATCAGGTCGGCCGGATCGAGCGTCACCTGCAAGTCGGCCATGATCTTGTGAAGCCGCTCGAAAAGCCGGGTGCGGTAGTCTTCGACGACCAGCGGCGCTCGGCGCTCGACCTGATCGAGACAGGCGGACGCGGCGCGGCAATTCGAGAGGAGATCGGTTGCCATGGCCCGCCCCTCCTCGCCGCGCATATGCGCCAGGTTTGAGAGCGCGGCCTGAAGAGCCGCCTCGATCACAGGCCAGTCGGCCTGGGGATCGACTGTCTTGGCCGAGGCGTCATCGACCACGCCGGGCAGCGACAGGAGCGATTCAAGCGGCGGATCGGTGTTGGGCTGGCCGTGCCACTTGTCCATCTCCGCGCGAAGCTGTTGCCGGTAGCTCTCGAGCACGCCGACGTTGATCCGATAGTCGTCCGGCGATGGCTTCCGATCGACCCAGATGTTCACCTGGACGGTGCCGCGATGGATCGTCTGTCGGACGACCGACTCGACGAGCGGTTCCAGCCCGGCGTACCCATCGCTTGTGCGAACAGCCAGCTTGAAAAAGCGGTTATTGATGGCTCGGATTTCGACCGCGACAGCCAGGCCGTCCTGCTGGCAGTGCGATTCACCAAAGCCGGTCATGCTCTGCAACACTGGCAGCGATACTCCGAAGCAGTGGTTAGTGGCTAGTGACTAGTGGTCAGTCGGCAGTCGGCAGTCGAGCACGCGGGCTCCCGCGCACTGGCCACTGCCCGCTGCCCACTCTTCACTTTGCCTTTTCCGGGGTTTTGGCCGGCGCGGGCGTGCTCTTGGCCGGTGCGGGGGTGCTCTTAGCTGGCGCCGGCGTGGTTTTCGTTGCACCGCCGGCAGGTTGCTTCTCGGTCGAAGCCGGCGCGGTCGCGCCCGGCTTGGGCTTTGTCTCCTTCAGCGGCCCTTGCTCGGGAAGGCTGAGCACCTTGATCGTAATCACGCACAGAACAATCCAGACGATGGCGACGCCGACGGTGATCTTGGTGAACAGGTCGCCGGCCTTGGTGCCGAACGCGCTCTGGCCGCCCATGCCGCCCAGCGCGCCGGCCAAGCCGCCCCCTTTGCCGCGTTGGATCAGGACCAGGATGATCAAGAACGCCGCCGTGATGATCAGCAAGACAATCAGCAGGGAGTTTAAAATTGCCATGAACGTCCTTTCACGTGGGGCAGGCTGTCCACCTGCCATCCAATGAAGGGCAGGTTGGCGACCTACCCCGCACTACTTGTTTCATTTGGCTCCGGCGACAATGCCCAGGAACTGGTCCGCCTTCAGACTCGCTCCGCCGACCAAGGCCCCGTCGATGTCCGGCTGTCCCAACAGGTCCGCCGCGTTCTCGGGCTTGACGCTGCCGCCGTACTGGATGCAGACCGAGTTCGCAACCGAGCTATTATAACGCTGTTCGATCAGCTTGCGAAGAGCGAGATGGACCTCCTCGGCCTGCGCGGGCGTGGCGACCTTGCCGGTGCCGATCGCCCAGACCGGCTCGTAGGCGATCACCAGCCCGCTCAATTGGCTGGCGGAAAGACCGGCCAGCGACCCGTCGAACTGCCGCTGGATTACCGCGAGAGTCTGCCCCGCTTCGCGCTCCGCGAGCAGCTCGCCGACGCAAACGATCGGGATCAGCCCGGCGGCCAGGGCGGCATGAACCTTCTTGTTGATCGCGGCGTCGGTCTCGCCGAGGATGTGCCGCCGCTCGCTGTGGCCGAGGATGACGTACTTGCAGCCGAGGTCGCAGAGCATCGCAGCGCTCAACTCGCCAGTGAACGCCCCCGCCGGCTCGTGATACATGTTCTGGGCGCCCAGGGCGACTTTCGAGCCGGCGACCACCCGGCCGACCGCGTCCAAGTAGCAGCTTGGCGGGCAGACGGCCAAGTCCACCGCATCGATTGTCTCTGCGGCTTTCGCCAGCTTCTCGGCCAGCGCCACGGCGGACGCCCGATCCAGATTCATCTTCCAGTTGCCGGCAATAAACGGACGTCGCATCGAATCCTGCTCCCTAGAATGTCATCGCACCGGGCAGCGGCCGCGGGCAGTAGCGCAAACCGTCTCTTGTAGCGGACACAGGAGGGTGCGTCAACCCACCTACCGAAAAACGCCAGTATGCCAAAATGGCAGGCAAATCGGCGCGTTCGGGCGTTGTTCGCCGAACGCCCACACGCTGCATTGCCGTAAAACGTTATGTTTACACTGTTTACAAACTTCAGCGATACAGGCGGCCTTGCTCGGCACGCCCTTTGCTCGCTAGGCTCGGTCCAATGGCAAGTGCCAAAACCCATCGTTTTTTTCCAAAGTGAGAATGTGGCGGCTGCTTCGGCCTCGACTCAGGCCGCCAGCCAACCCGAATAACGAAATACAAACTGTCTACGCCGAGAAAGGAACATCGCATGTCTAGCGGAGAAAAGATTATCGGGATCGACCTGGGGACCACCAACTCGGTCGTCGCGGTCATGGAAGGGAAGGAAGTCAAGGTTATCCCCAACGCAGAGGGAAACCGGCTGACGCCCAGCGTGGTCGCGTTCACTGACAAGGGCGAGACGATCGTCGGCGAGCCCGCCCGGCGGCAGGCGGTCACGAACCCGACCCGCACGGTCTATTCGATCAAGCGGTTCATGGGCCGGCGGCACAGCGAGGTGGCTTCGGAGGAGAAGCAGGTCTCCTACAAGATCGTCGGCGGGCCGGAAGACTACGTCAAGGTCCGCATCGGCGACCGCGACTATACCCCGCCTGAGATCTCGGCATTCATCCTCCGGAAGCTCAAGGAAGCGGCCGAAGCCTATCTGGGTCACAAGGTCAACAAGGCCGTGATCACCGTGCCGGCCTATTTCAACGACGCCCAACGTCAGGCCACGAAGGACGCCGGTGAAATCGCCGGCCTCGAGGTCGTGCGAATCATCAACGAGCCCACCGCGGCCTCGCTGGCCTATGGGCTCGAGAAGGAAAAGCAAGAGAAGATCGTCGTCTACGACCTCGGCGGCGGAACGTTCGACGTCTCGGCCCTCGAAGTGGCCGAAGGCGTCTTCCGCGTCATCAGCACCAACGGCGACGGACACCTCGGCGGCGACGACTTCGACAAGTGCCTGATCGACTACGTGGCCGAGGAGTTCAAGAAGCAGAACGGCATCGACCTGCGCAAGGACACCATGGCCTTGCAGCGGCTCCAAGAAGCCTGCGAGAAGGCGAAGAAGGAACTGAGCTCGGCCCAATCGACCGACTTGAACCTGCCGTTCATCACCGCCGACGCCACAGGGCCGAAGCACCTCCAGATGAACATCACGCGGGCGAAGCTCGAACAGTTGATCGATCAACTGATCGATCGCACTCGCAACCCGGTCCGTCAGGCGATGGGCGACGCCCACCTGACGCCGCCGGAAGTGAACGAAGTGGTGCTGGTCGGCGGCTCGACCCGCGTGCCGAAGGTCCAGCAGGTCGTCAAGGAGATGTTCGGCGGCAAAGAGCCGCACAAGGGCGTCAACCCGGATGAAGTCGTGGCCGTCGGCGCGGCCATTCAAGGCGCCGTGCTGGCCGGCGATGTCAAGGACGTCCTGCTGCTGGACGTGACTCCGCTCTCACTGGGCATCGAGACCCTGGGCGGCGTCATGACCCGGCTGGTCGAGCGGAACACGACCATTCCGACCGAGCGGAAGCAGATCTTCAGCACGGCCGACGACAACCAGAATGCCGTCACGGTGAAGGTCTATCAGGGCGAGCGGCAAATGGCTTCCGACAACCGGCTCTTGGGCCAGTTCAACCTCGAAGGCATCCCGCCGGCGCCCCGCGGCGTCCCGCAGATCGAGGTGAAGTTCGACGTCGACGCCAACGGCATCCTGAATGTCTCGGCCAAGGACCTCGGCACCGGCAAGGAGCAGACGGTCCGCATCGAGCAGTCGAGCGGCCTGTCGGACAGCGAGATCGACAAGATGCGGCATGACGCCGATGCCCACGCCGACGAGGACAAGCGGAAACGGGCGTTGGCCGAGCAGCGCAACCAGGCCGACTCGATGTGCTGGCAGCTTGAGAAGCTGTTGAAGGAGCACGACGCCAAGCTTGGCGCGGCCGATAAGGAGGCCGTCACCAAGGCCATCGAGAAGACCCGCGAGGCGGCGAAGAGTGACGACGTCGAGCGGATCAAGTCGGCCGTCCACGAGTTGGAGCAAGCCTCGCACGCCTTGAGCAAGGCGCTCTACGAGAAGACCGGCGCCCAGCCCGGCGCAGCTCCCAGCGGCGGCCCGAGCGCCACCGGTGGTCAGCCCTCCGGAACGCCAACCGGCGGCGAGGACGAGGCGATCGACGCGGAGTTCGAAGTGAAAGAGTAGCTGTAATCGTGTTGTCGGCACAGCCTGACGAGATCGCGATGTCATCGAACGCCTTCATCATTGCTGGGCCGAATGGCGCAGGTAAGACGACGTTTGCTCGGAAGTTCCTGCCGAAATATGCCGACTTTCGAGAGTTCCTGAACGCCGATTTGATGGCGGCTGGGATCGCACCCTTTGACCCGGACAGGGCTGCGATCGCCGCTGGGCGCGTCCTTCTGGCCCGATTAAAGGAATTGGTTCGGGAGGGCGTAGATTTCGGCTTTGAGACTACGCTTTCGGGAACGACATACCGCACGATTTTTGGCGACATGAAGCGGAGAGGTTATCGGCTGCACCTGTTCTACCTTTGGCTGCCGGGAGCGGATCTTGCGGTGGAACGAGTGACGCGACGTGTCGAAAATGGCGGTCATGACGTGCCTGAACCTGTGATACGGAGGCGTTTTGACATCGGAACTCGCAATTTGATCAGGTACTATATGCCGTTAATGGATTCGTGGCGGATCTTCGACAACTCGACGATCGCACCTCGCTTGGCCGTCGTCTGTGAGCTGGGAAAACTCGAAGTGTTTGATCCCCGGGTCTACGAACTCGTTTGCAGTCCGAGGCCGAACGGAGGAGAAAGCCAATGAAGCTCGAAGAGGAACAACTATCACGTCAGGCGGAAGCGGCTCTGCGAGAGGCCGTTGATGAGGTTGTCGAAGAAGCCCGCCGCATGCACGGAACGGTCGTGGTCTGGGAAGATGGCGCTGTCCGACGCATCCCGGCGGATCAACTGCCGCCGACCAAAAGCATCTCGCCGAGCGAAACGAACGCGTGACTAGAATGACGAAAGGGCAGCGATCATGTGGCGTTTCATTCGCAGTCCCAGACGCCTGCTCGGCTCCGTTCTTCTAGCGTGCGGCCTGTGCCTTTGTTACATGATTCCGTACGCCTACTGGGACCGGCCACGATTGGAAGTCGTGTCGGTCGACGAAGGCATGAGGGACCTTTGTCTTTCCGCTCAGGTTACTGTCCAGGACGAGTCGTTTATTTACCAGACTTGGACTTGCGTGAGTCGAAAGGACGGCCAAGATCCCGGCTGCGATGTGTTGTCCGCCAAACTGAATTCTGCTGACTTCCTCCAACGATTCCGGGAGGCGGCAATCCAGCGTCACGGCCGCCTGTCCGAATTGTTCCATAGCCTGGGTGACAATCGGCTTGCCTTTCGATGCAAATCGCCAAAATACTTACCCCGTTCTCAGTCCCTCTTGTCACCACTAGACGATTTCCGCGGGATGATAGTGTGCGGGGTCTTTTCCAAGAGGTTTTCGGCGCATCGACCGACCTATGGATGGAGCGATTGGCTCCAAGAACGGCTGCCTTTAATGCCGGACATAGGCGAGCTCCGAAAACGGGCTGATGAGTTGAACCAAGACGCGACTGACACGCTCGACGCCCAAATCCGGCTCGTCTATCCCAATTTGGAATGGAGCAACTACTGGCCGGACAATCGCAAAAACAGTGCGTAAACGCCACGAGAGCATGGGAGTCATTTTATGGCATTTCGATTCGACAAACTGACACTCAAGGCCCAAGAGGCGGTGGCGAAGGCGCAGGAGTTGGCGACTGACAAGGGCCATGCGCAGATCGACCCGCTCCATTTGCTCGCGGCGCTGCTGACCGAGAGCGAGGGCATCATCGCACCGATCCTCGACCGGATCGGCGTCAATCGCGGACAATTGGACAAGATCGTCCAGGCCGAACTGAACCATTTCGCCAAGGTGTCGGGCGGAACGCCGCCGGGCGTCGGCCGTGAGCTAAACAGCGTCCTCGAAGCCGCGCAGCGCGAGGCCGATGCGATGAAGGACGAGTTCGTCTCGACCGAACACCTCCTCCTGGCCCTGACGAAGGTCGACTCGAAGGCCAAGAACATCCTGAAGCTCAACGCCATCACCGACCAGGACGTGCTCAAGGTCCTCCAGGCGGTCCGCGGCAGCACGCGTGTGACCGACCAGTCGCCCGAAGGGAAGTTCCAGGCGTTGGAACGTTACGGCATCGATCTGGTCGAGCGAGCGCGGCAGGGAAAGCTCGACCCGGTGATCGGACGCGACCAGGAAATCCGCCGCGTCATGCAAGTGCTTTCCCGCCGGACGAAGAACAACCCGGTGCTGATCGGCGAACCGGGCGTCGGCAAGACGGCCATCGCCGAGGGGCTGGCCCTGCGGATCGTCGAGGCGGACGTGCCTGAAAGCTTGAAGAACCGCCGCGTCATCGCCCTGGACATGGGCGCCCTGGTGGCCGGCACGAAGTTTCGCGGCGAGTTCGAGGAACGGCTCAAGGCCGTGCTGCGCGAAGTGGCCGACGCGGGCAACGTCATCCTCTTCATCGACGAGCTGCACACCGTGGTCGGCGCGGGCCGGGCTGAGGGTGGCAGCGACGCGGCGAATCTCTTGAAGCCGGCCCTCGCCCGCGGCGAGCTGCGTTGCATTGGCGCCACCACGCTCGACGAGTATCGAAAGTACGTCGAGAAGGACGCCGCGTTGGAGCGCCGTTTTCAGCCGGTGATGGTCGGCGAGCCGTCGGTCGAGGACACGATCGCGATCCTGCGTGGGCTGAAGCCGCGTTACGAGGCCCATCACAAGGGCGTGCGGATCAAGGATTCCGCGTTGGTGGCGGCGGCCAACCTGTCGCATCGCTACATCGCCGACCGTTTCCTGCCAGACAAGGCCATCGACCTGATGGACGAGGCCACGAGCCGGCTGGCGATGGAGTTGGAGAGCGTGCCTGGCCCAATCGATGAAGTGCAGCGGCGGCTCGTGCAGCTCGAGTTGGCCGATCGCCAATTGGCCGACGAGACCGAGGAGCACGCCAAGCAGCGCCGTGTGGAAGTGCAGGAGGAGATGACCGAGCTTCGCAAGAAGCTGGCCGACCTCCGGCAGCAATGGGAACTCGAAAAGACGGGGCTTGGCGGCGTGCAGCAGACGCGCCAGGCGCTCATGGACATCGAGCGCCAGTGCAGCCACCTTTCGGCGGCGATCAAGGAGAAGCAGTCGAGCGGCGTCCCGGTGCCCGAGTCGGATTACCAGAAGCTCTATGAACTGGACATGCAGCAGAAGCGACTTGCCAAACAGCTTGAGGCGATCGAGGCCCAACAGGCCGACAAGCCGGAAGGCGGCGCGGCGCAACGGACGCGGCTGCTCCGCCGCGAGGTCGGACCCGAGGAGATCGCCGAAGTCGTTAGCGCGTGGACCGGCATTCCGATTTCGCGGATGATGGAGACCGAGCGGGCGAAACTGCTCGTCCTGGAAGACCGCATTCATCAGCGGCTGGTCGGCCAGGACGAAGCGGTCGCGGCGGTGGCCAACGCTGTGCGGCGCAACCGGTCCGGCCTGCAAGACCCGAACCGGCCGATCGGCTCGTTCATCTTCCTTGGCCCCACCGGCGTCGGCAAGACGGAGCTGTGCAAGGCCCTGGCCGAAGTGATGTTCGACAGCGAGCAGGCGATGATCCGGCTCGACATGAGCGAGTTCATGGAGCGGCACACCGTCAGCCGCCTGATCGGCGCCCCGCCGGGCTATGTCGGTTACGAGGAGGGCGGCGCACTGACCGAGGCCGTCCGCCGGCGGCCTTACTCGGTGATTCTGCTGGACGAGATCGAAAAAGCCCATCGCGACGTCTTTAATATCCTCTTGCAAATTTTGGACGACGGCCGGCTAAGCGACAACCAGGGCCACACGGTCGATTTCACCAAC
>JBDKUC010000212.1:0-12325 GCA_039679885.1 Thermoguttaceae bacterium | reverse complement strand
ACGCCGGCCAACAGCACGCTGCCGGCCGTCGGGGCCTCGACGTGCGCCAGCGGCAGCCACGTGTGCAGCGGAAAAAGCGGCACTTTGATCGCGAAGCCGGCGAACAGGGCCAGGAAGACCCAAACCTGCAACGTCGGGTCCATCGGATGGTTTCGGAGCGCTTCGGTCAGGTCGGGGATCGAGAACGTCAGGGTGCGGAACGCCGGATCGACGCCCGGCTGGTAATAGTTCCAGAGCACAATGGCCAGCAGGCCCAGGAGCGTCAACAGGCTGCCGGCGAACGTGAAGAGGAAAAACTTGGCCGCCGCCCGGCGACGCTCCGGCCCGCCCCAAATGCCGATCAGGAAAAAGAGCGGAACCAGCGTGAACTCGAAGAAGATGTAGAACAGGACGATATCCCGGGCGACAAACACGCCGAGCATGCCCGTCTCCAACAGCAGCAGCATCCGATAGAAGAGCGACGCCCGCTCGACGATCGCCTCCCAACTGACCAGCACGGCCACGACCATCAACAGCGCGGTCAGCGCGAAGAGCCAGAGGCTCAAGCCGTCCAGGGCAATGTGGAAATGGACGTTCAGCGGCGCCGCGGCCCAGGCGTACTCGCGATAGGCGAATCCTTCGCGGCATTCGGTATACCGCGACACGATGACCGCGGTCATGCCGAGCACGGCGATCGTGATTGCCAGCGTGCCGGCCCGCAGCCACGCGCGACCGCCGCGAAGCACGATCGCGCCGGCCAGTGGGAGGAACAGGGCTATCAGCAGCGTTTCCGACATCTCAGATCAATAGAAGTCCCAACATGGCCAACAGCCCAAGCAGCATCGCCAGGGCGTAGTATTGCACCAGACCGTTTTGCACCGGCCGCAAGCCCGCGCCAACAATGGCCGGCAGCCAGCCGAAGAAGTCCACCAGACCGTCGATCACGCGGCGGTCGAACCAGGCCGACAGCCGGGCGATGGCCAACAGCGGCCAGACGATCAGCACGCGGTAGAGCGGATCGAAGAAGAACTTGCCGAACGAAAGGCTGTAGAGGCCGAACACGTTCATCACCCGGGCCAGCCGCGCCGCTCTGCCCGGTCCGCCGAGATAGATGAAAGCCGCCAGCGCGATGCCGATCGCCGTAATCGCGGTGCTTAGCAGGGGAATGCTCGAATCCGAGACCGCCGTACCGGCGGCCGCTAAACGCTCGGTCGCGGGCATCGCCGCAACCCCTTTAGCGACCGACATTGCAGCAACCCGTTTAGCTGCCGCCGGCACGGCGGCGCCCGACTGCAAACTCGCCAGCGACGGCGACGTCGCCAAGAATCGGGTCAGCTCGCCCGTCGACGCGAAATACGCCCCGACGCCAGCCGCCCCAATCGCCAGCAGAATCAGCGGCATCTTCATCACGGCGGGCGACTCGTGAGCGTGGCCGCCCGCCTCGGGCGGAATCTTCTTCGCGCCCCAGAACACGAGAAAGTATGGCCGAAACATGTAAAAGTCGATTAGCAAGACGCCAAACGTCGCGCTGACAAACAGCCACCCGAACAACGATCCAAGATCGTCCCCGGACTCCGATAGAACCGCCGAAAGAATCGCGTCCTTGCTCCAGAAGCCCGAAAGCGGCCACACGCCGGCGATGGCCAAACAGCCGATCAAGAACGTCCAATGCGTGACGGGCATCAGACGCCGCAGCCCGCCGAGCCGCCGGATGTCGACGACGCCGCCCATCGCGTGCATCACGCTCCCGGCGCACAGGAACAGCAACGCCTTGAAGAACGCATGCGTCACCAGGTGGAACATCCCGGCCGTGACGCCGACGAGCGTTCCGGCGCCCAGGGCGAGAAACATGTAGCCGAGGTGGCTGATCGTCGAGTAGGCCAGGATTCGCTTGAGATCGGTCTGCGTGATGGCGATGATGCCGGCCACCAAGGCCGTCGCCCCGCCGACCACGGCGACCGCACACTGCGCGGCGGCCGACGCGGCAAACAGCGGCGAGCATCGCGCGACCAGGTACACGCCGGCTGTCACCATCGTCGCCGCATGGATCAGGGCGCTGACCGGCGTGGGGCCTTCCATCGCGTCCGGAAGCCAGACGTGGAGCGGAATCTGGGCGCTCTTGCCGCACGCCCCGAGCAAGAGCAGCAGGCAGATCGCCGTCGCGCGCCAGTCGCCGGCAACCCGAGGGACCGCAGCACACACGTCGTGAAAGTCCAACGTGCCGAAGGTGGTCCAGATCAGAAAGATGCCCAGCGCAAAGCCGACGTCGCCGATCCGGTTGACCAAGAACGCCTTCTTGCCCGCCGCGGCCGCCACGGGCTTCTCATACCAGAATCCGATCAACAAGTAGCTGCACAGGCCAACGGCCTCCCAGAAGACATACAGCACGAGAAAGTTGCTCGCCGACACGAGCATCGTCATCGAAAAGACGAACAGGGCGATGTAGCTGAAGAACCGCCAGTAGCCGCGGTCGCCCCGCATGTAGCCGATCGAATAGACGGTCACCAGCATGGAAATGCAGGTGACGACGGCCAACATCGTGGCCGTCAGCGAGTCGGCGTGCAAGCTGACATCGACGCGGAAATCCGCGCCGTGCGAATCGCTGCCGTCGCTGAGCACCTCGGCCCACCGCCAGAGCGTCACGGTGTTTCCATCTTCCGTCGGCCTCGCCTGCCCTGCCACGCCGTTGATCGGTTGCTGCAACTGAAGCACCAGGCCGATGCTGGCAATGAAGCTCAGCACCAGCGCCATCACGACCGGGGCGTGGCTCCGCCCGCGCAATACCGGCCGGCCGAACGCCGCCGTCCCAACGGCAGCCGCCAACGGAAAGGCGGGAATCAGAAGCAACAGTAGCCGAACGTCAAACATGAAGATCGATCTTCCCCCCTCTTCTTTTTTTCCGCGTCTCCGCGCCTCCGCGTGACCGTCTGACTCTCTCTTCCTCTTTCCCCTCTCCCACAAATCTCTTTTCCGCGTCTCCGCGCCTCCGCGTGACCCTCTTATTGCATCTCTCTTTCAAAGCTTCGATCGGTGCTCAGTTTGTTCCCGTGGAATCTCCGGCGCCGTGCCGGCCGGCGGCAGATGCGGCAGCGGGCCGGCAATCACCGGCTCGGCCGGCAGCGGCCGGTCGTGGTACGCCTCCAGATTCGACTCCCGCAACGCCTGCCAAGCGACGATGTCGAGGTTGCCCCGCCGGTGGAAGAGCGCGACCACCAGCGCCAACGCAATGGCTGCCTCGCAGGCCGCCACGGCAATGATCAGCAGCACCAACACCTGGCCGCCGAAATCGTTATGAAACCGGCTCCAGGCCACCAGGCTCAGCGACACGCCCTGCAGCATGATCTCGACCGACAGAAACATCACGATCATGTTCCGCCGGCTCAAGAAACCGAGGACGCCGATGCCGAAGAGCATCGCCCCAACAATCAGATAGTTGTTCAGCAGCGCAAGCTCGGGATTCATGGCGTCCTCGCTCCTGGCGTTGCTGAAGCCGAGGACGATGGCCGAATGCCGGCGACGCGGACGATGACGGCCGCCCCGACCAGAGCAGCCAACAGCAGCGTCCCGGCCACCTCGACGGCCACCAGGTGGCGGCCGAACAGTTCCTCACCCAGCCGGGCAACGTGCTGCGGCGCGAGCACGCCCGAGCCAACCGATTCCTGGCCCGGCGGCGCGACCTGCCCCGCCACACCGGCTTGCGAGAGGACGCCGCCGATCGCGACGGAGAGCACGCCGACGATCACCATTCCCACGGCAGCGGCCAGCGGCCCCTCGAAGCTGACGCGGTCATAGGCCGCGCGTCCCTCGGGCTGGGCCAACATCAGCACGAACAGGAACGTGACCAAGATTGCCCCAGCATAGACAACAACCGTCGCGACGGCGAGAAACTGGGCCCCGATCGTCAGCATCAAGCCCGCCACGCCCAACAGCGACTGGCCGAACCAGATAGCGCAGTAGACCGGGTTTCGGAACGTGACCGCCGCGGCGGCCGAGGCGACCGCGACCGCCGCCAAAACCAGAAAGAGCCCTTCGTCGCTCCAGGAGCCCAGCCGCGGAAGCTGCGAGAGTCCCAGCCCCAGGGCAGCCGCCGCCAGAAGCCCGCCCAACATGCGTCCCCGCCGCGTGCCGCGCGGCAGCATCAGCCACATGCCGATTGCGGCCAGCACCGTCGCAAGCGTCAGAATGATGGCGGACTTGGGCATGGCTGGGGCTGGGACTCGGGGATTTGGGGATTTGGGGATTTAGGGTTCGGGGACTTAGACCGAGATCCGGGGTCGACTTCACCAACGAGGGCTGGGCACTTCAGTGCCCAGTGTTTCGCCTGATCTCTCCACTCTCAACTCTCCACTCTCCACTCTTCCCCCTCTTCGTCCTCATCGGCTCGCTATCCTTCGTCTGGTCGTAAACGCTCAACAGCTTCTCTTTATCGAAGATCATCTCCTCGCGGCTCTTGCCTGACAGGTCGTAGAAACTGGTCAACTCGATCGCATCGACCGGACAAGCCTCTTCGCACATGCCGCAGAAGATACACCGTAACTCATCGATCGTGAAGGACTCCGGGTACTTCTCCCGGTCTGGCCAAGGGCTTTCGGCCGCGATGATGTCGATGCAATGGGCCGGGCAGGCCGTCGCGCAGAGAAAACAGGCGACGCATTTCACCCGTCCCCGCTCGTCTCGGTTGAGACGGTGGACGCCGCGGTAAAGCAGCGGGTCGGGCGGCACATGCCGAACCTCGGGCGACTGCACCGTCTGCTTCCGCCGGAATAGGTGCCGCAAGGTGGTGCGAAAGCCTTGAACGAACAACGGCAGGTACGACCGGCCTGTCGGTCCCAGCCGCGGTTGTTGCACCCACGTGATCTTCGGATCGTCGCGCTTCATTTTCGACTCACTCAGCGGCCGCCGGCACGACGGATCATGTCTATCCGCGGCCGGTTGTCGATCGAGGTCGGATCGGCCAGAACGGTCAGCAACCAACAGAGGACCAAAACGCACCAGCCGAAGATCGCCATCGCCGCCCCGGCCGGCAGCCAGGATGCGTCACTCAACACGCCCCCAAATTCCACCCACACGGCCACGGCCACGAGGTTGACCAGGCCCCAGGGAATCATCACCTTCCAGCCAATGTCCATCAGTTGATCGAAACGGAAGCGCGGCCAGCTCCATCGAGCCAGCATGAAGAACAGGATGACCGCCATGACCTTTCCCAGCAGGACAATCACCCGCAGCAGAGCCACCGGCCACGTGATGGCGTCGCCCGATCCGGTCAGTCCCCAAAAGTGCCAGCCGCCGAGGAACAGGATGACGATCAACATCGCCGCAGTAATCATGTGCAGGAACTCGGCCACCATGTACATCACCAGCTTGATGCCGGAGTACTCGGTATGGTAGCCGCCAACAAGCTCTTGCTCCGCCTCGGGCAGGTCGAACGGCAGCCGGGCGGCCTCGGCGAAGGCCGCGACACAGAACACCACGAAACCCAGCGGCTGGACGAAGCCGTTCCACGTCCCGCTCTGCGCCTGGCGTTCAATGATCGTGTCGAGCCGCAGCGAACCGCTGGCCAACACCGCGCCTAGAATGCCAAGGCCCAACGGTAGTTCATAGGAGATCAATTGGGCGCTGCTTCGCATGCCGCCCAGAAAACTGAACTTGTCGTTGCTCGCCCAGCCGCCGAGCACGACGCCATAGACGGCCACGCTGCCGACGGCGAAGACGTAAATCATCCCCACATCCAAGCCGGGCGCCACGGTGAGCGGAATCGCCTTGCGAATGCCCCACGAGGCCGGAAAAACGTCGGCCGGCAGGACGCTGCCGAACGGGATGACGGCGAACGCGGCCAACGCGGCGACGAGGATGGCCACCGGCGCGACCAGAAAGAGCGACTTGTCCACGCGGCTCGGCGTGATCTGCGCTTTCGCCAGGAGCTTCACGCCATCGGCCAGCGGCTGCCCCAGGCCGAAGACGCGCCACTTCGTCAGTGGGATGCCAACCCGGTTCGGCCCCAACCGATCCTGCACCCACGCCGCCATCCACCGCTCGACCAGCACCAGATACGCGCAGGCCGTCATCAGCACGGCCAGCAGCACGGCGATCTTCAGCAGCGGTTCGATGAGGGGCATCGCGTAGTGGATAGTGGATAGTGGATAGTGGAGAGTGGATAGTGGAGAGGGGAGAGGGAAAAACATTCCGCCGTAGTATCGAGGGCTGGGCACTTCAGTGCCCAGTGAAACCGTGCCGTCACATCACACCTGGCTGTTCTTCCCACCTTCTCCGGCCAGCAGATTCGATCGCAAATCGATTCCCCACTCGGGCACCGGCACCGTGACGGCGGAGAAGGCGAGGACCTCGCGAGCGACCTCCGCCAGCACTTCGCGGGAATTATAGAGCCCTCTGCGGCCCAACAACTCCCAATAGACGCGTCCCTCGGGCCGAACGCCAGCGGGCGGCCGAATCGCCCAGCCAACCGATTGCAGCCGGTCCGCCCGGTTGACATACGACCCGTCCCGCTCGGCGTACGCTGCCCCGGGCAACACGTACGTCGCACGTTCCGAAAGCGGCGAGGGGAATAAGTCTTGCACCACCAAGAGCTTCAGCCGCTCGAACCGCTGGGCCGTCGGCGCCGCGATCCAATCCCTCTTGTAGCCCCCCGACACCCAGACGCCGCCGATCGTCCCGTGGTCCAGCTCCGCCAGCAGATCCTCGAACAACAGGATGCGATGGGCGAAATGGGCCAGAATCGCCTCGACGCCGCGGCGATTCGGACACTTCTCGGCACGAATCGTAAATCCCTTCGGGAATCGCTCGTCCTCGCCCACTGTCGGCGCGGGGCCAAGCACCAGCATCGCCTCCGCGTCAATGCCGCGCACCAGCTTGCACAGCAGATAAGCCTCTTCAACGGTCAGATACGGCGACACGACGGCAGCCAGGCGACCGGCTTGCCGCAGAGCCGAGACGATTTCGCCGAGTGGAACCTCCGCGGCTTTTCTCCCTATTGCACTCGCATCCCTCTCCCCTCTCCCCTCTCCCCTCTCCCCTTTTGCCTCCCACTCCCCTATTGCAGTCAACCGCCGCGGATCGTGAACGTGGGGATAGTCATAGCGGCCGTCGTTGCAGATCCACCATTTATTGACTAGCGGATTCTCTCGCGGCTTGATGCGCCAGATTCGCTCCTGGTTCTCCTCGATCCAGATCGAGCAGCCCGTCGAGCAGCCCGTGCAGACGCCGGCGTGCCGCTTCAGATACCAGACCCGCTGCCGATAGAGGAAATCCTTGTCGCACAGCGCGCCGACGGGGCACAAATCGACGACGTTGCCCGAAAGCTTGTTGTTGAGCGGATAACCGGCGACGATGTTGATTTCCTCATTGGCCGACCGTCCAGTCACCATCAGCTCGCTGGCGCCGCTGATCTCGTTGCAGAAGCGGACACAGCGGCTGCACATCACGCAGCGGTCGACGAAGAGCGTCACATCGCCTACATCCCGGCGGCGGCTTGTGAACGGACGAAGATCGGCCCGGCGCTCCTTCTGGCCGTAGTTGAAATGATAGTCTTGCAACAGGCACTCGCCCGCCTTGTCGCAGATCGGGCAATCGATCGGATGCCGCAGCAGAAGGTCCTCCTCGACCATCGCTCGGGCCTGGGCAACCTTCTCGCTCTGCGTCACCAACACCATGTTGTCGGCTACCTGAACGTTGCAGGCCGGCGACAGCTTCGGTTGCATGGTGACCTTGCCGGTTGCCGGGTCGCGCGACCCGACCTCGACCAGACACATCCGGCAACTGCCGACGACCGTCAGGCCCGGATGCCAACAGTAGAACGGGATGTCGATGCCGACCAACCGCGCGGCCTCGATGCCGTTCATCCGCTGCCCGGCGGAAATCGTCAGTTCACGGTTGTCGATCAGGACAGTTGGCATGGAAACACGCAGTCGCAGGCGGCCGGGGCTTGCCGGAATCGTATGCTTGCGGTTGCCGTGTGTCAAAGGGGGGCAGGTTGATCCGCACCGCCAGTTCGGGTATAGTGGATCATCGGCCGCAACGTCCATCCTTCGCGTCGACTTTCTCCCTTGTGGCTACTCTTCGGACCATCGTCTGTCTGCCGTTGATCTTGGTCGCCTCGTTGGCTTCGGCCGCCGACGGAGGATCCCCGGCCCTTGCACGCAAGCTCCTGCTTCGCGGCAAATACGCCGAAGCGGCTGACCTCTATCGCCCTGCGGCAGCCAAAGACCCGGCGGCAGCCATCGGGCTGGCCCGCTGCCTGGCCGCGCAGGGGAAAGACGATGAAGCGGTCAAAGCGTTGACCGCGGGGCAGGTTGTCAACCTGCCCGGGCAGACTGACAATCTGCCCCACAATGCCGACGTGCTTGCCGAACTGGCCCGACTCGCCTTCGAACACGGATCGCTCGACGAATCTCGAAAGCGTGCAGAACAGGCCATTCAGATCGATGGCAACCAACTGCTGGCCCGATGGACGCTTGCCGAGCTGAATCGCGTCACCGGCAAGCTCGACGAGGCGGCCCGCGGCTACACCTGGATTGTCCATTATTACAATGACAACGAAGTCACGTCCGCCGAGTCGCTCCGTTGGATCGGCTTGGCCGCGGCGCAGTCGGCTCGATGGAACCGCCAGTCGGATCAGTTCCAGTTTCTCGTCAATGACTTGTATCCCGACGCGTTGAAGCAGGAGCCGGACTACTGGCCAGCCCATTACGACGCCGGCATGTTGTTCCTCGAAAAGCACAATCAGGCAGACGCCTCGAAGGAACTCCATGCCGCGCTGGAGATCAATCCCAACGCGGCCGAAGTCCACGCCGCCCTGGCGCTGCTGGCCGTCGAGCGGCGGGACGTCGACAAGGCCAAGGCCTCGCTACGCCGTGCGCTCGAGCTCAACCCCAGGCTGCTGGACGCCCTGTTGCTGAAGTCCGACCTGCTCTGGATGAACTTTCAGCCGGCCGAAACGCTCTCCTTCCTCGAAAAGGACGTCCTGCCATTGAACCCGGTCTCCGAGCAGACGCTCGGCCGCATCGCGGCGTGCTACGTCTTGCTCAACCGCTCGGACACCACGCCGGCCGTCGCGCCCTCCCGCACAAAGCCGCGACCGGCGGTCGCGCACCCGTCGCGTCTTGCCAAGCTCGTGGCCGAAGTCGCCAAGCGGAACCCGCACCCCGGCGAGTTCTACTTCACCCTGGCCGCGCAGCTCGAGGCCCGCAACAAGCAACTCGAGGCCGAGCCTTATTTCCTCGAAGCGATCCGCGTCATGCCGCGGCAGATTGGCCCCGAAGGGCATCTCGGCCTGCTCTACATGCTGGCCGGACGGGAGGATGACGCACGCAAGACGCTCCGGGCGGCCTTTCGGGCCGACCCGTTCAACGTCCGCGTGAAGAACTCGCTCGAGGTGCTGGACGTTCTCGAAGGAATGCAGACGCTCGAAAGCCCCCGGTTCCAGGTCCGATATCAGGGGATCGCGGACCGGCTGTTCGCCCGCTATGCCTCTCGGCATCTCGAAAAGGTCTATCCGGCCCTCTGCCGCCGCTTCGGCTACGATCCGCCGGGCAAGACGCTGATCGAGATTTTCAGCGAGGCCCGGGGCATCGACGGCCACCAGTGGTTCAGCGCCCGATTGACCGCCCTGCCCTATCTGGGCACCGTCGCGGCGAGCACGGGCCGGATGGTCGGCATGGTTTCGCCGAGCGAGCCGCAGTTGAGCCACGCGATGAATTGGGCCCGGGTGCTCACGCACGAGACCGTCCACATCATCAATCTTCAGCAGACCCATTTCGATTGCCCTCATTGGTACACCGAGGGGCTGGCCGTCTGGAGCGAGCGGGCGCCGCGGCCGCGTGTCTGGTGCGACCTGCTCGTCGCACGCGAAGCCAGCGGGAAGCTCATGGATCTTGACGCCCTCAACGCCGGCTTTACGCGCCCTTCCTCGAGCGATGATTGGGCGATGGCCTATTGCCAGGCCGAGCTGTGCGTCGAGTACATGCTCAGCCGCAAGGGCGAGCAATCGTTGCGCGACCTGCTCAGCGCTTACACGGACGGGCTGACCACGCCGGACGCCATTCGCCGTGTCTTCGGCGTCTCACAGGCCGAGTTCGAGCGGGGCTACAAGTCGTTCCTCAAACAGCAGGCAGCCAAGACGAAGTCGCTCCATTGGCCGTCGGGGACCGATCTCGACAAGCTCCGCAAGGCGGCCGAGGAAGCCCCGACCGATGCGAAAGCGGCCACAAAGCTCGCCCAGGCCGCCGAAATGGACCCCGACGATCTGGCCTCGCGGCGCGTTCTCGCCCGTTCGGCCGCCGCGAGGAAAGACGACGCGGCCGCCGAGCGCTGGGCCCGCGAGGCCATCGAGATCGACGTCCGCGACGCCGACATGCACCGGATACTGGCGGAAGCCCTGGCCAAGCGACACGACTGGGAAGACGCCATCGTCGAGTACGAGGCTCTTGTGGAGTTGAAGCCCGACGATGCCGCCGCACAGCTCGTTCTGGGAAAATCACTGCTCGAGGCCCACCAACCGGCCAAAGCCAGAAGAGTGCTGGACCGTTTGCTCAAGCAGCATCCCGGCTACCCTGGCGCGCAAACGCTTTTGGAGATGACATTGAAGTCGCCGTAAGCAAGAGACCGGCCCGGGGGATTCGTTGACCCTAGGCTGGCTACCGGCTAGACTTAAGGGGAGGTGCTGATGCCCAAAAGTGTTTACGTTGAGACCACTGTGGTCAGTTACTTCACGGCTCGTCCGAGCCGTGACATGGTTGCGGCGGCGCGCCAAGAGGCAACTCGTGAGTTGTGGCCTCGGCTGATCTCCGACTACGAAAGCTACGTCTCGGTCCTCGTGCGCGAGGAGGCCTGCCGGGGCGATTCCGCACAGGCAACCGCACGGCTGCGAGCGATCGAGTCGTTGCCGATGTTAGACACCGATGAGGCTGCCAGAGCTTTGGCGATACAGATTATTCAGGGGCAAGGCATCCCCGAGGAATATCCGGAAGACGCCCTCCACATCGCCCTGGCGGCCGTCAACGGCATTGACGTTTTAATCACTTGGAATTTCGCCCACCTGAACAACCCTTTCACGCGCATGATGGTGCGGCAGATCGTTGAGAACGCCGGCTACCGGTGTCCGGAAGTGTGTTCACCCGACGAGTTGCTGGAGGCCGTCCAATGAGAGATCCCATCGTTGAAGAGGTCCGGCGTCATCGAATGGAGCATACTCGCAAGTTCGGCGGCGATTTGACGTTGATTTGCGAGGACCTTCGACGCATTCAACGCGAGCGCGGCTGGCAAACTGTCCGCCGTCCGCCCAAGCTCATCGCCGACAGACCCAATGCAACAGGCAACGTTCCCGGGCCGCGATAGACACTCCCGTCACGCTGCGGACTCCTCCAAGCCATACCGCAACAGGCTCGTAGCTTGCCCTGAGCAGCCTGTTGTCGGTAGAAACCATTTCGGATAAGGTAAGAAAATCGCCGTACTCAGAAATATTCCAGCCAGACACCCGTTGAAAAGCGTAGGCCAGGAGCCACCGTGACTGAATCGCCCCAGGGAAGAAATCAACCGACGACGTCCTCGGAAATCACTCTCGTCGAACTCCAGCAACTGATCCGCCGCATGTACATCGAAAAGGATGTCGCCCGCGGCATCGACGGCACCTTCATGTGGCTGATGGAAGAGATCGGCGAGCTGGCCTCGGCCCTGCGGAGCGGCACGCACGAGGAGCGGTCGGCCGAGTTCGCCGACGTGCTGGCCTGGCTGGCCACGATCGCCAACGTGGCCGGCGTCGATCTCAACAAGGCCGTCATGCAGAAGTACGGCTCCGGCTGCCCCGGCTGCGGGCGGCTCGTGTGCACTTGTCCCGACGCAGGCAAGCCGTGACGAGGACTGAACGTTGAAAAATGACCATTCCAGATCGCCAACGACCCCTCGTTCCCATGCTGAGCGTCGGGACCAGAGGAAACCGGTGATATCCCCGGGCCGCTTCCGTTTTACATTTTCCATTTTGCATTTTGCTTCTGCATTTTGCATTGTCTTCCTGCCGCTTGCGGCCACGGCCCAAGAATATAAGCCGCCAAAGATCGTCGGCGTCCGCGTCGGAATCGCCGATCGCTACAAGGCCGGCGTCTGGACGCAGGTCGACGTGACCGTCCGCGGCGGCAGCGAACTGCTCACCGGCGAGGTGGCCGTCGTCGTCGCCGATAGCGATGGCGTCCCCGCCTGCTCGACGACGCCCCCCGCTCGCCCTTGCCAGGTGCGGCCCGGCGAGAAGACGACCGTGCGCCTGATTACCCGCTTCGGCCACGTCAATGGCAACCTGCGAGCGGAGTTTCGCGTCAGCCGACAGGTCCGGGCCTCGCGG
>JBDKUC010000240.1:0-8659 GCA_039679885.1 Thermoguttaceae bacterium | reverse complement strand
CTCCAGGTCGAATCCGCCATAAATAAAAGCGTCCGTCTTCTTAGGATTGTTCGTCAACAGACGGACCTTCGTCAGGCCGAGATCCTTCAGCACCTGGATGCCGACGCCGTAGTCACGGCTGTCGACCTGATGGCCCAACGCCAGGTTCGCCTCGACGGTGTCCATCCCCTGGTCCTGCAGGCTATAGGCCTTGATCTTCTCGACCAACCCAATGCCGCGGCCTTCCTGCGGCAGATAGACCAGCACGCCCGCCCCTTCCTGGCCGATCATCTGCAGGGCTAGCTTGAGTTGGTCGCCGCAGTCGCAACGCAGCGAGCTTAGCAGGTCGCCGGTGAAGCAGGAGGAGTGAAGCCGAACGAGCGGCTCGGGCCGGCTTGTCGGATCGCCCAGCACGATGGCCAGCGGCTGGTCGTCCTCGTACTTCACGCCGTAGGCGATGATCCGGCCGGCCCCGTAACGCGTCGGCAGATCCGCCTCGGCCAGCCGGTAGACAAGCTTCTCGCTGCGGCGGCGGTGCTTGATGAGCGCTTCGATCGTGATGATCTCGAATCGGTGCTTTTCGGCCAACGCGTAAAGCTCTTCGCGGTTGGCTCGGTCACCCGTCGGGCCAAGGATCTCGATCAGCACGCCCGCTGGTCGCAGTCCAGCCATCCGGACCAGATCGATCGTGGCTTCGGTGTGGCCGGCGCGGCGGAGCACGCCGCCCTCTTTCGCAACCAACGGGTACAAGTGCCCCGGCCGCACAAAGTCGGCCGGCTTGTTGGCCGGGTTGAGAATCTCCTGGATCGTCCTCGCCCGCTCGGGCGCCGTCACGCCGGTGCGGCCGCTGCGGTGGTCGATCGGGATCGTGAAAGCCGTGCCCAGCGGGGCCGTGTTGTTCTTGACGATCTGCGGCAGGTCGAGCCGCTCGGCCGTCTCACGCAGGATCGGCATGCAAAGCTGCCCCCGGCCGTTGGTGATCATGAAGTTCACGATCTCCGGCGTCACCTTCTCGGCAGCACAGATGAAATCCCCTTCGTTCTCCCGGTCCTCGTCGTCCATCACGACGATGATCTTGCCCGCGGCCAACGCCTCGGTCGCCGCTTCAATTGTCGAAAGCCGATGTGACACAGATGACTCCCTCAGGGCGATTCGCCCCTTTCTCCTCGGTGCGACTGAGCAGCCTAGCCATTCGGTTGACCCAGCACTCGGGCGTGCCATGTAACCATTCACCGGCTGGTTGCATGCAAAGGGGAACAGTCCCCAGCGAACGACTGCCGTGCCCTCGATCCATTCGCCCGAATCGAGCCCTTCCGGCGGCAGTTCTCCCAGGCATTCCTATGTCACGCCTCTGGTCCTCACGCGTGCGTTACCGGACCGTGCCATTGCCACCTGCATGCCCTTCCTTATCGACAAACGTCCGCATCGAACCCGGAAGGGAGAGGTTGAGCGTGATCATAACATGCTTTCATTACAATGTACCTAAGATGGCAGGTTTTGGCAACCTTTGCCAAAACTGTGCGCGCCGCGGCCGTGCGCGGCTGCGGCCGTTGTGGCGTCGAGGAAAAATCGCTATACTGAAGGCTGCAAATTGTTCAATGAAGAATTGCCGCAAACGTTTGCCTGCCTGAATCTTATGGCGGTCTAAGGCGGCACGTTCTTCCCGAAAGGACGCCCGGTGTCAACCGACTCGAATCTCCCGCCTGAAACTCCCCGGCCTGAGCAAGAACCGCCCTCCGAAGGTGAACCCGCCGCTGGCGCTTCGGTCCCCATGGGCCGCCTCATCGAGATGCCCATCGAGGATGAGCTGAAGGGGAGCTATCTGACGTACGCGATGAGTGTCATCGTCAGCCGGGCGCTGCCCGATGTGCGCGACGGTCTGAAGCCCTCGCAGCGGCGAATCCTGGTCGCCATGAACGACCTGAACCTGACGCCGGGGGCCGGGCGGATCAAGTGCGCGAAGATCTCCGGCGACACCAGCGGCAACTATCACCCGCACGGCGAAAGCATTGTCTATCCGACATTGGTGCGCATGGCCCAAGAATGGGTCTTGCGGCATGTGCTGGTCGATAAGCAGGGAAACTTCGGCTCGATCGCCGGACTGCCTGCGGCCGCCATGCGGTACACCGAAGCTCGAATGTCGCCCATCGCCGCGATGATGCTCGAGGACATCAAGCTCGACACGGTCGATTTCATTCCGACCTACGACGAGCGGCGACTGGAACCGACGGTGCTTCCATCGAAGTTCCCTAATCTGCTGGTCAACGGCGCCAACGGCATCGCGGTCGGCATGGCTACGTCGATTCCGCCCCACAACCTGGGCGAAATCTGCGACGCCATTGTTCGCGTGCTCGACGATCCCGAGGTGTCGATCGACGAGTTGCTCGAAATTGTCCCCGGCCCCGACTTTCCGACCGGTGGCGTCGTCTGCGGCCGCTCGGGCATCCGCCGCGGCTATCACACGGGCCGGAGCAACATCGTCGTCCGCGCCCGCGCACGCATCGAAGAGCACAACAAGCGGCAGCGGATCATCATCACCGAGATCCCCTTCCAGCAGTCGCGCGACCGCATCGAAGAGCGGATCAACGCGCTGGCGGCCGAAGGGAAGATCCCCGGCATTTCGGCCGTCCGTAACGAGAGCGACCTCGAAGAGCCGGTCCGGCTGATTTGCGACCTGAAACGCGACGCCGACCCGGACGTCGTCCTCAATCAGCTCTATCAGTTCTCGCCGCTCCAAGACAGTTTCTCGCTCATTTTCCTCGCCCTGGTCGACGGCAAGCCGCGGGTGCTCTCGTTCAAGGAGCTGCTGCAGGAGTTCATCCGCCACCGCGAGACCGTCATCCGCCGACGCACACAGTTCTTGCTGTCTCGGGCGCGGCAGCGAAAGCACACGCTCGAAGGGCTGCTCCTGGCCCACGCCAACATCGACGAAGTGATCCGGGTGATCCGCAGTTCGTCGACCCAGGCTGAGGCCAAAGAGCGGTTGATGCAAATCAAAACGCCCTCGGCCCTGCTCGAGCGGGCCCTAGGTGACGAAGGGTTCCGCGTCCTCGTCGAGGAACGCGGCGTCGCGAGCGAATTCTACACGCTGACGCCCGTGCAGGCCGACGCGATTCTCAAGATGACGCTCGGCCAGTTGGTCAACCTCGAGCAGGAAAAGCTAACTGACGAGCATCACAAGCTGCTCGAAGAGATCAACCAGTACCGCCACATCCTGGCCGACCGATCGCTCATCTTGGAGATGATTCGGGACGATTGCCGCGAGCTGAAACGCCGGTTCGGCGACGCACGCCGCACCGAGATCAGCGGCGAAGAGGTCGGCGAGGTGAACCTCGAAGACCTGATCGAAGAAGAGACGATGGTCGTCTCCATCAGCAGCAACGGCTACATCAAGCGGACTCCCGCTTCCGTCTACCGCGCCCAGCGCCGCGGCGGCAAGGGCCTCACCGGCGCCAAGACCGAGGACGAAGACCCGATTCAGCACCTGTTCGTGGCCAGCACGCACGCCTTCTTGCTCTTCTTCACCAACCTGGGCAAGGTCTATTGGCGCAAAGTGTACGACCTGCCGCAACTCGCCCGCGACGCCCGCGGCCGCGCCGTGGTCAACCTGCTCAATCTGGCCGAGGGTGAGCAAATCACCGACTGCCGGGCCGTTCGTGACTTCGACCACCCCGATCATTTCCTCGTCATGGCCACAGCTCGCGGGCTGGTCAAAAAGACGCCGCTGAGCGCCTACAGCCGGCCGTTGAAGAGCGGCATCATCGCCATCAAGCTGCGTGAAGGGGACGCCCTGGTCGATGTGGCCGTAACGAAGCCCGGCGACGAACTGGTGCTGGCCACCGCCCACGGCATGGCGATCCGCTTCAAGCAGTCCGACGCCCGGCCGATGGGCCGCAACAGCAGCGGCGTGAAGGGCATCCGCCTGGTCGGCGACGATAGCGTTGTTGGCATGGTCGTGGCCGATCCGGAATCCACCCTGCTGACGATGTGCGTCCACGGCTACGGCAAGCGAACGCCGTTCGGCCCCAATCTGCCTGGCGGTCCGGAGGATGAACTGCCTGCGCAGGGCGAGCATGAAGAGGACGCCGCCGACGTCGACGAGCCGGAGGAGCACGAAGAGCCCGAGGCCGAAGAGGGTGAGGAGCACGAAGAGAGTTCCTCGCGTAGCTATCGCACCCAGCACCGCGGCGGCAAGGGCATTCGCGACATCAAGACTACGGATCGAAACGGCCCGGTCGTCGGCGTCGTCAGCGTCTGCGACCGCGATGAGTTGCTGATGATGACCGCCCACGGCAAGATTCAGCGTATCGCCGTCAGCGACGTCAGCATCATCGGCCGCAACACCCAAGGCGTCAGAATCATGAGCCTCGACGACGACGACACGCTCGTCGCCGTCAAACGCGTGCCGATGGAAGAAGAGAAGGAGGAGGAAGGGAAGGAGGAGGACTGACCAACGAATTCGGTGACGAGCGATTGAGCTATGCACTCCAGGCTGTGGGGGACCGAATCAGGCTCAAGAAATACAAGATCGACTTCGAGTTTGCGGATCCGCAGTTGAGAGCTATAGGGCCGTTTACGGCCCTTGCCGCGAAGCGGTAATCGGCCCGGCGTTTACGCCGGGTTGGGAGAAGCGGGGACTTGTGGTTGTCAGGCCCATTCATGGGCCTCCTGCCCGAGGGCACGCGGAGGACGCCTGTAAACAGGCGTGACAACGGATGCATTTGCCGGATGCAACCCGTGCTGAAGCACGGGTCTACGACCGCTTACGGCGGGAACGCCCGTGAACGGGCGTGAGTCTCGGATTCGCTCCCTGAAGACAGCAGAATCCCTTGGCCTTGGATTGCACAGCATGACCAAGAAAGCCGCCACGGAAGTTATCATCGCCCCGGACCGGATCCAGCAGATGGTTCGCGTCGTCCGCGGGCAACGGGTAATGCTCGATTTCGACCTGGCGAAGCTCTACGGTGTGCTGACGAAGCGACTCAACGAACAGGTCCGTCGCAACCAAGAACGGTTCCCAGAGGACTTTGCGTTTCAGCTTACGCAGCAAGAGGTTACGAACTTGATGTCGCAAATTGCGACTTCAAGTTTCGACCACGGCGGGCGTCGAAAACTGCCCTGGGCCTTCACCGAGCATGGCGTCGCAATGCTGTCGAGCGTGCTCCGGTCGCCGACTGCCGTGCAGGTCAACATCGAGATCATGCGCATCTTCGTTCGGCTCCGACGCTTGATGGCCACGCCCGGCGAACTGGTCGAGCAACTGACGCAACTGGCCGAAACCGTTCGACTCCACGACAGTCAGATCAAGGCCATCGCCAGCGTGCTCAACAAGCTGATGGAACGCCCCGCAGAGCAGCCGCACCGGCCGATCGGCTTCCACGTCCACGAGAACGGTTGACCGATCCAGTTGCGAAACGCGGCGGCCCTGCTGCGAGTCGGCAAACCGCTTTACGCGCCCGATTGTCTTTTCACCCGCGCAGGCTAAAATCTAGTTCACAAGTCATCGCACCGTAGAATCTCGCAGTCGTGTCGTAGGATGGACTTCCCAGTCCGTCCACTTTTGGGACGGATTGGGAAATCCGCCCTACGGTTCTTCGGCCGCCTTGTTCTGTTACGCCGACTTAGCCGGTTCCAGCTTTCCATCCTGCTTTGCTCATGTTCAACGCCGATCTGAATCAACGGCTGGTCGATCAGTACACGGAGATCGCGCGCCTGGCGGGCGCGCTGGCGCACGAGATCAAGAATCCGCTGTCGACGATCCGGATGAACATGGAGCTGCTGGCCGAAGACTTCCAGGACTCGGACTCGGCCCGCGATCGCCGGGCGATGAAGAAGGTGGACTTGGTCCAGCAGGAGTGCCGCCGTTTGCAGGACCTCCTGGACGACTTCCTCCAGTTCGCCAAGGCCCACCGGCTAAACCTCCAGCCGAGCGACTTGAATGCGCTCGTTCGCGAGGTGCTCGATTTCTACCGGCCGCAGGCGCGTCAGTCCGGCGTCGAATTGGTCGAGTACATGACGGGCAATCTGCCGACCGTGCTTCTGGACCGCGAGGCGTTCCACGGCGCCCTGTTGAACCTCGTGATCAATGCCCAACAGGCGATGCCGCACGGCGGGCAGTTGGTTGTCCGCACCTACGGCACGCCCGACGGCGTCGCGCTGGACCTCATCGACACCGGCATCGGCATGGACGACGAGACCCGGGCGAAAGTGTTCGAGGCGTTCTACTCGACGAAGCGCGGCGGCTCTGGCCTGGGATTGCCGACCACCCGGCGAATCATCGAAGGGCACGGCGGCCAGATCGGCCTGCAAAGCGAACCGGGCCGCGGCACTCAGGTGACGATCAGCCTGCCCGTCCTCGCCCGACTGCCGGCCGATGGCGGGCAATGAGGCCCGACGCATCGCGACGGCCCGCCGGTCCCCGCCAGCCCGCATTTCTCGCCATGCGGGGCAGATCAGACCCGGAATGTCGAACACTAGCCCGACGCGCAAGTGTAGTGATTCAGTCTGTCGGGGATTTTTGGGTGCCATGCTTGCTAAGCGAGCGCAGCGAGACAGCAAGCATGTTCGCCGTCATGCCCACGCAAGCGTGGGACATGGCGCCCATTCGTCCTGAATGATGCAACATACAGACCGTCATTTCTGAGACAGTACATTAGCGAGGGAAAAAGGCGGCACAACCCTCGCTTGCGCGTCGGGCTAGTGTTGAACCCGTGGGCTGGCCCGCCGCGAGGTTCGACCAGCCGGCGTAGCATCCGCGGACGGCGATTCGACCTCGCCGAGGACGCGTTGATTCACAATCGCGTCACCATAAGCGAAGGTTATTAAGGGTCGCTGCGAGATGACAAAACTCACGCCGTGAAGCGTCTGAAGGGGAAATTTCTCGGCGAATCGAAGCGGTTTTTGCCATCTTTCGCCTCGTCGTCGGCCGATGCTCTTGACACATTTTACGGTCGTTAATATTACTACGGGTAGTTGGCGATCGGGCAACCGCAATGTAGCTAGCACACCCCACGTGCCCTTTGCTCGGGCTTGCAAGAGACGACTCGGCCAACCCTCGGCACTCCGAAACGTGCCCAACTACATTGATCTTGGCACACAGCGCGTGCCCGCCACTTCGATCCGCGCCATGCGGTCAGCGCCCGCGGCATTACCAAGACGAGACGACTTATGAAACTCTACGAATTCGAAGGCAAGCGACTGTTCCAACGGGCCGGGATTCCCATCCCGCCGGGAAAGATCGTTGCGTCGGCCGATGAGGCCAAACAACTGGTTGCCGAGTACGGCAGCGTGATGGTCAAGGCCCAAGTGCTCTGGGGCCGGCGCGGCAAGGCAAACGCCGTCATCCCCTGCACCTCTGCCGCCCAGGCCGATGAGGCTGCACGCTCGCTTCTCGGGCGAAAGCTCTTCGGTGAAACCGTGCAACAAGTGCTCGTCGAGAAAAAACTCGACATCGCTAAAGAGTACTACGCGGCCGTCACCTACATCGGCCCGTCCCCGACGGTGATCGTCTCCGACCGCGGCGGCATCGACGTCGAGTCGGCCGCCCAGGGCGGACAACAAGGCGTTTGGTCGCACACGGTCAACGTGCTCAAGGGCCTCCAGCCGGCCGCCGCA
Organism: Thermoguttaceae bacterium; assembly: GCA_039679885.1. GTDB lineage: Bacteria > Planctomycetota > Planctomycetia > Pirellulales > Thermoguttaceae > JAJFUI01. Next base: position 1,066 of record JBDKUC010000240.1, on the reverse strand, counting down.
GCCGATCTGGCCGAGCGGGCCGGCATGAAAGGCGGCGACGAGATTCTCCTAAAGCTCTATCGCATGTTCGTCGATTGCGACGCCACGCTGGCCGAAATCAATCCGCTGGTCCTGACGCGCGACGACCAGTGGGTCGCCGCCGACGCGAAGGTCGAGATCGACGAGGACGCCATGTTCCGCCAAACCGGCTTGAACCTACCGGAGCGGCTCAGTTCAGGCCGGACGCCAAGTCGGCTCGAACAACTCGCGATCGAGAACGACCGCAGCGACACGCGCGGCGCGGCGGGCCGAATGTTCTACGAACTCGACGGCGACATCGTCGTGCTCGCCTCCGGCGGCGGAACCAGCGTTGAAGCCCTCGACTCCCTCTGCATCTTGGGCGGCAAGCCCGCCATCTTCACCGAATACAGCGGCAACCCGACGCCGGAGAAGGTCAAGGGCCTCACGAAGATCGCCCTGATGCACCCCGGCCCCATCCACGCGATTTGGGTCGTCGGCGGCCGCGCGAACTTCACCGACATTTACGAGACGCTCATCGGCGGGATCATGGGCGGCATCCGCGAGACGCCCAATTTCGACAAGACGATCCCCATCCTGATCCGCCGCGCAGGACCTCGCGACGAGGAAGCCTTCGCCCAGCTCAACAAAATCCAGGCCGAGGAGGGCTATCACCTGTTCCTCCGCGGCATGGCAACCTCCGTGGCCGATTCCGCCCGGATGGTCATCCATCAAGCCAGGAAACATCAAGAACAAAATCACCGGGCGCGCTCGGCGTAGACCAAAGCACTCCTCCCGCTCCGCGCGAGGAACGTAACGTTCGCGCTCTGCGGGAAGGCCGTTCAAGCACTACTACTTCATCGCGTGCAGCGGGCTGAGTACACGAGTCGATTGCGAGAACTACCATGACCATGTTGATTGATAAGAACACGCGGGTGTTGATCCAAGGCATTACCGGCAAGCAGGGACGTCGCGTCGCGATGGAGATGCTCGACTACGGCACGCACGTCGTGGCCGGCGTCACGCCCGGAAAGGGAGGCCAGGAAGTCTACGGCGTCCCCGTCTACAA
>JBDKUC010000194.1:0-4141 GCA_039679885.1 Thermoguttaceae bacterium | reverse complement strand
ATCCAGTCTGACCCGAGAATGGCCAGGTACCGTGAGTGGTTCCAGATTACCCGGTCGATCGCGGCCCACGCAGGCTGGACCGGCTTCTGGATGGACAACGTCGCCCGGGGCAGCAGCGTCATCGATTACACGACTGCCAACGCCCAAGGCCGTCCGATGGGCATCAATCTGGCCGACAACAAGGAAAGCATCTTCCTCAACGGCGTGACCTTCGGCTTCGACATCAACCGGTAACCGAACGTGGATGCCGCCGTCCGAGGACCGCACGGGCAAAAGCCCCTGCTACGACAGCGAGTCGGTGATCTTCTGCAACTCTTCGGCCATCGCCTGGACAGTGTAGCGAAGCTGTTCAGGCGTATGCCGCGCGCTGATGAAGTATCGCAGCCGCGCCGCGTTCTCCTCGACGGCCGGATGGACGATCGGTTGCACATCGACCCCGCGAGCGTTCATCGCCCGCGACAGTCGCAGGCTGTGCAGCGAATTGCCGAGAATCACCGGCACCACGGGCGAATCATGGCTCATGCCCGTGTTGAGCCGCTCTTGGCGAGCCAGCGAGAGGAACAGCCGGGAATTCTCCTGCAACCGAGCGACTCGTTCGGGCTCCGCTTCGAGCAAGTGCAGTGAAGCCAACGCGGCTGCGGCCACGGGCGGCGCCATCGCCGCCGCGAACACAAAGCCCGGCGCCGTGTAACGCAGGTACTCGACCAGGGCGTGGCAACCGGAGATGTATCCTCCGCAACTGCCGAAACTCTTGCTAAACGTTCCCATCCAGATGTCGACGTCGTCGCGGGGAACGCCAAAGTGCTCGGCGATGCCTCGGCCCGTCCGGCCCAGCACGCCCATCGAATGCGCCTCGTCGATCATCAAGAGCGCCTTGTGCCGCTTCTTGATCTCCACGAAGTTGGGCAGGTCCGGAATGTCGCCGTCCATGCTGTAGACGCCTTCGATGGCCAACAACACGCGACGATATTCGTGGCGGTACGTGCGGAGCAGCCGGTCGGCAGCCTTCCAGTCATTGTGCGGGAACGGCCGACGCCGCGCGCCGGAGAGGACGGCGCCTTGCACGATGCTGTTGTGGGCCAGCGAGTCGTGAAGGATCAGGTCGCCGGGGCCAGCCAAGTGCCCGATCACCGACTCGTTGGTGGCGTGCCCGCCGACGAAGACGATCGTGTCCTCTGTCCCGAGGAAACGGCTCACTTCCCGTTCGAGATCCACATGGACGGGCCGTTCGCCCGAAACGAGGCGGCTGGCCGAGGCGCTCGTGCCATAGCGGTCGATGGCCTCTTTCGTAGCCGCGTTGACGGCCGGCTCGCCCGCAATGCCCAGGTAGTTGTAGCTCGAGAAGCTGATAAGTTCGCGATCGCCGATTCGCGTACACTCGCGCGTTGGGCCATCGTGGACGACGAAGAACGGGCTGCCCAGCCCCGCCTTTTCCACCATCGCGAGGCTTTCCCGCAGGCGGATGTACTCAGGGAAGCGATCAAAACGGTACGCAGCCTCGGGAATTTCGGCGTCTGCCGGCTGAGCGCTGACGGGCCGTGGCCGATGCCCCAGGTACTTCTCGACCGCCGCCACGACTTGCCGCGTCGTCTCTAGGTCAGGCAGAATGTCTTCGGGGAAGCGGCCGCCAAACTTGTCCTCCAGGGACGCGAGAATCTCCATCCGTTCCAGCGAGTCCATGCCCGTTTCGACGATCGGCGAGTCGAGCGTCATCCCATTCGCCCGATCTTTCGCCACGCGACGGATCTCCTCGACGATCAGCTCGGTGAGTTCTGAGGTCTCGGGGCGAGCCGCAGGCGTCGAGGGGTGACGGTTCACGGTCGAGGGCCGCGGGCCGAACGAGGCGAGCCCGCCCGTGGTCTGCGCGTTTTCATCCCCCGGCGCAGGGGCGGATGGTTTCTTCGCGGCAGCGGCGTGCTCGCGATGATGTCCGACCGCGCCGTCTCCGGCCGTCTCGTGTTGCCCCTCGGCGATGGGCTGGGCTCCCGGCTTCCACTGCCCCACCACGTCCAACGTTCCGGCCAGGTAGCCATCACGGCAGGCGTGTCGCTGGATCTTGCCGCTGGACGTCTTCGGAATGCTTCCGGCCTTCAGGAGCCAAATCGCCTCGGGAGCCAATTCGTGCTCCGCGGCCACATTGCGGCGGATCGCATCAAACACGCCGTCGAAATCAGCGTGCTTGTGCCGCTCGACTTCTTGAACGATGATCAGTTGCTCCCGCCCGCCGACATCCAGGACGAATGCGGCGCCGCAATCGGGACGCAACCGGGGGTGACTCGCCTGCACCGTGCGCTCGATATCCTGCGGGTAGTAGTTGACGCCGCGGACGATGATCAGGTCCTTGAGCCGCCCGGTGACGAACAGTTCTCCGCCGTCGAGGAACCCGAGATCGCCCGTGCGAAGGAACGGGCCTTGGCGGTTGGCCGCTTCCTTCGCTTTCTTCGACTTCGACGGGGCCGCCGGACCGGTGGTCTTGCCGTTCAAGGTGGCCCGGAACGTCCGTTGGGTGCCTTCGGCCTCTTGCCAATAACCCTGCGCGACGCTCGGGCCTTGCACCCAGATTTCACCGATGCGGTTCGGCGGACAAGCCGCTCCCGTCTCCGGATTCACAATCACGATCCGTTGATCGGGGAGATTCTCGCCACAACCAACCAGCGAGCGCGTCGTGTTCTCGTCCGGCTCCGCCTCAATCACTTCGCCGCGGCCGAGCGCCTCGGCATCGAACGCGCGGATCACCGGCGGCCGATGGACAAAGCCGCCGGAAACGATCAGAGTCGCCTCGGCCAGCCCGTAACACGGATAGAAGGCCTCGGGGCGGAAACCGCACGGGGCGAAAGCCTCGGCAAACGCTTCGAGCGTCTCGGCCCTGACCGGCTCGGCACCGTTGAAGGCGACTCGCCAACTGCTCAGATCGAGTGTCTTCCGTTGCTCGGGGGTAATCTTTCGGACGCACAGCTCGTAGGCGAAATTGGGGCCGCCGCTCGTGGTGCCGCGAAAGCGCGAGATGGCCGAGAGCCAGCGATAGGGCCGGGTCAGGAAGCTCATCGGCGAAATCAGCACGTTGGGTCGGCCAACGTAAAGCGGCTGCAGGATGCCGCCGATCAGCCCCATGTCGTGATAACTTGGGAGCCAAAAAACGCCCGTCCCGGAGCGTGTGTGCTCGAAGGCGTGCGAAATCAACGCCGAGTTGTGGACCAAATTGGCGTGGTTGAGCACGACGCCCTTCGGCGTACCGGTCGAGCCGGACGTGTATTGCAGAAAGGCCAGGGTGTCGCCGTGGACGTCCGGCATGGTCCACTGGTCGGCCATCGAGTCCGCCACCTGGGAAGTCGGCATCCACGTAAGCTGTTTCAGATGCGGCGTCTCATCAATGATCGGCATCACCCGCTTGAGGACCGGATCGGTCGTCAAGGCCACCTGGGCGTTGGCGTCGTCGGCAATCGCCTGGATCCGGTTCATCGAACGGTTGCGGCGAGGGGGATAGACCGGAACCGCCACGACGCCGGCGTAGAGGCACCCAAAAAAGGCCGCGATGAACTCCAAACCAGCCGGATAGAGGAGCAAGGCCCGCTGGCCCACCAAGTCGCGCGATTCGAGCCAAGCGCCGATCGCCCGGGCTTGACGATCCAAGTCACGGTAGGTCATGTGGACTTGCTCGTCTTAACCATCGACCAGATAGGTGAAAGCGATGTCGTCCGGCTGGCATCGCGCACGATGCAAGAGCAGTTCCACCAGGTTGGTGGGGCCAAAAAACGTACCAGGCAAGTGATCCAGATGCACGACGCTCAAGCTCCCGCGGCCAGCTTCCATCCTCCGCAACGTCGATTAGTTTCACCATTGTAGGACTTTCCACCCGGACCCGCAATTCTCCCCCACCAGCGGCCTACTTCGTCTCCGCTCCCCCACGCCGTTCGTAGTTTCGCCTTTAGGCGGCGTCTTGGTTTGTAGTTCCGCCTTTAGGCGGCGTTTCACTCGGAAGCCCGGCTGAAGCCGGAACTACGAACCGTCTGCACGGCAGATCAGTTTCACCCTACATCCTTCTCCCGCGTCAACAACTGATTGACGCTGGAACCGTCCCCGGCACAATTGACCTTCTGCCGACAAGTTGCTACCGTGTACGGGGGGAATGTGCTGCTCTTCT
>JBDKUC010000314.1:0-6283 GCA_039679885.1 Thermoguttaceae bacterium | reverse complement strand
CAAATCGGCCGACGATGCGCGGCCCGCCGTTGCGGCCCGTTCCGTCGTTGCCTTCTTCGCGGCGCTGGCGGTTGGCGGCGCCTTGGATTCGGCCGCGGCAACCGTCGCCTTGCGCTCTTGGTTTGCCCTGCCAAAGATGGTCGCTGTCGGGAAGAACAACGCCACCTCCACCTCGAAGATCAGAAACAGCAGCGCGACGACGTAAAACCGCAGATCAAACTGCACCGATCCGGAGCCAACGGCCGGTTCGCCGCATTCGTAGGTTTCCCGCTTTTGAACCGTCGGTTTGCTCGGCCGCAGGAGCTTCCCCAGCAGCAAGCAGAACAGAACAAACAAGAGCCCCACCGTGGCGAACAACGCCAAGTAGGCGACAATGTCAGTCGATATCGGCGTGGAAGCGTTCAACGTCGCAGAAAGATAGGGACGCCCGAAAGGGAGTCATTTTAGGTGATCGGCTGGCTTTTGCAAGGGTTCAGTGCAGCGGCGAGGGCAGCAGGTCTGTCGAGAAACGCGGTCGTCGCGGAACGACGGGCCGGTCGGCCTACGGCCGGCGTTCCGCCGTCAGGAGCCGGGGCCTCCGTGAACGGCTTTCGCGACCACCTTGGACTGGGCGACAACGGTCGCATTCAATGTCGCCTTCCCCCAGGCGATGTCGAGCGGGAGCCGAGAGAAATCGACGATCGTTCCGTCCCGACTGTAGCAGCTCAGATCGTAGGACGAGCCCATAAGGATGCAATCAACAGGGCAGTTCTCGGTGCAGATGCCACACAACAGGCACTTGCCGTAGTCGATGACGTAGCTGTTGACCTGAAATCCTTTGCGGCCCGTCGCACGCTCTTTGCTGATCGAGATGCACTGCACGGGGCAGTCGCGAGCGCACCGTTCGCAGGCGATGCAGCTTGTCAGATCGTAACGATGAAACCCACGGTAACGTGGAGCAACCACCAGCGGCAACTCCGGATACTCGTACCGCTCGGTGAACGTCTTCTGCTTCGGATCGTACGTGCCGAACCAGTACAGCAGGCTGACGCGTAGGGCGTCAAACACCGTCCACGCCGCCCGAAAGACGTTGCGAAACCAATTGAGCATAGCAGCCTCGTGACAGGGCGCCGCGCAGGGGGCTCCACCATGCAGCAGGCACGCCCTGCGCCGCCCATCGGCTGCCGCAGGCAAAAAAATGGCCCGGGGCGGGCGCATCGCGTGCGCCGAATGCAATCGGGAACGAACGTTGAAGCCCTGATTATATGGCGAAGGGCGGTCTCTGCAAGGCATCGCCGACGGGGGATGGCGGCCGAAAACTCCCCACACGACATCACCGGGACACGGCATCACCCAGGCGGACGCATCCTCTTGGCGCACATCGGTTTAAGGTTGATCGCCGTCCCAGACGCAGGGTGGCAAAAGATGCGCAAAACACGCCGGGATTGACAACGGTGCCAGAGCCCGATCGAAAAGGGACTCGAAAAAACCCATGCGCCGCTGGAATTCGCTTGACTTAGCCGTAAACGAGCGTATCGTAAAATGATGGTATTATGTATGCGCACGCGCTTTGGCGTCTCTTGACGGGGGCGCGGCTGTCGGATTGCCCCGACGAGGGATCGAAGGAACGTCCTATGCTCGTGTTGTCACGCAAAAAGAACGAAAGTATTGTCATCAACGATGACATTACGATCGTCGTCGTCGAAATCCGGGGGGATAAGGTGCGTCTGGGGGTCGAGGCCCCGAAGGAGGTGCCGGTTCACCGTCGCGAGGTCTTCGACGCGATCCATCGCAACGAGACCCCGGCCGACAAGCAGCCGGCAGCCAAGACCGAGGCCAGCGGCGCCGGCGGCCAGCAATAGCCGAGTTGATCCGTTTCGTTGCGCCGAATCGTTGCCATTCACCCCGCCCGTCTGCCGCTAACTTTCTTCGCTCGCGGCTTCCTGCTGCGTCCTCCCGCTCCGGCAGCATCGCTTTTGGCTTCGAGCGAGCTTTGCGCCGTGGTCCCGGCTTTCGCCGGTCACATTCCGCCTAAAGGCGGGACTACGAACGCTTGCGGCCGATCTTGCAATCGCCCTGAGTCGTCCCGCCACCCACTTGACGCGCACCCCGTCGACCGGGTATATAGATCAGTCTTGGCCCCGTCGTCTAGTGGTCTAGGACACTGGCCTTTCACGTCGGCAACACGGGTTCGAGTCCCGTCGGGGTCACTGAAGCCCTCGAATTCCCCGTGAATTTGAGGGCTTTTCATTTGGGTGCGCCTAAATGCGCACCTGTTGACGCATGGAGTGTCGAGGCTACTGAGATCACGCCATTCTGGGCTGGCATGGTCACACGAGCAAAGAGGTGTCGGCGGCGGTCCACCTCGCGCGAGCAAAAAGCCACCGGCTAGCCGAGTGCCTCCAGCCACTCGAAGTTCTTGTCCAATTCAATGTAGGATACTTGAATCTGGTAGCCCCTGTAGTCTCGGTGCTTCTTGTCTTTGGAATCCACCAACCGATCTTCTAGCCCAGCACGGTCCTCGGGCATCAGCGTGCAATGCGTTGATCGTGCCGGGTCGGGCTCGTAATCAAGCTGGACTACTTGACCCTTGGGGAGGGTGTGCTGCTCGTAGAACATCGGGGACGGCGATTCCTGGCCGGGCATCCAATGCAGAGTCCAGACACCAACCTCCGTGTCGGCAAGCGACCGGAATTTGCCACCGCGATGCGGTAAACGTGTTTTCGGCGGCCGTTTGGCGATCTCTTCCAGCAAGTCCGGGTCTACCTCATCCTTGAAGTCAAGTTTGATGGCGTAGAACGCCAAATACCACGAATCGCCCAACGGGAAATCGTGCTCGTGCCGAACGGTCTTCGTATGTGGAGGTGAGCGAACCTCGGTCGCAGACCTTTCTGGAGGAGAGTAGCCGCCCATTCTGTATTCAACGCAACAACGCTGAAACGATTCCGCACCGAAATTGAGATAGGATTCGATGCCAAACCGGAAACAACAATCCTTCTTCCTTGAAATGCCTCCGATGGTTTCCCATAGCACGGGTACGGGCGTCGGGTCAGCGTGCAGTAGATGGTCTGGATCGTGCGAGGATACACTGTAGTTGCCCAAGCCGGACAAGAACACATCTGCTTCGGGCCACTGCTCCGACAGTCGATCTACGGCCATTTTCATCGCAGGTTGGAGCCGGACGATTCTACGTCTAAAAGCCATCCACCAGAGCTTTCGGTACACTGCAAACAGCCCGATCCAAACCGCCAAGACTGCAATCGCCAGCACCGCGTTCCTTATGCTTCGCTCAGCGTCAGCCCTGAAAGCAAGCTGGATGAAGACGGTTGTTGACGCCGCTGCGCTTAAGGCCGCGAGAATCGCAAAGGCCCAGAGGCGAGGACCGTACCATTTCCATCGGTGCCAATAGCGCAGATGGGGATCGTGAAGAAATTGCAGGCGGATGTCTTGAGCCGCCATCTGTGCCACTGTGGAAAATGAACAGTCCAAAAAGATCCACAGAACAAAGATTGCGGCTCCAGCAAACGTGATGGCATAGGCAATGTAAAGAGAAGGCGGCCACGCCCAAGTTGCTGCAAACAAGGCTCCCATATCAAAGCCTCCCGGATTTGCGTCAACGGGGCATTCCTGATACTGGAAGCGGCGGCAAAGTGCCGTGTGCGGGAACGCTCCGGGCGGTAGTATTCAGGAACTACCCTGAGTACGACATTACCCCAAGACACCAGTACCCGCAACCCCGGGACGTTCGAGTCGAAATTTGGGTCTATGTATCAAAACCGCAGTCTGATCGCCTCGATCGAGCCCGTCTGCGTGCCTCACTCACTCGGTTAGCAGCCAAAGCGCCGGTAGAATCTACTGCTGATGGATGCGATTCGTCACCCCTTGCGTCCCTGACGAACGGCCATCTTCGTAGCGAGAAACGCCACCCATCAAGCCAGCCAGCTCTAGCTTGCCGGCATTCGGACCATACCGTGGTCCGATCGGGAACAGGTACATCGGAAACGGGTCGACAAAAAGTGTGAGAACAGCCGGGGCGATCGATCACTGTGGCTCGTCGAGCTTCAGCGCCGCAGGCGGATTGAAGAGGCCGTCGTGTTGCGTCTGGGCGACGCGGATCAGCAGCAGCTTCTGCTCTTGCTTGCCGTCGGTCTGCGTGAAGAAGTGGTGCCCCAGGCTGCCGGAGCGGTTGGGCAGACTCGTGAGCACCAACATGGCCCCAGGCTCAAGGTCGACCGTGATGGCCATCTCGTCATAGACCTGTTTGGCCCGCCCGGTGTCGAGCCGCATCATGCCCTGGCTGCCGACCCAGCGTTGCCGCGGCTCGCCGTAGTGCAGCTCCGGCACGAGTTCCAAGCGGACGCGGCCATCCGGCTGCGGGAACGACTTGGCCGCAAACACGCCTTGCGCGTCGTTGTAAGTCTGGCCGGAAAGCTGTCCCGCCGTGTAGACGAGCACGGGCAACTCCGGGTAGATCGAGGAGGCGACAATTTCACTCCGCTGTCCGGTCCTAAGCTGCTGATGCCGCCGCACGACCCGCGGCTCCGAATCCATCTGCTCGACCTTGGAGCCCTCTGCCTGGCCGCTGGGCGTCGTCTTGTCGGCTAACTCGAGCAGCTTGGCGAGGTCCTCAGGCAACTGACCGCCGAGCAGCCCCGCGCGGAATCCGTTCCGCGCGAGCCGTTGCCGCAAGTCGGGCGGCAGGGGTTGCTCGTCGATTTCCTCCCAAACCTTGCCGTTTGCGACCGGATCACCCAGCGGAACCCGGATGAAGAACATTTCCAGGACGACGCTGTCGGGCGACATCTGCGGTGATGCGAGCGGCGATTTCGCCCTCGACAACGGCGTGATGCAGCCGGCCAGCGATAGCACCGCTAGCAACAACATCGCTCTCAGGCGAGACGACTGCATCATGGGATCGCCGATGGAAAAGTGGGCGCAGACCAACCCCACGGTTGGGCGACGGAGAGTAACCGGTCTCGCAAGGCCAGTCAAGAGACGATCGCCTGGCCGCGGCGACGCTGACTGCTGTTGTCCCAAATCGCCCGCATGTTTACCATCGTGAGACTATGCCCAAGGTGTTTGTCGTGCTCTCGACGTACAATGGCGTGCCGTATGTGCAGCCGTTGCTCGAGAGCATCCGTCGGCAGTCGTATGGCGACTGGTCGCTCCTGGTCCGCGACGACGGATCGAGTGACGAGACGGTGCTGTGGCTCGAGGAGGCGGCCGCCGAGGACTCGCGGATCCGCCTTGTCGAGGGCGGCGACCGACTCGGTCCGGCCGGCAGTTTCGGACTCCTGACGCAGCTCGCCTACGATCAGGGCGCCGACTGCCTGTTCTATGCGGATCAGGACGATCTGTGGCACGGCGACAAGATCGAGCGGATGCTGAGCTGCATGCGCCGCGCGGAGGCGGCCAAGCCGAATTCGCCCCAGTTGGTCTACTCGGACCTGACCGTGGTGAACGGCCACCTGCAAATGGTCCACCCGTCGTTCTTGCGGCATTCCCGTCTGCGCCACGGCGAGGGCCGGCCGTTGCGGATTGTGTTGGGCCGTTCGTTCGTGCTCGGCTGCGCTGCGGCGGCGAACCGCGAATTGCTGGAACTGGCGCTGCCGATGCCCGAGACGATCGCTTCGCACGACTGGTGGCTTGCGCTGTGCGCCGCGGCGGCGGGGCAGATCAGCTTTCTCGCCGAGTCGACGCTTCTCTATCGCCGGCACGGCGGCAACACCAGTGGACCGGCGGGCTTTTGGAAGGGTCTGAATCCGTTTCATTGCGACTGGCGGCGGCGTTGGCGGATCGGCCTACGGAGCTTCGAGCAATCGCTCGCTCAGGCCCGATCGCTGCGCGAGCGACTTTGCGAACGGCAGCCGGCCGATGCGAGGGAAGCTCTGGCGTTGCTCGATCGTTTCTGCGCGATTCTCGACCAGCCGACGAGCGGCTTGGGCCGCGTGATGGCATTGCACCGACTTGGCGTGCCCAGCCTCGACCTGCCGCGGCGAATTCTCTACGACGTGTGTATGCTGCGTGCAAGTCGCACACTGCGACGCCCGACGAAGCCGCAACCGGCGGTCCAGAGCCGTTCGTAGTTCCGCCTTTAGGCGGCGACTCGACGTCGCAAGTACATGCGTGACGGCCGGCATAAAGCCGCGACCGGCGGTCGCGCCCCAAAAGTCTTGCTCGAACGCGCCGCTCTCGGCGCGACCACCGGTCGCGGCGTTATGACAGGACCGTCAGAAGGCTTTCCGCAAAGCACGACTTACATCCCGGCGGTGGCGCAAAAGAAACTCCGGCTGTCGCCGAGGCT